>CAZBCH010000355.1:0-6174 GCA_964490235.1 uncultured Flavobacteriaceae bacterium | reverse complement strand
TGTACTGCAAGCTTTAATACTTGATCCTCGTCTCTCAAATGTTCAAAGTTAATGTTGAACTCAATTTTTTGAACATTACTATAGGGAACTGGGTTTTTCTTTGCTCTTGCAGATTGAGACCACGTTTGACCAGTTCGTAGTTTGCTATTAAGGTCTTTGTCTTTACTATTTATTTGATCTGAAGTATGATTTCTAAACACACTAAAAGCCATATGTATCGGGCAATATGTAAGTTGATTATGCTGTAACGGTAAAAAACTAAAACACAATGTACCAGTCACTTTTAATATTCCTCTTTTCTTACCTAAATCTGTTGTTACTAGATACTCGGGAAAGTTGATTGGGTAAATCTTTTGTTCATCAGAGTTTATGCTATCTTCCAGAATTAATGTTGCGCCATTCTCGTTTGAAAACAATGCCTTATCTATATCTGTTACGCCATAACCAGCAGTTCTATTTAAAAGTAGATTTACATTTTCTGGATAAATCGTACGTTCTAAACTAGCACTATTTATTATTAACGCTTTTATTGTTTGAGAATTAATTTCAGGGTAAATAATTTTCAGTTTTGCAGCTAGATTTGCAATTAATGGAGCGGAAAGGCTAGTGCCGACCTCTTTCATATAACCTCTCGCTGGATTATTTGAAAGAACGGAAATAGCAGCATTATCCATAAAATCAATAGTATTTGGTCTGTAGAAACCATAATCTCCTCCACTTTCGATTACGTCTGGCTTAAACAGATTTTTGTTCTTTTTTGTTGACGGATATATTGCTGCCAAATCTGTAGCATCCTTGCGAGAGAAAATTGTAGGATACTCTTTGCCCATACTTATTCCATTAAACGCACCGTCGTAAAGTCCATCAGCCGCAGCTCCTACGGTCATATTATTCATTGAATCTGCTGGGGTACTCAAATTAGTACTGTCATTATTAAAATATTCTAAATCATAATCAGTATTCTCGTTTTTGGACATATCGTTATTGCCCGTGCTTATGAAAATTAGACTATTTGTTTCGTGAGCAAACTTGTCAAGTTCAAATGTGTAGTTAGAAAAAGGTTGGTTTTTATGTTTAGGGTCAGTGTAGCATATTGTAAGAACAAAAAGCATCATTTCAGGGTACTTGTCTTTAGCAGCTCTTAATAGCTTGATAACTTTATTTTCAGACAGATAACCACGTCCATCTGCTAAAAGCTTTATTGATAATAGTTTTGCATCTGCATTTACTTCTCCTTGAAATTCATTTTGATGATTATATTTTCCGAGCGAAGCTAAAGCGCCAACCATAGTGCCGTGCCCATCTCTGTCAAAAGTATCTATCAGTGGACTTCCATCTAATGAAAAACTGTCATCATTAATTGTAATAGAAGCTAATGGAGTTTCCATACTGATGCCAGTATCTAAAATACCTATAATAGGCAAATCTTGATCTGAGTTTGCTATCTCAAAACCAGCACCACGTTTAACAACATTATAAATACCTGGTCTTACAACTCCTGTTAACGAGGATGTAGCACTTTCGATAATATCAAAATTTTGAGCTATTACAAATAATTGTGCAGCAGTCACATCATATAGCTCTATTCTATTTACTTCTCTGTCAATCGTGTGACTAATTTCTTGTTCAATTAAATAAGCTCCTAATGCATTAATTATTTCATTTTCTAAATCTGTATTTGCAGGTAACTCAATGGTTTTAAGCATCACAACATTACCTAGTCTTTCGGTATCTAGTTGAATAATGTCAGCAGAAGTGAGCAATTCAAAATGTTTTACATAGAGAACATATCGCGAAGGTATTTCTGCTTGTGTATTACGCGTTCCTTTTAAAATAACAGCTTCTACACTTGCTATAAAATTGGCGAATTTTTCTCGATCAGCTATTGCAAAGAGCCCCTTTCTATTATACTCAGTAAATCTTACACCTTCAAGCCCAAAAGTATTATACCACTTTTCATAATACTCTTCAAGATGAAATTGCCCCATAAACTCTATCTCAACATAATCAACATTATGGGGAACGTCTATGGAAACGTCTCTAGCTTCAATTTTTGCCACTACATCACTTTCATAGTTACGCAAATCTCTTCTAAGTACACGGGCCATATAATTATAATTTGGCTCACGCGTATTTTCATCATCGGTAGATGCAAATCCATAATTAAATTTTACAGCACCTGATTCCTGCATTTGTCTTTCTGGTATAATTCTTAAATGATTTTTATTCGGCATATATTTTCTTTTAATAATAAACTCCTCTTTCCCCTAACTTTAAGTAAAGTGACTTTATATTTTCTATGATTTCAAATAAGAAATCCGGGTTGTCAAAATATAGAAAATACATCGTCATAAAATCATCTTTACTTCGCATTTGAAATCTACCTTTTGAAAGAGCTTTTAATTGATTTATTTTTTTCTTGTCGTCAGTAAAAAATGAAGTCTTATGGTGCACAATCCTATTACGTAAGGTTCTCAACTTATTAAAGAAATCTAGCTCTTTATTAATCAATTTTAATTCAATTCCAGCATTGTTCTTTAAAAATGACTTTACATCATCTAAACCTCCTTTTTCAGGGAAATGATAATCACTAGGATCTTCTATTTCTTTATTTGAGTAATACATCTCACAAGAACTAACAAGGGAACCTTCTATAAATGAGAACAATTGTACTATAATCGATTCTCTAAATCGTTGCGCGAATTCATTATCAATCTCGTTCATTTTTGATGCATACTCATCACTTACAATCCAGCTTTCGTTCTCGTTGTTTAATGAGTTCAAGTGCTTCTGTTGATATTCTTCAGCTTTGTTATCAAGATACTCTTCGGTAAACGTAATATATCTTATATAAGGTTCTAATGTTAAGTTGAGTAAATACAAATGATGATCTTTTTTGACATCTTCTCTATTTAATTTAGGAAATATACTTCTATCATAAATCTTCAACTTGCTTATATCTATTTCCATCTTACCCATTCTCCACAATCCTTATCTCTTCATCACTCAATCCATACAGCTCATACACCATTGCATCTATTTGTTGTTCTAGGGTGTTGATTTGTGATAGTAGGTCTTGTGCTTTTTTCTTGTTTTGCTCAAAGAGGTCTAACCATTCAAACTCGTCTGTTTTGGTAAGTACCGCAACTGGTGCTTGACCTTCCTTTTCTCGTAATTTGTTGGTGGCTTTAATTGCTTTATTAAGTTCTTTGATAAAATCGCCAAAATCTAAATCTTGCCAGTTTTCGAGTTTCCTCGAAAGTTTTATTAAACTAAATTTACTAGTTAAATACCTTAAAAATTTCGTTCTCAAAATTTCATTCAAACTAGCTATTTTTAAAAACTTCTTAGGTATACTGATATCAATATCTAATTCTGGTAGTGGAAAATCTAAAATATTGTTAACGTTCAATTTAGGAAATGCTTTTCGTCCGAGATTGACATTATTCTTTTTAAAATATTGACCACATAATTTGCTGGCTAAAATCGTTAATACCGGATAAGTATAATTTTCAAAACCTTTTTTGGGAATTATATTAAATACATCCGTATTATTTATGAGCGTTTCTTCAACATAAGTTACATCAATGTTATCTTTTGATAATATCCTATTTAACAAAAGTCTTGGACCTTGAAAAATTTGCTTGTTTCTCGGTGCAGCTAAATTTTTCCCGTATAGAATATAAGTCTCGTAACTCCTCAAATAATATTTTTGAACATTACTTGCACCTATTAACGGGAAGTGATTATCTGTATCCTTATTATCAGAATGATAAACTCTATTTTTCATCATTTCCCTGGTCATAGCTGGCGTTCCCTTACCTTTCTCATAGGGCTTCATCCCTTGGTAGCCATCGAAAAAATCTCTTATGGTGTGTTTTCCAGTTAAGTCAATATTTTCATTGAAACTTATTTTTAGTTTTTCGCTGGCGTTTGAAAGTTTAATTATTTTGGATATTGACCAGTCTTTATTATCTAGTGATAAGAGTCTTTTATTGATCGTGTTGTGTGATTTAGAGATACTGTTTAAAGTTGTAGATTTTGGATAAATAGCATTTTCAACCGATTGTCCAATAATTATTAGTGTATCTACTGTTGCGTCTTCAAAAACTCGATATAAGTTGACAAGTTTTAGACAATGATTATCTAAGAATAAAAATTTCCGCAATTTTTCATCATATTTTGTAGATATCCAGTAATTAGGTATTATGATACTGTAAAGGCTATCATTCTTCAATAGGGAAACGATTTTTTCACAAAACAAACCGTATAAGTTTATCTGATATTCTGCCGTTCGATAGTTTTTGTAGAAATAGTTTTTTGCTTTATCATCTAATGCGTGAGATTGTACATAAGGCGGATTCCCAATCACAACATCAAAACCTCCGTTTGCAAACACTTTCGCGAAAGCGATCTCCCAGTTAAAGGCTTTATCTCCTGCTATGGTTTTGCTGTCTATTAAACTGTTACCACATTTTATATTACTGCTCAAGTCGTTGAGCTTACGGCGTGGTTGTGCGGTGCGTAGCCAGAGTGATAGCTTTGCAATCTCTACAGACTCCTCGTTAAGATCTACGCCATAAATATTGTTCTCCAGTATGGTGTTTTCTATATCTGGAAACTGTAAGCCACCACCTAGAATTTTGGTCTTAAGCTCGTCTATGTACTGATGTTCTTTAATGAGGAAATCCAGTGCCTGGTTAAGAAATGCACCAGAGCCACAAGCAGGATCACAAATAGTGATCTGTAATAACCAGTCACGGTAGACGTCTAGCGTTTCAACTAGCTTTTGTATGGTCTTGTCGTTTCGCTTCTTTCTACCTGTACCACGACCTTTAAAATACTCTTCTTCTTTAAAACCGAGTTCAGCTTTTTTCTCATCGCATAATTTGCCTACGGTATTTTCTACAATGTATTTTGTGATATACTTAGGCGTGTAAAAAACACCATCCTTCTTACGCTTGCTTTTCTGCTTGTCAAAGTTGCCGCCTTCTATTTCGGCATTAATACTTTCAATCTCGTTGAGAGAGTTTTCAAAAATATGACCAAGGATGTTGACGTCAACTTGGCTTTCAAAATCATAAGTTGCCAGTTTTTTAGTGTGATTGTAGAGTAAATCATCATCTATAATCACACGATCCAGGATAGAATCCGGTTTAAAGAGACCACCATTGTAGGCAAAAATCTCTTTATTTTCTGCATCGCCCTTACGGCCTTTATCCAGATAGTTAAAGTGTTTTTTAAAACGATCGTACAAAGGCTCATCTACGTCCAGCTTGCGTATGGTGTCCCATTCTGCAAGACGTTTTATGGTATAATTGGGTTGTAAGAGTCCGCGATCTTCTGCAAAAAAGATAAAGAGAAAACGATCTATAAGTTTCTGCGACTTTTTAAAAAGCGTGAGTTTTACGTTTTTCTCCAGTCGCTCAAGATCTGACTGATGTTCTGCATTATCTGTAATACCAGTCTCTTCCTGAATCGCGACCTTTAAAACTTTACCGTTTTTCTTGACCAGGTCACGGTACAGCTCACGTTTAAAGAGTGAATAATCTTTGTAAAAGTCTTTGGTAATCTGCTCCTCTACAATGAGTGAATCCTGCTTTATCTGGAGCGGTAATTCCTTGAGCAAATTGTCTTTGTACAAACATAAATACAACAGTCCAAAGTCATCGCGTGTAAGGTTAAACAAGTCAAAATCCAATAATTCTGTCGTGTCGTCTATATAAAAACGTAGTTTTTCAAAATTAGAGGTAATGACAAACCTGCACCCTTTGTGATTTACCTTATAATCAAAAGCCTGACGTCGTATGCTTTCCAGATCCTTTGTATTTGTGCCCTTAAGCTCGACAACGGCTACCGTCTTTTCTTCTGTGATAATGGCACCGTCTGCCTTGCGGTTATTTTTCTCGTTTTTATATTCTGTAGTTAGGTTGTATTTGGGTTTTGGATTAATAGTATAATCGAGCACGTTTACAAAGAGTTCTGTTAGAAAAGTAGCCTGTATTTGCTCCTCGTTACTCTTGTCTATATTCTGCTGTATCTCAAGGTTGAGAAAGAATTTTGTGTACTTGCGATATGCCTTATCTACTGCGTTTGTGTCCTGTTGTGCGAGATATTTTTTGAGTACAGATGTCTGGAATAATGCCATTTAGTGCTTTACAAAGTTGTTCAGCT
>CAZBCH010000354.1:0-2325 GCA_964490235.1 uncultured Flavobacteriaceae bacterium | reverse complement strand
TTTTAGGATTGTTTAAAATGTATTTGAAAGGTCCGTAATCCCAATTTAAATTGGCATGATTCAAATGTCCTATTAAAACAGCAATCATATGGATCACAATAAACTGATTGATCCCAAAACCTATCATCGCAAGAGGCAAATATTGTAATGCTTTATAAACAATGGTTTCCATAAAATGAAAACGAAATTGCGCTGCAAATCCCATTTCTTTCACACTATGATGTACTTTATGAAATTCCCATAAAAAAGGAACTCTGTGCAGCAATCTATGAATGTTCCACTGGATAAAATCTGCTATAACAAACATGATTAGCAGCTGCACCCAAAACGGAAAACTACTTATCTCGATAGCTACCAGGTTTGTAATACCTATACTCGCAAGACCGTCATTAAAAAGTTCTACAAATACATCAGAAACTGCATTGTAACCTATTAAAGAAAACAAGAAGAAATTAAAAAAGAGGTAAAATAAATCCAGCCAAAAATCTTTGCGAAGTATTTTTTGATTCTTTCTCCATGGTAACCAAATTTCTAAAGCAAAAACCAATAAAGAAACTACAAGTAACCAATAAAAATAATTAGTCCACGATGGATTGAGAATCTCTTTCCATAAATAAGATGCATACCCATTAAAGGAATTGATAAAAATGTCTACATATTTTTCCATTAGCATTTTAGTCGTTTGCTGAATTGTAAAATTACTCTTTAAAAAATATAACGAAAACGTTGTATCATATTAGGATTCTATGATGGTATAAAATGAACTTCTTATTTTATTTTTACGTTCAAATTACTTCTTTATGAAAAGTTTCTTCTATTTATTATTTATCGCAATAGCTATCGTTTCTTGTAAGGAAGACGATAAGAAACCTATAGAAAAGGTTATTGAAAAGAAACAAGCATACTTTGACTGGAGTGCTGCAAACGTTTACTTCTTGCTTACCGATAGATTTAATAACGGCGATACTTCTAACGATAACATCATTAATCGTTCTCAAGAAACTGGAAAGCTGAGAGGTTTTGAAGGAGGCGATTTTGCAGGAATTATTCAAAAAATTGATCAAGGTTATTTTACCGATTTAGGAGTGAACGCCATCTGGTTGACACCTATCTGGGAACAAATTCACGGCGGCGTAGATGAAGGAACTGGATATACTTATGCCTTTCATGGCTACTGGGCAAAAGACTGGACAGCAGTAGAACCTTCTTATGGAACAATTGAAGAGTTTAAAACCTTAGTAGAAAGAGCACACAAAAAGGATATTAGAATTTTACTCGATGTAGTGATCAATCATACCGGTCCGGTAACAGACCAAGATCCAGTATGGCCAGAAGAATGGGTGCGTACTGGACCTGGATGTACTTATCAAGATCAAGCAACTGCAGTAACTTGTACGTTAACTAATAATTTACCTGATTTTAAAACTGAAAGTACAGAAGAAGTTAATTTGCCAGAACACCTGATTGCAAAGTGGAAAAAAGAAGGACGTTATGATCAAGAAGTAAAAGAATTAGAGGAGTTTTTCTCAAAAACTGGATTGAAAAGAACACCAGCAAACTATTTAATAAAATGGGTGACAGATTATGCTCGTGAAACTGGTGTAGATGGTTTTAGAATAGATACGGTTAAACATGTAGAAGAGTCTATCTGGTCAACATTTAATGAGCAGGCAAGACTTGCTTATGAGCAGTGGAAAGAGAACAACCCTACTAAAACCATTCATGATGATGATTTCTTTATCCTTGGTGAACTTTACGGATATTCTGCGGTGAATGGTAGATCTTATGGTTTTTCAAGAGGCGAGGTAGATTACTTTGATTCTGGTTATGATGCGATGATCGATTTTGGATTCAAACATTTTGCAAATGAAGATTATAAAACACTTTTCAAAAAATATGACAGTATTAGAAAAGTATTGCTCACTAAAAAGCCTGCTGATCCAGCATATTTCATGAATTATATCAGTTCTCATGATGATGGACAGCCATTTGATCCGAGAAGAGAACGAGCGATGGAATCTGCTACAAAGTTGTTACTTTCTCCAGGGATGTCTCAAATCTATTATGGAGATGAAAATGCAAGATCATTAGTAGTAGAAGGAACTGTCGGAGATGCGACTTTAAGATCTGTTATGGATTTTGATAATGGTAATCAGGACATTTTAAAGCACTGGCAACAGTTAGGGAAATTTAGAAACCAACATACATCTGTAGGAGCAGGGGAGCATTTTGCTTTAAGTCACGGGGGACAAGGAACACTAGCCGCACGATTCTATAATAAAAGCGGTCATGAAGCTATTGTTCTTATAGGAGCGGGATTACCAG
>CAZBCH010000353.1:0-13612 GCA_964490235.1 uncultured Flavobacteriaceae bacterium | reverse complement strand
CTCTGATTAATTTCAGAGTCTTTTTTTGTTTGCGTAATTTAGTTTACTGTCGCTAGGACTGTAAACAGTTAATTTTATAATCCTTAAACCTTTGATTTGAGGATTTTTTTATATCTAATTTTATTGTTTTAAGATAAGAACAATAAGACTATTTTACCATTAAGCATTTGATTCTCTTTAATTTCCATCAAACAACTAATAAATTTTAATAGCGTAAATAATCAACCTAGATATTTTAATAGATATAACTTATCATAATTAATAAACGATAGATTTACACTATATTAATTTTGTAAATAAATCAATTAACATGAAAACAATATTAATTTATTCAAGTATAGCGATAGTCGCTTTACTAGGTCTATTTGGTGGCTATTATTACACCTTTCACATGAATAAACCTACTGATATAGCTGCAACAAGTAAGGCAGAATGCCCGCTAGGTTTCGGTAGTACAAAATCTGCAGGATCCATTTCAAAAGGTGAAGGAAAGACTAATCAACAATGGTGGCCTAATTCTTTAGATTTAAGTGTCCTACGTCAAAACAGTGATATGTCTAATCCACTAGGAGAAGAATTCAATTATAAAAAAGAATTTGAAAGCCTGGACTATGATGCACTTAAGAAAGACATTGAACTAGCCTTAACAGACTCAAAAGACTGGTGGCCGGCAGATTTTGGTAACTATGGTGGACTATTCATAAGAATGGCGTGGCACAGTGCTGGTACCTACAGAACTGGTGATGGTCGTGGTGGTACTCGAGAAGGTAAACAACGATTTGCACCACAAAACAGCTGGCCTGATAATGCTAACTTAGATAAAGCGCGCAGATTACTATGGCCTGTTAAACAAAAATATGGACAGAAAATCTCTTGGGCAGATTTAATGATTCTTGCTGGTAATGTTTCTTTTGAAAACATGGGATTCAAAACATTAGGATTTGCAGGTGGTCGTGAAGACACTTGGGAACCACAAACTAACGTTTACTGGGGTTCTGAAAGTGAAATGTTAGGTGACGAGCGTTACAATGAAGATAGAGAGTTAGAAATGCCTCTTGCAGCAGTGCAAATGGGATTGATATATGTAAATCCAGAAGGTCCTAATGGTAATCCAGATCCTGTATTAGCTGCACATGATATACGTCAGACCTTTGGACGTATGGGAATGAACGATGAAGAAACCGTGGCACTAATCGCTGGTGGACATACCTTAGGTAAAACACATGGAGCCGCTAGTGGTGAAAGTTTAGGTGCTGCTCCAGAAGGTGCTTCAATTGAAGATCAAGGTATGGGATGGAAAAGCTCCCACAAAAGCGGTAAAGGTCCTGACGCTACTACATCAGGATTAGAAGTAACCTGGACAAATACACCTACTCAATGGGGAATCGGTTATTTTAAAAGTCTTTTTGAGCATGAATGGAAACTAACTAAAAGTCCAGGAGGCGCACACCAGTTTGAGGCTGTAAATCCAGAGAAAATGTATCCGCATGCGTTTGATAAGAATAAGCAAGTTGCTCCTACGATGTTAGTGACCGATTTATCATTAATAAAAGATCCAGAATACCTTAAAATTTCTAAGAGATTTTATGAAAACCCAGAGGAATTTGATGCCGCTTTCGCGAAAGCGTGGTTCAAACTAACTCATAGAGACATGGGACCTAGCACTACTTATCTAGGACCTGAAGTACCGCAAGAGCAATTTATCTGGCAAGACCCAATACCGGCTAGAGATTACAATCTAGTATCTACAAGCGATGTTAATACACTTAAAGGAAAAATAAAAGCTTCTGGATTAACAACTAATGAGCTTGTTACAACGGCATGGAACGCAGCATCTACTTACCGTCATGGAGACCGTCGTGGTGGAGCAAATGGTGGTAGAATACAACTAGAGCCGCAGATAAATTGGGCCTCAAACAATCCTTCACAATTAAAGAAAGTACTTAAGGTTTATCGAGATATTAAAAACGATTTTGATACTTCAAGCAAAAAAATATCTATAGCAGATCTTGTGGTGCTAGGTGGAAATGTTGCTATTGAAAATGCTGCAAAAAAAGCAGGCTTCTCAATAGAAGTACCTTTTACACCTGGTAGAACTGATGCTACACAAGATCAAACAGATATGGACGGTACTAATTTGTTAAAGCCACTAGCAGATGGATTTACAAACTTCCAACAAAAGGAATATACATTAACTCCAGAACAGTTATTAGTGGATAAGGCACAGCAATTAACATTGAGCACACCAGAAATGACTGTCTTAGTAGGTGGAATGCGTGCACTAGGCGCTAATTATGATGGTTCTGCCACAGGGATCTTGACTGAGCAGCCTGGAACTTTATCAAATGATTTCTTTAAAAATCTGTTGAGCATGGATTATAGTTGGAAGCCTGTAGCGAACAATAAGAATCTTTTTGATATTGTAGAGCGCAACACTAATAAGAAAAAATGGAATGCAACACGCGTTGATCTAATTTTCGGTTCTAATTCTGAATTAAGAGCACTGTCTGAAGTTTATGCTAGTGAAGATGCTAAAGAGCGTTTTGTAAACGATTTTGTAGCAGCATGGACTAAAGTGATGCAGCTGGATCGTTTTGATTTAAAATAAGACAGATAGATTTTAGTAGTTGAATTAAAATCCTCAAACCACTCGGTTTGGGGATTTTTCTATTTGCATATCTCAAAAGTTTCTATACCAGTATAAAACCATCACGAATAATTTATTGTTCGGTCATTAATTGGGTATTTGTACTGATGCAACTGCGCTGATTTACAGTTAGTTTTACACCGTATTAACCACATAAAATTATAATTATGGCCTCACCACTTCAAGTAAGTTTCAGAATCGTAGGATTATTTTGCTATTTTGAAAACATTCAACTCACCGGTTTAACTGCATCATCAACTGTAAAAGAAGTTATGGATGCAATCCAGATAAAGCAACCTGCTTTTAATTACAAATCTGTTACCTTACGTAAAGGGTTACCTAATGAAAAAGAAATCGTAGAAGAAATGTCCTATGATTTTTCACAAACTTCTAAAACCCCTTACAATACCTCTGGCACACCACAAGATGGAAAACGATCACTTGTCAATGCACATGGAGATAAATCTCTAGTATGGCAATATTATCGATCTGCAACAGGATCTGTAGACGGATCAGTATGCGAGATGAAACTATTTTCAAAAGGACAGCCATCATTTGCAACTACTGCGCTTAACATGAACGATCCTTTTTTCGGACAGTTTCCATCTAGCTTCCAGCTTAGTACTTACAACCTAACCTGGAGACTGGTACAAATTGAAATCTCTCCTGAAAAACAAGCTGAGTTTATGAAAGCAAAAGCAGAAGCAATTGCATCAGGAACTTATTAAGAACGCATTTTAACAGTTTGAAAAGTTAGATGGACATAAACTGTCTATCTGGCTTTTTTATACTTATAAGAAGTGTTGTGTTAAAATCAATGGTTTTAGTTTCGCTTTCGCGAAAGCGATAATATAAAGTCAACAATAAGTAAACTTAATTTTGGGTATTTATACACATTGTTTTGATCTATTTTCCTGCTTAATTTTGATGATTATAAAACCCTTTAAAACCAACCTCATGAAAAGTATCTCGACAAAATTTCTATTTATAGCCTTACTTATCTTTCTAACCATTTCTTGCAAGAAGAAGGAAAAGGATAATGAAACGCCTACTAATTACCCTACTACATATACTTATGAGGTAGCACTAGAGCCTGTTCAAGAAAACATAAGCTCGCCGGCGCTTCAATCCTTTGTACATGCTAAGGATGGCGAAGACTGGATTCTTTTTGCCGGTAGAACTAACGGAGAAAATGATTCTGATGGAGGATTGCACGACTTATCTGCAGATTACTCTTTAAAATCTTTCCCTCCTAAAACCTTCAATCCTAACATTTATGTCTTCAATCCCAAAACTGGGAATAAAGCAATGCTCAACTACTGGAAAATGGTTGAAAACATATACTTTATGGGCGATGGAGGAAATGATACTTCAACTGAAATACAGAAAGTTTGTACTCAAGTTGCAGATAAACTAAGTCAATACGGCAGCATATTTTTATGTTCTAATCCTCAAGTTTTACAAACTGGTGATGATTTGTATGTGATAGGTGGTTATGGTGCACCGGTAGGAGAAGTTCCTACTGCAGCAAATTATCACACCTTTGATGCCATGGCAAAAATCAATGTACCTCTTTTATCTCGTATAGTGCAGGGCGATTATAGTTTAACAACTGACGAGTGGATGAACGTATTTAAATTTGGTAACAATCCATCTTTGCGCATTACTGGAGGAGAATTAAAGAAAGCTGGTAATGAATTTTACCTTGCTGGAGGACATAATTTTAATAACAATGAACAGGTTTATTTAAATGCAGTATATCAAATAGAATTTAGCAGTTCAAACAATTCTTTAGACCTTACAGCTACCGTAACTGATACGATTAGTGATTTAACTGCAACGCAATTAAAAGATTTAAAACTAGCAGATAGTACATCAGTATTTAGAAGAAGAGATTTACCGATAACATCTTCACTATACACGGATAAGGATAACAAACTAGCTCCTAATTTTGCTTTAATGAGCGGTGTTTTTAAATATCATTTTGCTGCATGGAATGATGCTATTTATATCACTCCTAATGGTAATAATAATTACGTTATCGATAGTAAACATAACCAAAGAGATTGCAATGTTTATTCCTGTCCTGATTTTACCATTTACGATTCTAACAATAGTGAAATTCATACCTTCTTGCCTGGAGGAATAGGAAATGGCAAAGCAGATGATAATTTATCAGGTTTCACAAATACGTTAGGTTATTCAAAGTATAATTTAAAAAGTTTAGAAAGCAGTTTTGACACGATCTCAAAAGCATTTCCGTCAAAGTATTTTTATGGTGCTGAAGCTGTATTTATCCCTAATAACAATGCAAAATATCTAAGTATCGATGGTATTGATACTGATGTTATTGATAGTGATATGACTTTTATAAGCTCTAATGAAGTAGAAATAGGTCACATTTATGGTGGTATTGAAGCTTATGAAGACTCTCCATCAACATATGGCGCAGGAAAATCTGGAGCTTCTAATAAAATATGGAAAGTTACAGTATCTAGAATACCCTTAGAATACAAACAATAGTAATTACACAGACTCTTTTAAAATTGAATTATGAAAAGAGAATAAGCCTAGTCTTATAGATTAGGTTTTATTCTCTTTTTATTTTTAATGTTTTCTATTATGATACTAATTTAAAAGTTGTGGTTTTAAAGATGCTTATAAGGATAAGCCTACTCTATCGTATTGGAATCTTTTGGTTAAATTGGCATCTTTAAATTTAAACTCAACGTTTTACTACTACCACCAAAATTCTATTCATGTCACAAACAACCACTTTAGATCTCGTTAGAAACCTAGGTGCTTCTATATTTAAAGAAAACTTGAAACAAGAAGATCTTAAGAGTGCTATTGATGCTATCCATAATCAATTTCAACTAGCTACTGATATTTCAGGATATGACACAAAAATGGAACACCTCGCTGCTATTCCCGCTCAAAAAGGAAAAGCATTAGGTCTTAATCATGCAGCGCAATGTTTAGTAGACTATCACAGAACAATAAAATTTGTGAAAGCGATCATTTTAGCGATTCGAGGTAAATTAGAATCAAATCCTAACACAACCGTTTCTATATTTTACGCCGGTTGTGGTCCATATGCCCCATTATTTACTCTTGTAGCACCACTTTTCAGTCCAGATGAAATTCAATTTGAGTTGTTAGAAATTAATCCTAGCTCGGTGGAAGCAGCACAAAAATTAATAGAACATTTAGATCTAACTGCTTATCTCACAAAAATTCATACAGCAGATGCTATCACATTTCAGTTAGAAGAACCAGAAAAAATAGATATATTAATTAGTGAGACGCTGGATTGCATGCTATATAGAGAATGTTACGTTCCGATTTTGGCAAACTTGCTTTCTCAATTACCAAAAAATGTAGTAGTCGTTCCTGAAAACGTGATCATAGATGTAACTTTTTTATCCAATTCTATTGATATAACTAGTCAAGAAGAAGAAAATTATGGTTCTGTCATGAATGTGAGAGATATTCTAAATCAATATTCTAGTCAACAACATTTACCATCTCACGTTATGAATTTCAGGATTCCATTAGAGTCATACGACATGACTAAATTTGACCGTATTTTAATAGATACCAAAGTACAGGTATCAAATGATATCTGGCTGGAAAGAGGACTTTCTTCACTAACAATTCCTTTTGAGATTGCTTTAGAACAACCTTTTGATTTCAAATACATCAATTTTGATTATTATATTGATCCAGAAATTGAGTTGAAATGCAGTGTAGAATAAAATTTTGCAGTTTTAAAAAATTAAAATGGTCCTAAAGTACTTAAAACAAGTATTAAAAGCTTTGCTAGATATCTTATCTAATTTAGGGATAGTTATTCCATTTATAATTTTAATCATTGTTTGTTATAGTGGTGGTTTTTGGTATTTGAGCACGAATTTATTAATAGGTTGCCTGCTATTAAGTTGTACAGCTATAGTGTCCAATAAAGCCTATAACAAGCTAATTTGTGGTATTGCATTGATAATTTATAACATCATCATTTTAATACAGATATTTCATTATTTGATTTTTAATGATAATATTAAACCGTCTACTGTCTATATATTTTTGGACTCCAATAGTGTAGAAATAATTGATTTTCTATCTATGTACGCTTCTTTAGATAAAATTGTGATCATTTTTATTTGTGTAATCGCTGTGGGCATTGGTGTGTATCAGTTTGCCAAAAAAAATAGTGTGAATCGTAAATATGTTTATTTACCGATCACAGTTTTACTTCTCATAACTTTATCTGTAAATCCATTACGAGGAAACTCCATTTTTTTCAAGGCATATGATGCATTAAAAAATTACAATGAAAATACCACAGCGTTAAGTGTGATGAAAACTAAACCATTAGGTGGAGAATTCACTCAAGTTTCTAAGGCTAAAACCTCTGACCCCAAAATTCATGTACTCATTCTAGGTGAATCAACAACTAGAAATCATATGTCGCTTTACGGTTATTACAGGAATACAACTCCTAAGTTAAATGAAATAAAAGATGAAATAATTGTATTTAAAAATGGGATAAGTCCTCATACACACACAATTACATCCTTAGCAAAGATGTTAACACTTGCGTCCTATGAACAGCCAGACAAAATGTATGATGGTAATATCATGCAACTTTATAATAAAGCAGGTTTTGAAACATATTGGGTTTCTAATCAAAAGCCACTAGGTTTTCATGAAACCACTGCCACGGCGATTGCTAGTCTTGCCAGTAAAACACATTTTGTCAATACCTCTGGATATGGTATTAAATCATTAGATGAGAAAGTATTATCACCTCTTCAAGAAATTATAAATGATGATAAAAAATCCAAGTTTATAGTTATTCACTTGATGGGTACTCATGTAAAATATGAACATCAATATCCTGATAATTTTAATCTTTTTAAAAGTAGGCCTGAAACTCTTTTTGAAAGTGAAGAATCTTTTAGTCAAATCAATCATTATGATAATGCAGTGGCTTATAACGATTATATTATTAGAACTATAATAGATAAAATAAGAGCTACAAACACTGAATCATATGTTCTATACACCTCAGATCATGGTGAAGAAGTATATGAAACCAAAAATTTTGCAGGTCATCAAGAATCCAATGGTACAGCACCTATGTATCATGTCCCTTTTATATTATGGAGATCAGAAAAATTTAAATTAAATAATTCAAATCTTAAATTTACCGATTCTTTAAAATTTTCTACTGAAAATCTAATTTACAGTTTGAGTGATTTATCAAACATTAATTTCAAAGAATTTGAAAATGATAAAAGTATATTTAATCAACATTTTAAAGAGAGACCTCGATATATTTCAGATAACATAACTTATGAAGCATTTTTTAAAAAGAACTAAATATTTGATTCTTGGTTTACTGGTATTAAGTGTCATTGTTGTAATAGGACTTTCTTATCAAATAGAACTTATACAGCAGTTATATTCTAGTAAATCTTGGTGTCATAGGGTAAATTCTATAGAAAAATTAAAAATTGTTCAAAAGGACTATGCGGGAATAGAACTAGACGTGGTTTATGATAAAACCCTTAATCTATATGATGTCAACCATCCGCCTGCATTATCCATAAATCTGAACCTTAATGAGTACTTAAAGTCTTTTGATATAAATCAAGGCATCTGGTTAGATGTAAAACATTTATCAAAGGACGATGTAAGAGCTGCGGTAAAACATCTTAATGATATTTTAAAAGGCTTAAGTATAAAACCTCAAGATGTTATTGTAGAACTAAATGATTTACATAGTCTAGTGTACTTTAAAAATAGTGGTTATCAAACCTCTTATTACGTGCAAGAAGTAGCCTATGAAAGTCTAAAAAATAATGATCAGGAATTTATTGATACTGTTAATGCATCTCTAAGAAAGAAAGAATTAGACTACTTATCATTTGACATTAAATACTACAAATTGGTAAAAGAAAAATTTCCAGATGCAAATAAATTAACGTGGCTACTTAATCATCCACCTAAAATCAGAAACCTATACAGTCTAAAGAGAAATTTTATCAATCTAGACTTTCATCTAGAGGTTATAAATGATGAACATATTAAAGTTGTCTTATTTTCTAATCAACTACCTGATATTGAAAGATAAAAATAATTTCTTTGTAAAAACAAAAACAAAAAAATGCAAAACTTAAGAAATAAAAAAGCCATCATTACCGGTGGTAGTCGCGGTTTAGGTAAAGCAACTGCCCTAGCCTTTGCAAAAGAAGGTGTTCATGTAGCCGTCACTGGTAGAAATGAAAAAGCATTACAAGCTACTGTAAATGAATTACAACAACTAGGTGTTCAAGCTACCTATGCTGTATTTGATGTAAGTAACTATGATGATGTACAGGTACAAATTAAAAAATTAGTTACTAATTTAGGCGGCATAGATATTTTAGTAAATAATGCTGGTGTTGCTGCTTTTGGAACCTTGAATGAAATGGATGTCCACCAATGGACTCAGATCATTCAAATTAATTTAATGGGAATGTATTATGTTACAAAAGAAGTATTGCCTTATTTAATACAACAAAATTCTGGTGAAATTATTAATGTTTCTTCTACAGCAGGTTTAAATGGAAATGCATCTACTTCTGCTTATTCTGCATCTAAATTTGCTGTTATAGGCATGTCAGAATCCTTAATGAAAGAAGTACGTAAACACAACATTAGGGTTTGCACGCTTACACCTAGCACCATTGCTACTGATATGGCAGTAGATCTAGGTATTGCAGACAAAGAATCAGAAGATAGTGTGTTACAACCTGAAGATTTTGCAGAGTTAATCGTTGCTGGATTAAAACTTCCTAAAAGAGCGATGTTGAAAAGTGCAGCTCTTTGGTCTACAAACCCTTAATTGTTTAAATAAAAGATCGTAAAATAGATGGTTTATCTACCATCTTTAAAGTAAGAAAAGCTCTTAAAATGTATGAAGAGCTTTTTTTGTTTCCGCTTTCGCGAAAGCAGAGTCTTTAAATATCTGATAATACAAAATGAAAAATAACAATATAACAATGGTATTTCTGTGGTTTTGCTTTTTAGGATTCTCACAAAACGAATTACCCAACGACTGGCACCTTGAACAGCTTAAAGGTTCTCCTACATCCTTCACTGAGTATTCTAATTTAGTTACTCAAAATGCCAAATTCAAAACTGTATATAGGTACAATAAAAATGGTTATCTAGTATCAAAAGAAGATTATAATGACTATTATGTAGATCAAGATTCTTTGCACTTAACTGAGCGTACTACCTATTCTTATCCATCAAAAGGAGTTAAAACTGGGATCATAAAAAACGTCAAAAACAACAAAAATGTAGGTACGAGCAGCTATGTTATGATTGGCAATGACATCATTAAAGTTCATATAGATAAAAATGAAAATCGTACTGAAATGATTTATCATCTAGATCAAAAAAGAAGAATTAGACTAGTTGAAGGTAGTATTTATAGCACAAAACTAAATAAAAAACTACATCAGTATACTACAGAAATGATATTTGAAAATGATAGAATTACTAAAATTTCTGTACATGATGGTAAAACTGATTCAAAAGAAAACACTGTAGATGTGGTAAACGTATCCTATGATCATAAAGGTAATATCATCTATAAAGAGTTGAGAGATCAAGAAGGTGTGATTGTTAGTATTGTAAAACGCTCATTTAAATACGATTAATGATTAACCATTACATACCTTACTTATTATTGATTGATTTTAAATCATAATTGTTCTAGCTTATCTTACAACCTTAAGTAAAAGACAAGTTAGTCTCTAGACCAATTATTTTAAACCTATATCCATATCAACTAACTTTGAAAAAAAAATCAATGAGAATAAGCTTAAATAAAGATCTAGACATTTCAAGATTAGTATTGGGAATGTGGAGATTACTGGACTGGAATAAATCAGATCAAGAATTACTATCTTTTTTAAAAACATCTATAGAGCTAGGTGTCACCACTTTTGATCATGCAGATATTTATGGAAATCATGAATGCGAGGGCGCTTTTGGTAAGGCTATAAAACTAGAGCCATCTTTACGCGATCAAATGGAAATTATTACTAAATGCGGGATAAAACTGCAAACAGATAAATTTCCCGATCGCAAAGTAAAATATTATGATTACAGCTCTTCTTACATCATACAACAAGCTGAGGAATCCTTGAAAAATTTAGAAACAGATCATCTAGATGTTTTGTTGCTGCATAGACCATCACCATTTTTTAATCCTGAAGCAGTTGCTGGTGCATTTGATCAACTTCTATCTAGCGGTAAAGTACTCAACTTTGGAGTATCTAATTTCTTACCAGAGCAATTGCAGTCGCTACAAAATTGTTTGGACATTCAGTTAGTAACTAATCAAATAGAGATATCGCCTTACTGTCTAGAACATTTTGAAAATCAAAATATAGATTACTTAATAGGTAAAAAGATTGCTCCTATGGCGTGGTCACCACTTGCCGGTGGTGAGTTATTTAACCCTAAAACTGAAAAAGGCAAACGAGTTCACACAGTGCTTCAAAATATTGCAAATGGTCTAGACAACATATCTCTAGATCAAATAATCCTGCAGTGGTTATTAATGCATCCGGCACGCATCATTCCTGTTCTAGGAACTGGTAAGATAGATCGAGTTAAATCAGCAGTAGACGCGATGCAAGTAAATCTTACCTTAGAACAGTGGTTTGAAATTTACATTGCTGCGGCGGGAAAAGAATTACCTTAAATAAAACATCAAAGCCTCTAAACTTCAAATAGCTTAGAGGCTTTCAAAAATTTTAAATGCGTGCTTAATTAATTGTAATCGTGTTAATTAACAATCTAGAAACACTTTTAATTAATTGAGCTTTGTGTTTATCTAGTTCTCTTTCTTCAAGTTTGTTTTTAGGCTGTGAAAGGTCTGGTTCTATAATAGGTTCTTGAACCACATATTTATAATCCCATGGATCTTTAGAAAAACGTGGCGTGTCATAGGATAACCTCTCGATGTCTTTAAGCAATGCATATTGCTCATCTTCTAGCTTTCTAATTTTACTCTTTAGATCACTTTCTGCTTTTTCCATCGCCTCTTTACTTTCATGAGTTTTACTAGGATTCATAGCTTTAGAATAACTAGAACGCAATTGATCTTGCACTTTTTTAAGACGTTGTTCTTTTGATTTTAATTTGCGATTATAGTCAGAAATTACACCATTAACTTCATCATCATTAGCGACCTTTTTAGTGACATTGATGGTTACTTTAACTTCGTCTGCAGCCCATGATTCAATTTCATGACTTCCTAACCACACGATGCTACCACTTTTAATCTCAATCAATTTTGCATTTAAGCTGGACTGAAACCAGTTAGCGCTTATTTGCGCTGGTAAGGAATAAGGTAACTTACCAAAACTTAATCCAGTATTATCTATCATAAATTTTTGAACTTCTGGAAGATCCTGTATTGATAATTTACGGTCTCCAGCTTTCCCCATTTTTACTTCATTGATTTGCAATAAATAATCTGCCTGGTCTGCGCCAGTTTGTGCTGCTCTTATTACCTCTGCGATGTCGTTCATTTCGTTTTCATCACGCTTTTTTCCTGGTAAAGCTCTTTGGCTGTGCTTGTCTACCGCATCAATTTGGGTTTGATACTCTTGCAGAGTTAGTTTACCATCCTCAAATTTATTTTTAAGATCTGTTTTCACCACTTCATATTCGCCGTTTTCTAGAGCTCGTTCCGTCTGGCTGTCCCATAGCCATCCTCTTTGTCCATATTCGGCTTTATCTCTTAAATCTCTAAGTTTTGCTTCAAATTTAGAACGATCTAGTACAGAAAAGCCTTTTCTTAATAGGTCTTTTTCCACATACTGTTCTGCCTCATTATAATATCCAGAAGTTCCAAAAATACTTTCTTCATCATCACCTTCTTCAAATTTTCTTTGTTTACCAGACTCTTCGGCAGGAACGGCAATAATTACAGATGGTCGCGTTCCATTTGCTGCGGTTGCTCCTGGACTATTTACATAATTTCCTTCGTCTGGTAAGCTTTCTTTAAATAAATTTATTTTGAGCTGTAGCTGTTTATCACTAGGCACATTAAGTGGATCTAGTAATTTATATTCTGGAATCTCAGGAATTACAGGCAATCTCTCGTATAAGGGATCCATTATTTTTTTACTGCAAGCAACTAGCAACATGACGACTAGAAGTAACATCGCTCCTCTTCTGACAAGTATTTGAGTAATTTTAAACATGATGTTTTTGGTTTTGGGATTAGTTGTATTCTGATAATTGGTTAAGCTTTGGTTTTAATTATCAATTAGTTGAATAAACAAACTTCCTATAAATAATTATATAAAAACATTCCCTTTACTAGGTATATTTTCTATGTGGTAAGCCGTTATTTTCATCTCGCTTTCGCGAAAGCGATAACTTCATAAACCAAATCCCTAGATCGTACCTTTGTATCTTAAACAAGAAACGTGGCAAGAAGAGTTCCAGCATCTATAAAAGAACAAAGTAAAAAAGGCAAGACGTTCTCCTTTAGTGCGTTGAAAACACTGCCTAGATTTTTTAAAGAAATTTGGCGTGTAAGCCCTAAATTATTTATAACCAATTTCTTAGCAAGATTACTCACAGCAGTAAGCCCGGTAGTTTTGCTTTGGGTAGGAAAATTAATTATAGACGAAGTAATTTTTCAAATCTCGCTAGATGTTCAAGATTTATCTCAGTTGTGGACCTATGTAGCCATAGAATTGAGCGTCGCGGTTCTTGCAGACTTGCTTAATAGATTAATCAATCTCACTGATGGGTTAATAGGTGATTTATATTCCAACGCCTCGTCAGAGAAAATTATTAGAAAAACTAATGAGCTTACATTAGAACAACTGGAAGATCCAGATTTTTATGATAAACTAGAAAGAGCCAGACAGCAAACTAGTG
>CAZBCH010000352.1:0-12839 GCA_964490235.1 uncultured Flavobacteriaceae bacterium | reverse complement strand
CCTTCTATAAAACCTGCAATAATAAATAAAGGTATGGTACTCACCATTACTTTTAAACCAGCTTTAGCACTTTTTATAAAGGAATACTTGCGCTCATAGGTGCCCGGAAATAATATACCATTTCCTAAGATGATACCTGCTGCTCCACATACTACTATTATGGACAGTTCTATAGTACCATGTAACATGATAACACGCCATGCATCAAATGTTACACCTTCATTATAAAACATGGTGAAAAAGGCTCCTACCATAATTCCATTACTCAATATAATGTAAATAGAACCTAGAGAGGTAAGCAAACCGAATGCAAAACACAACATGCCTACTCGTATATTATTAATGGTGATCCCTAAAAACATACCACCTTGACCAGCCTCCTGATAAATGGCTGTAGGATTTCCATTTGCTATATTTTCAAGCGTTTTATTCACATAAGCGTCGCCTAAAATCAATCGAACAAAACTATCATCATAAATCGTGCTGATGCTTCCTATAAAAATAGCTACAAAAAAAGCAATTATCGCATAAACGAACTCTTTTTGATATGCCGAAAAAAATAATGGAAAATCAGTTTTAAAGAAATCTACAATAGTATTTTTGCTTTCCTTCTTATTGATATAAATTTTTTGATGAGCCTGACTTGCCAGAGAATTTAAATATTTTAACGTATTTGAATTCTTATAGTAGGTCTGAGCATAAGCAAGATCATTAGTAAGATGAATGTACAAGTCTGATAAATGATCAGGATTAATTTTTACATTAGCATCTAATGCTCTTTCAAAGGCGATCCATTTTTCTTTATTTTGCTTCACAAAAGCGGCTTCACGCATGAACTTTTTATTTTAAGATATAAACTTACAACTGTATGTCTAATACTGCAATTAACACGGCACAAAATGTAAATATTGAGTACGAATATTCTGGAATCGGTAAGCGTATACTCGCTTTTATACTAGATCTCGTTGTGTTTTTTATCTATATTCTAGCGTTATCCTTTACTGTTTTTAAAGCGGTAGGCTTATTTGATAACAATAATACCCTAGGAATCACAGAACTTTCATTGATTCCTATATTTTGCTATTCGTTATTTATGCATATCATTTTTAACGGTCGTACGGTAGGCAAATTTGTCATGGGAATTAAAGTTGTAAAAGAAGACGGATCTCCTGCTCAATGGTCTGATTATTTAGTGAGATGGATTTTTAGATTAGTTGACATATGGTTATTTGTAGGAACTGTGGGCGTTGTGAGCATATTATTCTCAGACAGAAAGCAACGTATGGGTGATTTAGGCGCAAAAACTGTGGTAATAAATACTAAGAAGAGTACTAAAATATCTCATACGATTCTAGAAGACCTAGATCCTAATTACCAGCCACAATTTTTAAATGCATACATCCTATCAGATGCTGATGTTAATGAGATCAAAGATATATATCGACTTGCTGGTGAAAGCCGTGATTATATGACTCTTAGAGCACTACGCATTAAGGTAGAATCACTTCTTAACACGCAGTCAGATTTGAAAGATGGAGTTTACATACGTACTGTTCTTAAAGATTACACCTATTTAACCCAAGGTCAATGAATTTTATAGAAATAATTGATCTTTTAGGTACCATTGCATTTGCAGTTTCTGGAGCGCTAGCAGCTTTTTCAAAAAAGTTAGATCCATTTGGGATCGTTATAATTGCATTTGTTACAGCTGCTGGTGGAGGTACATTACGCGATATTCTTATAGGAGTAGAACCAGTCTCATGGATGCGCAACATGAACTTAGTTTATACCATACTTATTTGTGTGCTCATAACATTTTTCTTTAGAAAACGATTGCTCAAATTACGTAAAACTCTATTCTTATTTGATGCTATAGGTATAGGTCTTTATACCGTTGTAGGTTTAGAAATGGGACTTACAGCAGGTTTACATCCATTAATTTGTATCACATTAGGATGTATTACAGCCTGTTTTGGTGGTGTTTTGAGAGATATTTTAATTAATGAAATTCCAGTTATCTTTAGAAAAAATATTTATGCAACGGCCTGTATTTTAGGTGGTGGCGTCTATTTTATATTAGTAGAATTTAAAGTACGTAATGAGATTGTTTTTCCTGTAGCTGCAATTACGGTAATAGCCGTACGTGTTTTGGCAGTAATTTTTAAAATAAAATTGCCTTCACCTTACTCTAAAGAAGAGCTCAAGAAGCATAAAATTAAGAAATCATGATGCGATCTCGCTTTCGCGAAAGCGGAATTTATACAAAACAAAATTGGTAATAAATATGATTATTTCTGATTACCAGCTTTAAAAAGGTAATCCTTCTCTGCCTTTGAAAGTGAATCATATCCTCTGGATGAAATCTTGTCTAGAATAGCATCGATCTTTGCCTGATCTGTTGCACCAACTTTTGAAGATTTTTTATTTGATGTAGTTCCTTTATAAACGGTTTTCATCTTTGCTTTGCGCTGGGATTTCGTTTTATTAGGACTTGACTTAAAAAGATTTGCGATATAATCTCCTACTTTAGAAAAGCCTTCAAGAACATCAATTCCATTTCTCATACGTGTGGCTGCATAATAACCTATAGCTGCTCCAGCAAGATGGGCCAGACTACCGCCAGTATTTACTTGCAACGCAACCATTACTATATTAGAAGAAAGAAAGAAGTAAGCAAAATATTTGAGTTTAATATTTACAAAAATCAATCGAAACTCAGACTCTGGAAAATAAGTACATGCAAAGAAAATTAATGCAAAAACTCCTGCGCTGGCACCTAACAAAAGATCTCCTTTAAAAAAATTAGGAAAAAGACCTGTCGCTAGGACAAATGAAATTGATCCAGCTAGCACGCCTAAGAAGAATAGAGTTAAAAACTGCCTACCCTTAAATATGTTTAATATATATCTTCCCGCGATATGAATCCCAAATGCATTTCCTATAAAATGAAATAAACCATCATGTAAGAATCCATAACTTATCCAGCTCCACGGTTGCAATAAAGCAGGTAAAAACCCATTAGGGAGTACTATTTGTAAATAGGCTGGAAAATAAGCATAGCTTAAAATCCATCCAAAAATAGTTGTTGCAAATAATATAGTAATTAGTTTTCCACTTGTATCAAAAGTGGCATACTTTGCTTTAAACTGGTCCCAGACGTTCATATTTAATTAATTCTATATTGGTCCATATCTTTTCTTTTCCAGTACCAGATCATGATAAAACCAAATAACGCACCGCCTATATGAGCAAGGTGAGCTACATTCTTAGCACTATCTATGTAGCCCAAGGTAGCAAGTAATTCTTTTACCATATAAAACCCTATCAAATATTTAACTTTTATAGGAATAGGTATAGGAAACAAAACCAGCGTACGATTAGGATATAGATACATGAATGCAGCCATTACCCCATAAATTGCTCCACTTGCTCCTACAGAAGGTCTATAATATCCATCTCTCATAAATGCCGCCGTATCAAATAGAAAGCTATAAAAATCAACTGCAGTGACAGTTAAAAAAGCACCTATACCACACATGAGATAAAAGAATAGAAAACGTTGAGAACCCATCCAATGTTCTATTGCAGGAGCAAGAAAAACTAAAAACAACATATTATAAAGAATATGTGAGTAGTCTGACAAACTATGCATAAACATATGCGTAAGTGGTTGCCAGATTTGAAAATTAGGATTGTCTATAAACCACAAGGCAAATGTTTCAAAAAAGAATCCCTCTAGATCACGCGCAAGGAATGCCATCCCTACAAATATTACTACATTAAGAATCAATAAATTCTTAACCATGGGTGATAATCTTATATTGAACATTTAATTAAATTTTGAGTTTAAACTATCTCCGGATAGATTAATAAATATTTTTTTGCCTGATGCTGTTATTTCTGGCTCTTTACACGCAAACAATTCATCAACCAGATTTTCCATCGCATCTTTAGTTAATAATTCTCCAGTTTTAATGGACATAGAGACAGCCATTGTTTGTGCAAGCCCGTCTGCAGGAGAGTAACTATAATCTGGCACCTCTTCTTGTTGTTTTGCTATTACAGATTCTAGTACTGCAGGAACATCTTTTTCTTTTAATTCTAGAGGCAACCCTTCTATTTCAACAACATTATCGTGTAAATTTTTAAACAAAAAACCCACTGATTCTAGCTCTTCTTGAAGTTGCTTTAGAATAGAAACCTCTTCGGTAGGTAGATTGATTTTAATAGGAAAAAGTAATTGCTGGCTTACCCCATTTTGCACAGTTAGTTGTCTCAATAATTTTTCATACAAAACTCGCTCGTGTGCTCTTTGTTGATTGACAACCAGCAGGCCACTGCTCAAGGTGCTGATTACAAATTTGCGTTGTAATTGAAAAATATTGCGTTGCTCTACTTCATGTTTTTCAAAAATTTCAGTAGTCGGCGGTACTTTTTCAGTCTCATCCATCAAATTAGAAGTATCTTCTATTCCAGCATATAGAGATTCCCATGTAGCAGTAGCTGGTTTTTGAAAACTATGACCTTTTGTATTATTTGAATTATTTTTCTCTTGTTGAAAAGGATTAAAATCAGGATTTACTTCTATTCTAGGCGAAGTAGAATTCTTATTTTTTGCAACCTCATAAGGAACTTCATATTGTTTTTCTTGATGAAAATCAATGGAGTTAATTGTAAATTGTCCTAATGCATGTTTTACACTAGCTCTAAGAATAGCATATAGACTGTGTTCATCGTCAAATTTCACTTCTGTTTTTGTAGGATGAATATTGATATCCACACTATCACGAGGTACAGTCAAGTAAAGAAAATAAGCTGGATTAGATTTTTCTTTTAATAAACCATCAAATGCGCTTAGAACTGCATGGTTCAGGTAATTGTGTTTAATAAACCTACCGTTAACAAAAAAATACTGAAGCCCTCTGGTTTTTCTTGCAAACTCAGGTTTACCAATAAACCCTTTGATGGACATAAGCTCAGTCTCTTCTTCTACTGGTACAAGTTTCTCATTTGTCTTGCCACCCATGATACTTACTATACGCTGGCGATAATTACTCTTTACAAGATTAAACAAGGACGTGTCGTTATGAATAAAGCTCATCGCTACCTCTGGATGTACCATTGCTACTCTGTGAAACTCGTCAGTTATATTGCGCAATTCAACCTGATCTGATTTAAGAAATTTTCTTCTCGCAGGTACATTGTAGAATAAATTACGAACACTTATCATGGTTCCTTGTGAAGTCACCACCGGTTCTTGCTTTGTGACTTTACTACCTTCTATTTCTAGAAGTGTCCCTAGATCATCCTGCTCTCTCTTTGTCTTGACAGAAATTTGAGAAACTGCGGCCACTGAAGCTAGCGCTTCACCTCTAAAACCTTTGGTATGCAGGTTAAAAAGATCATCTGCATTAGAAATTTTTGAGGTTGCGTGACGCTCAAATGCCATGCGAGCATCTGTCATACTCATTCCTTTACCATTATCAATTACTTGAACGAGCGTTTTACCGGCATTCTTTACAATAAGTTGAACATGGCTAGCGCCTGCATCAATGGCATTTTCTAATAATTCTTTGACCACACTAGCAGGTCGTTGTACAACCTCTCCAGCAGCAATTTGATTTGCAACGTGATCTGGTAATAATTTTATAATATCTGACATGAAGTCAATTAGAATCTAAAAATGGATAAATCAAAATCTATAATCCAAAGAAAAATGAGAACAAGTATTGAAATAATAATAAGTAACCTTCTTTTAACAACGGCGTCTGCTCCTAGCTTTAAATCTTGAATCGCATTGCCAAACTTACCTTTTAGACCGACATTTTGCACTGTAGTGCGCTGGTCATCAAATTTATGTTTGATTTCAAACGGCTTGCCTCCTGTATTATTTTTATAATACCTAGGCTCATAATCGTATTTCTTGTTCTTTCTGCGACCTATTATTCCCATAATCTCTGGTGTTTTACAAATTTAATCATTCCGTCAAAGATTAAAGCAAAGACTGTTCCTAATAAAAATATAAAAGGAATTTTCAACAAATCATTGTTTTAGTAAAAATCCATTTTAATGGAATAGGATCACTAGTTGTAACGCTGCATTTGAATAATCTATTAGTAAATCAAAAAAAAATCCTAGCAAAACTAACTAACTTCATTATCAAAGATATTTCTTTAAGAAAAATATCAAGCTAAATAAATGAAGAGAAAAGATTTGCTAGGATGAGATTACAAGATCCATTAAGCTATTAAATAGATCTTATCACTTTTAAACAGTGTACATCTTATTTCTAAGTTCTTTTACTGTCTTATCATCCATATATTCTTCAAACGTAGTGTAACGATCAATTGCACCATTAGGTGTAAGTTCTATAACTCTATTACCTACCGATTGTGCAAATTCATGATCATGAGTTGTTAACAAGACAGTTCCTTTAAAATTCTTTAAACTATTATTAAAGGCCTGTATAGATTCTAGATCTAAGTGGTTTGTAGGTTCATCAACCATCAATACATTTGCTCTTTTCATCATCATACGAGAAAGCATGCAACGCACTTTTTCTCCTCCAGAAAGAACTCTTGCACTTTTCAAGGCTTCTTCTCCAGAGAAAATCATCTTACCTAAAAATCCTCTTAAATAAACCTCTTCTCTTTCTTCTTCTGTCTGTGCATACTGTCGTAACCAATCGACCAAGTTCATATCTACATCAAAAAACTCTGAATTATCAACTGGTAAATAACTTTGTGTTGTCGTCACACCCCAATTAAAAGTACCAGAATCTGCAGTAGCGCGATCGTTTAAAATATCATAAAATAATGATGTAGCACGGCTATCTCTAGAAAACAGAACAACTTTATCTCCTTTTGCAAGATTAATATCTATATCCTTGAATAAAACCTCGCCATCTATCGATCCTGTAAGCTTTTCTACATTTAAGATTTGATCACCTGCTTCTCTGTCGCGTTCAAAAATAATGGCAGGATAACGTCTTGATGATGGCTTGATTTCTGAAATATCCAGTTTATCAATCATCTTTTTACGAGAAGTTGCCTGTTTAGATTTTGCAACGTTTGCACTAAATCGAGCAATAAACTCCTGTAATTCTTTCTTCTTCTCTTCAGCTTTCTTATTTGCTTGCTGGCGCTGTCTTGCTGCTAGCTGTGAAGATTCATACCAGAAGGTGTAATTACCAGAATACTGATTTATTTTACCGAAATCAATATCTGCAATATGAGTACATACAGCATCTAGAAAGTGTCTATCGTGAGAAACTACTATTACAGTGTTTTCATAGTTAGCAAGAAAATTTTCTAACCATGTAATTGTTTCATAATCTAGATCGTTAGTAGGCTCATCCATAACAAGAACATCTGGATTACCAAAAAGTGCCTGTGCAAGAAGCACTCGTACTTTGAGCTTATTATCCATATCGCCCATAAGAGTATAATGATACTCCTCACCTATACCTAAATTAGATAGTAAAGAAGCAGCACTACTATCTGCATTCCAGCCATCCATTTCTTCAAATTTTACTTGAAGTTCTCCTCTTTTCTCTGCGTTTTCATCGGTATAATCTGCATAAAGAGCATCGATATCTGTCTTTAGTTTATGCAATGGCTTATTACCTTTAAGAACTGTTTCAAGAACAGTATCTTGATCGTGTGCGTTATGGTCCTGCTCTAGAACGGATAATCTTTTTCCTGCTTCCAGATGCACGTGACCACTAGTAGGGTCCATTTTGCCCGTAAGCATCTTTAAAAAAGTAGATTTTCCTGCTCCATTTGCGCCTATGATACCATAACAATTGCTACCGCCAAATTTTGCATTTACCTCATCAAATAATATACGTTTACCGAATTGTACCGATAAATTAGAAACCGTTAACATAAATTCAATTTTGAATTTGCAAAAATACTGATTCTTTAGAGTTTAAAAAGAACTCTTTACTATCAATTTAACAATGCCTTAACTTGCCAATTAAAGCAATAAGCCTTTTTTTGTTAGAATCTGAAATTTGTATCGTTTTTATGTTTGATATTATGTCGCTTTCGCGAAAGCGTAACCATTACATTTTCCCTACTACTTTACTCATTGTTAGCTTATTATTTTTATCGAGTTGTAAAGATAAAACTACGAGCAATACAACCTCTATATCTATTACTGGCAAAATTATTAATCCTATTACAGATTATGTAGTTATTAGAAACTATGTAGACATACAGGATACTTTAAAATTAAATGAAAAAGGAGTTTTTAATAAAGATTACCAAGAGATTGCAACTGGATTCTACACCTTTATACATGGTAATGAATATCAATCCTTTTATATAGGTAACGGAGATTCCTTGAGATGGAGACTTAATACGAAAGCTTTTGATGAATCTCTTGCTTTTACAGGCGCAGCATCAGAAGAGAATAATTATTTGATCAAATTATTTCTAGAAACTGAAATAAATAACCGTAGAATATTAAGTGAATACCAGCGAGAGCCTATAGAGTTTAAAAAAATGATTGATAGTCTTACCTCATTAACTATCAAGGAACTTAATAAAAGTGCTAAAGAAAATGAGTTTACAGAAGAATTTGTAGCAGGAACGGTAAGAATAATTGAGTTCAATTCATGGACTAGATTAGAACGTTATGCTGATACCCATTTTGGTAAAACCAAAATATTAGACAGCGATTTTCTTCCTTCAAATTTTTATGCTCACCGTCATGAGTTAGAAATTAATGATACTAAATTGCTTAATAAATATACCTATAGGCCATATGTAAGCGCACTTGTATCTAACATTGCTCTCTATAATTGTGCATTAAAACATGGCAATGGAAAACAGATAGATCTCAATGGATTTGAATATAAGAGTGAAAAACTTACTGTAATAGATAGTTTATTTAAAAATCAAAATTTGAAGAGTCTTTTTGCGGCTAGTGAAACTAAAAACTTTATAAGAAGTAGAAAGAATATTTCAGAAATAAATAACTTGGTAGATCAATTTCTAGCACTTTCTGAAGATGAGCAGTTAAAAGACGAAGTTACCAAGATGGCTGCCACTTACATCAATCTGGATCCTGGTAATAAACTTCCTGATTTTGAACTATATCAATACAATCAAAACAAAACACAGCTATCTGAACAAGTTAAAGGTTTAAGCGTTTTATTTTATTGGTCTAATAAAAATGAAACTTACGCCCTACGTATCCATAAATTAGTGAATGAATTGAGATCTAAATATCCTGAAATTAACTTTATAGGTATTAATCTAGATGATCCAGAAAGTAAAACCTGGAGAGAAACCAGTTCTAAGTTTGGGTTTAATGAATCATCAGAATTTCAGTTAGTAGACAATCAATCTATAAGTAAACAATTAGCTTTAAAAAATGAAAATAGAAGCATGTTAATAGGTCCTAATTTAGTTATACTAGATCCTAACATAAATCTATTTCATTATAAAATTGAAACGACATTATTAGGCTATTTAAGCAGATAAAGGATAAATCATTAAAATAAAAAAGAGCTTTTTCAAATTGAAAAAGCTCTTTTTAGTTTTATAAACTATAGAATAGATCAATTAAGAATTCCCTTTTTTATAATCTGCAAGAAACTTTGCTAATCCTATATCTGTAAGAGGATGTTTCAGCAATCCCTCGATAGAAGAAAGTGGACCAGTCATTACATCTGCACCTAATTTTGCACAATCTATAACATGCATAGTATGTCTTACCGAAGCTGCCAAAATTTCTGTCTCAAAACCGTAATTATCATAAATCATTCTAATTTCTGCAATGAGATTAAGTCCATCGGTACTGATGTCATCAAGTCTACCTATAAAAGGAGAAACATAGGTGGCACCTGCTTTTGCAGCAAGAAGTGCTTGACCTGGACTGAAGACTAGAGTCACATTAGTTTTAATCCCTTTATCTGTGAAGTATTTACAGGCTTTTACACCATCCTTAATCATGGGTAACTTAACTACAATTTGTTTATTTAAAGCAGCAAGCGCCTCACCTTCCTTTACCATACCAGCAAAATCTGTAGATATAACTTCGGCACTTACATCACCGTCTACAAGATCACAAATCTTTTTGTAGTGATTAATAATATTATCCTGCCCTGTAATTCCTTCTTTTGCCATAAGTGAAGGATTTGTGGTAACTCCATCAAGGATTCCCATGTCTTGAGCTTCGGCAATTTGATCTAAATTTGCTGTATCTATAAAAAACTTCATCGGTATATATTTACTGTTCAACTATTTTGTACAAAAATGAAGATTACAATTGTTAATTATTTACTTTTGATTGTTTTTTTTGCCTTTAGTTTTTAACATACTACCATCATGACCAAAATTACAAAGTACTCGATTGTAATAATTCTTATTTTATCATTTACAACAAGTTGTGGATTATTCAACTCTATAGATGCAAATGACCCTTATCAAGAAGATCCTGCAACTCCACCAGGAACTATAAAGCTTACAGATAATTTGTATATCGATCGTGTGCCTGTTACCAACTTAATGTACAAGGAATTTTTAAGTAATGTAGAAAATTACTGGTCACTTGAAAAACATGAAAAACTTAAATCATTTCCTAGGTACGATCTTGATAAAGACAGTGTTTTTATTCCATGGACAGGAAACACAAGGCTATTAATGGAGGTTTCTCATCAGGACCCACGCAAAATGATTACTCAAAAATTGAGTATGGGAAATTATTCTAGCAGTCCTTTTTTTCAATGGCATCCTGTGGTGGACATCACAAAGTCACAAGCAGAATTATACTGTCTTTGGAGAACCGACCTTGCTAATTCTGTATATGCTATTAAAAGTAAAAATAAATCGCAACGCGCCAGATTTCCTTATAAAGTAAAATATAGATTACCTACTATTAAAGAAATTATAGCTGCTCAAAATAAACTAGAAAGAGAATTTAAACTAACTAAATATCAAGATCAAATCTATGCCTACACTGGTGATTTTGGTTTATTCAGAAGAATGCAAGACGATAAAGATCAAATGACCATAATGGAAATCAAAGAAATTGCTAAAGATGGCATCTACAACTCTTTACTGGACCGTAAACTTGAATACTACGAACAAGATGAATTGAAAACTGGATTTAGATGTATTTGTGAAATTATAGACGAAGATAATAACGATCTATCCCAAGCTGAGTAAAATAGCCTTCTTCAATATCTATTGGCAGATTCAATATTTATAAAGTATATTTAGGTACAAAGCCGCGTAGTCTGTTCCGTTTACAGAGTTTTTACTGTAGGATTTACCTAAATTATTATATATCAATTAAATGCATACATCTTAATAGAGCTACTTCATCCTACTTAAGATACATTCTCTTTTTTTAGCTTCAATCTTTTGACAATTAGCTTTTATGTTGGTTCCGCTTTCGCGAAAGCGATATCAATATTACTATTGCCTTTACTTTTCTTTTATTCCAATTTTTATTTCTAGAAATAGATTACACTTAAATATATGTATTTCAATTACTTAAAACACCATGATTGAGTAGTTGAAACTATAACATTTATTTATGATAGTAATACTATTAGTAAAGTTAGTATTACTATATATTTGTTCCAGCAAATTTTAAATGAATTCAAATTGAAAAAATTAATTCTATTTACTTTTATTATTACCAGCACATGTGGTTTTGCACAAGTTGAAAGTTCTGAAACTGGAGCGTGGTATATGTACTTCTACAATACGAAGTTTGAAAACTCAAATTGGGGTATTCAAGGTGATTTTCAATATCGAGATTGGCAAGGTCTAGGTGACATGGAGCAACTTTTATTAAGATCTGGTTTTACTTACAGTCCAAAGAATTCTAATATCACACTTACTGGAGGATATGCTCATATTACCACAGGAGAATTTGGCGATTCACGAGATACAAGTGTTGAAAACCGAATTTATCAAGAAGCTTTACTACCTCAAAAGATTGGTGAACGCTTATACATAACTCATAGATTTAGATATGAACAGAGATTTGTAGAGAATCAAGATTTTAGAACAAGATATAGATACAATCTTTTTCTAAATGTTCCTATTAACCAAAAAAACTTATCTAAAAATGCTATTTATGTTGCCTTATACAATGAGATTTTTATCAATGGTCAAACAGATATAGGAGACAATAGAACGGTAGAGCTTTTTGACAGGAATAGAACTTATTTAGGTGCTGGATATGCATTATCAAACAAATTACGATTACAATTAGGCTGGATGAATCAAAAAACAGTAAACTGGGGCAAAGGCCAGATTCAATTCAGTTTACATCATACATTTTAAAAAAAAATAAAAACTAGAAAAATGAAAAAAACCTTTCAATTAATTACAATTGCATTACTTATTACTGGATTAGTCGCTTGTAATGAAAACACAGAAAAAGAAGTATCAACACAAGAGACTCCTGCTATTGCTGTTCAAGAATTAGAAAAACCAGTAAAAAGCATTCTAACTGCCGAAGATCAAGCAGACATGTCACCAGCTGAAATTATAGGAAGACTTAAAAAAGGGAATGAGAATTTTGTAAATAACAATCTTACAAGAAGAGATCATTCTGCACAACGTGTAGAAGCAATGCTGGGTCAGTATCCTAAAGCCATCGTCTTATCTTGTGTGGATAGTCGTGTACCTGTAGAAGACGTTTTTGATTTGGGTATAGGTGACATATTTGTTGCTCGCGTAGCAGGTAATATAGAGAATGAAGATATGGTAGGCTCAATGGAATTTGCCACTGCTGTTGCAGGTTCTAAGGTTGTTATAGTTATGGGACATACCGCTTGTGGAGCTGTAAAATCTACCATTGATAAGGTAGAT
>CAZBCH010000351.1:0-4989 GCA_964490235.1 uncultured Flavobacteriaceae bacterium | reverse complement strand
CCCAAGTCTCTGCATCCGTTTTATTTTTCAAAACTTCAGCAAAAGCTCCTGCGCCACAGCCTATATCTATGATCGTTTTAGGCGCAGCAGGAAGATAAGCAAGCATTTCTTTCCTAACGTTATTGTAATACTTTGCAGATTTTTTATTGTAATCCAATGGTTAGTGGGGTTGTGATTTGTATTATCGCACAAGATAAGAAAATTACCTTCTTAAAATGAGAATACTTCTCTATCCATTTACAAAAGCCTTTAGTATCAAATAATATGATTTATGATTAAAACACCATAAAATGTGCAAAGACAGTAATATTAATGTGCAACAATGATTTTTTCTGATATGGTAGAAGATCCTATAAAAACTTTTAAAATGTAAACTCCGTTTTCAAACATAGAAATATCTAGAGTTTGACAGTCTTCTGTCTTTTGTAGAATAGGCTGCCCTATTATATTGTATAATACTAGTTTATCTATAGCTTGAGAAGCATCTATTTGAAGTCGCTCTGTAACAGGATTAGGATATACTTTTAAGTCATTTAAAGTTGATTGACCTGTGCTTAATGTATTTTGATATACGCGCACATAATCAATGACCATCGCACTTTGTGAAAAACTAGGATCGATGGTACCTGCAAATCCTCCCATTGCAACGTTTAGTAAAAGGTATTGATCCTCAAAGAATGGATACGTATTAACATCTTTAACGGTTGGGTTATAAGTGTAAAATGGTACATCATCAATTAAAAAAGTAATTTGCTGTGGCGACCAATTCATAGAATACACATGAAAATTATTTGCCACATCAGTTAGTGTTGTAGATCTAAAGTTTCTCGTATTACCAGAGCAACCTGCACAATTAGTATGCAATGCAGCTGAAACGTGATTAACAGCACCTAAACCGTGCTCCATAATATCTATTTCTCCACATAACGGCCAATTAGTCGTTCCATGAGTGGCATCCCAATAACCACCATCTTCATTTATATTTTTACCTAAGGTCCATATGGCAGGCCAAGTTCCATTACCAAAAGGTAATTTTGCCCGTACATCTACTCTACCGTACGTAAAAGCAAATTTAGAGTTCAATCTAGCGCTGGTAAATTGTTTGGTTTGACCTTGATCTGTAAAGTTTTCACGTTTAGCGACGATATTAAGAAAACCATTCTCTACATAAGAATTATCTGTTCTATCAGTATAATGCTGCACTTCATTGTTAAACCAGCTTCCACCAGCAGGCAATTGTGTTTGATGATGCCATTTTCTAGGATCTACTGGATTATTACTTCCGGCTGTATCAAATTCATCAGACCATACCAGATCAGTATATACTATATCAATAGGATTAAAAGGTGTGGCTACCGCACTATTATTAATGTCATCAATCACGTATGTACCAGAAGTTGCATTACCAAAGTCTATAAAAACCACAACTCGGTCGTACTGACCTGTTGCCGAAATGCTAGTTCCAGAACCACTTGCCGTAGCGTTATTAAAATCAAAAGTTACATCTTTCCATACATTTGCACCGGCTGGAATTTGTTGCAAAACTTCTACATCAGGTCCAGTACCATTCTCAAATTTCAATAAGATATTATGCACATTAGGATCAAAGGCATAAAATCTTAAAGTTACATTTTGATCTGCACTTAAATCTACTGCCGTAGAAACATCAATAAAAAACCCTTGAGATGGTGAACTACCATCATTAAAAAACTGACCTGCGATACCAGAACCACCTGTAGGGTCTGAACGAAAAGAAAATGATGAACCTGAAAAACCAGTAAATGAATATTGATTGTTTTCAAAATCTATTGGAAATTGCTGCGCAAATGAAAACTGAAAAACACAACAAAATACAACCAAACACTTTAATACACGCATCGCTTTTTTTTTGCTAAACTACGACTACACATATTAAATTAACAAAATAATACCTCAACAAATACTATACAGCAACCACGACTACTGTTAAAACCATCAAATAATACTCGTGGACCGTTAGAATCTAGTATTATCTGTAAGCTTTATAAATAACTACTATTTGATTAGTACGATCACTTGTAGTAGCTCCTGCTACAAACTTATCTACATTTATAGTAAAACCATCAGAATCAAACGTGGTAAGTGATGCTCTAATCAATCCATCTTGAGCATCTGTTCCACCGCTAGCACTACCATTATCATGAATAGCCTCACCATTGTTGTTCACAAAAAACGCTGCAATACAATGGCTATTTGAAGAGTAAGTTCCTATATTATTGATACTTGAACCACTTACGCCATATGAAATTACTTGTTGTTCTTTAATATTGTTATAGTTGGTTGCAAAACCCAGCATTTGACCACCAGCCATTCTTATATCATTTGAATTGTTATTTGCAGATCTATACGCTCCATCATTGTATTGCTGCACACGATTTATAGCAGTAAATTCAATAGAACTAGGCTTAAAACCTAATCCAGTAATGGACTTTGAGCCTGATGCATCAATAATCATTTTCCCGAAGTGAACTGTCTTTTGTGTAGCGCTTATCACCTGATTCCACTCACCATTCATCCAGTAGTAGAAACCAGCTGGCTTGATTCCAGTTACTGCCGTATTCCAAACCATTGTACCATTTACTAATGCAGACCCATTTGGGTTAGTAACAGTTGAATTATCAGTACTTGATTGTAAATCTACTCTAGGCAATAACAATCCACCATCTGAAGAACTTATATCTAATGCTGCCTGTGGACTATCTGTTCCTATTCCTACTTGAGCTTGTAGCGTAGTAAATAATAAGAAGAAAAGTAATGCAGGGATGATACTTTTTATGCTCATGATTTTTTTTGTAAAAATATATACGTATTTCAATTACTACTAAAAAAGCTCGTTATTATTCGATTAATATCGATAAAATACAACTTTTTAAGATTAAAACTATGCAAGCATAGTAAGTAAGCTACTGTTTATCCTTATGAATATGTAGAAACGATTTTGTTCATAATTATTGTATTTGACAATAAGATATCTGCTGAAATATGCTTGTAACGGTGAATTACGCTTTCGCGAAAGCGAAATAATACAACTATCTTTTCAGAGCAAAATAACCTTTTACAAGAGGTTTATTAGGTATTTGTAAAGTAAACCAGTAGGAACTTGAAGGCAATGGGTTATTGAGATAGGTGCCATCCCAGCCTGGCCCTTCTGGCGACATCTGGTAAAGCAATTTACCATAACGGTTATAAATATAGATTACCGCAGTAGGAAATACGCTTAGACCATCTAGCGTCCAGTAATCGTTAAAACCATCTCCATTAGGTGTAAAAAACCGCTGGAAATCTAACACTGAAAATTGTTGAGTCAATACACCGCAGCCATTCTTATCTCGTATGCGCACGGTATGGAAACCTTTGTAAAGTCCGTTGAAAAAATTAGAATCTTGATAAGGTCCATTATCAACTGCAAATTCATAATCTCCAGGTCCTGAAACTATAAATTGAGCCGTATTGTCACCATTTCTAAAATCTTGGGTAATAATATCATCTAATACAGCAACATCTGATGGCAAGGCCGTAATCGTCAACATACTTTCACACCCAAAATTATTTGTTACCGTAATGGTATAATTTCCAGGCTGATTTATATTAATAGAATTTAGGTTTGCTCCACTCTCACCAGTACTCCAATCATAAAAGTCAAAGCCTGATTCTACGCTAATCGTAGTAGGGCTTGCTGCGTCTACACAAACTGTAATATTTTCTTGTGGAGCAAGGACTGGCTTAGGATTTATAGTCACATTAAACTCCACATCACTAAAACATGAAGTTCTCGTTTCCGTAACTCTCACAAAAATCTGTTGTGGATTTTGAGTGTTTGTAAATGTGTTTCCTAAGGCATTTTGATCGTTTGTACGATCTGTGGCACTAGAGTAAAAACGTACTTGATGTAGGGCTGGATCTAGACCATTTAAAATATCAGAATTTTGGTTGCTCAAATTCACATTTAAAAAACCGTCAAAATCATCATCGCATAAAAACAAATCTTGAGGTGTAGCTATTACCGGTGGATTTGCAACAAAAAGCGGAACGCTTACTACAAATTCACACGATAATCCTGTAGGGTCGATTACTTTTATAAAATAGGTTTCTTCTGTAAGCGTTGCAGTAAAAACAGACCCTTGCGCATTCAAATCATCTTCTGCATCAGTTTCAGTTAAATGATATGTAATATTAAGATTTGCAGCATTAGGAACTATGGTGTCAATAACACTATTAAAATCAAAAGACTCTGTTGTATTATCACTACATATAATTATAGGATCTGCGGTTGTTATCACATTAGTATCATCTACTTCAATCATGAACTCTGTAAAGTCTGTACATTCAGAATCATTTCTTATCACTCTAACAAAAATCTCTTGCGGATTTGAAATGTTAGTATAAGGAAAAGTAAGAGCGTTAATTCCTATGTTAGCATCATTAAGTGACTCGTGATAAGTTACGGTTGTATTCGTTTGACCTTGAAGAATATCTGCATCCAGAGGTGTAAAATCAAATTCTCTAAAACCATCTTGTGCGCCTAAATCATCACAAACATCTAGATCATCTACAGGATTTGCTGTAGGTGCTGGTGGCAGGTCTGCACTACCGCTAGTAGAAAGAGAAAAACCACCTTGACCTATAGCGAGTCCTACAATTACGTAGTAGGTTTCTCCTGCATTTACAGCCAGCTCTTGTAGAAAACCGTTTCCCAGCGGTCCTGGACCTTCTTGAGTATCCACTTCAGTATCGTTTAAGCCAGTATCGCCCGTTACCCCAGCAGCATCAGGATTAGTACTAGAACAACGTATTGCGGCTCCTAAATTATTACAATCTGTAACAGGTCCAAAAACTGCAAAATCATAATCGGCTTGTGGAGTGTCTGGTGTTAGCACAAAACTAAAGGTACCAGTAGTTTCTATTTCTACCTTGAACCAAACTTGATCTGTCTGAAAATTAAAACAAGTA
>CAZBCH010000350.1:0-5438 GCA_964490235.1 uncultured Flavobacteriaceae bacterium | reverse complement strand
CTTTCGCGAAAGCGAAAACATCAAAAATGCCTTACTGTAAAGTGAGGCTTTTTTGTTTTGAATAAATCCGAACCAACCTCACAAGTTGTAAATACTTTTGAAGTTTGGCGTTGTACCTGCACGTTAAAATTATCTCATTTCAAAAGTCCTTAACAATGGTAACTTTAAAAAGATTCTATCTTCAAAGAAAAAATTATGAGCGATAGAACTAAAGATGAAACTTACGACGAATTTTATAATGTAGTTAATATGACACCTAGCGAGCTGGAAGACTGGCTCGATACCGATAAATCAAAAAGCGTGGGAAAAGACAGTGGCGATGGCGAGTCGATAGGACATAAATCTGGTCGTAAAATCATTAAAATTAAAAGAAAAAAGAAAGACGAGCTTACTGACACTAACTATGATCACATGAACGAAGTGATAGGTTATGTGCATAGACATAGTGCTCAAAAGCCTAAAAGTGATATCAAAGAAAGCGACTGGAGATACAGTCTTAAAAATTGGGGACATGATCCTTGTAAAGAAATGGATTGTTAAATAAAGCTTACGTTAATCTACCTATGAAAAACGAGCAAACCCCAAAGGTCTTAAAATCCTTTGGGGTTTTGCGTTGTAGAAATTATTCAAATTAAAATCCATCCTCACAGGTTTTGGAAACCTGTGAGGTTTGGCTGTAGTAACAACTATTATTAGTATTTTTAAATCCTAAACCCAATCAACATGAACCCTATCGTTAGAAATATTATCGCTGTTGTTGCCGGCTGGATCGCAGGAAGTGTAGTGAATATGTTATTAATCAACACTGGTCATAGTGTTTTTCCCGTTTCAGGAATCGATATCAATGATCTAGATGCTTATGCGAGCGTGATGCCAGAATTAGAAGCAAAGTACTTTCTATTTCCATTTTTAGCGCATGCTGTTGGGACGCTAGTTGGTGCATTGATCGCCGCAAAAGTAGCCGTTACAAATCATATGAAAATGGCATTTATAGTAGGTGCATTATTTTTACTAGGCGGCATCGCTGTGAACTACATGTTACCAGGTCCTACTTGGTTTACCGCCCTGGATATTTTGGTTGCATATATTCCTATGGCATGGTTAGGTGGTAGAATCGGTATGAAAAAAAATCCGACGACTTAATTGGCGACCAACTCACATATCAATCCTAATTTAAAGCGTAAGAAAGAAGCTGTAAATGTAGATCAACTTTTTAGCGAGTTGAAATCTGGTCTAGTAAGTGCGTTAAGTCGTGCAATTACTTTAGTAGAAAGTACAGCTGGTGGTGATTCCGCTTTCGCGAAAGCAATAATAAAACAAGCTTTACCAGAATCTGGAAAATCCTTTAGATTAGGAATAACCGGCGTGCCAGGCGTAGGGAAATCAACCTTTATAGAATCGCTGGGAAGACAGCTTATAGAACGCGGCAAAAAAGTCGCCGTACTCGCCATAGATCCATCCAGCAACATTTCACGAGGCAGTATTTTGGGTGACAAAACACGCATGGAAGAATTGGTCAAAAGTGATCGTGCTTTCATAAGACCTAGCCCAGCAGGAACAACATTAGGCGGCGTGGCACGCAAAACACGCGAGGCGATTATTTTATGTGAGGCCGCAGGATATGATTTTATCATTGTAGAAACCGTAGGTGTAGGACAAAGTGAGACAGCAGTACATTCCATGACCGACTTTTTCTTACTACTTAAACTCGCAGGCGCTGGCGACGATCTACAAGGCATCAAACGTGGCATCATGGAAATGGCTGATGCCATCATCATCAACAAAGCCGATGGTGAGAATCAAACCGCCGCAAAACATGCTAGACGCGAGTTCAAAAACGCCGTACACCTCATGCCACAAAAAGATCACGGCTGGCCTACACAAGTACTGACTTGTAGCGGATTAAACAATATAGGGATCACAGAAGTCATAGAAGAAATTGACAACTACCAATCGCATGCAAAAGCAAATAATAGCTTCACCAATAAACGCAATGCACAAGAATTGTACTGGTTCCATCAGACCATAGAAGACGCCATTAAAACCAATTTCTATAACCGTCCAGAAGTGATTGCAAAACTCGCTGTACTAGAACAAGAAGTATTGAGTAAAAAGAAAAGTCCTTTTGACGCGGCTGGAGAATTGTTAGGGTTGTGATAATGTAGGAAAAGAGTTAGGTTTGAGTTAGTTATTAAAAACATATAGAATGGAAAATAGTTTTACCTTAAAAAAATTTAGAATAAAAGAGCTATTATTATGGGATGAAAACGCACGTTTTCCTGACAAATATTTTAATAAAAAAGAAAATGAGTTAGTAGATTTTTTTGTTTCCAAAAAGGACTTCAAAATAAAAGAACTCGGTAAGTCAATTATTGCTGATATTGATTTGCCTCAACTTGAAAAACTTATAGTTCTAAATATAAACGACAAAAATGTTGTAATTGAAGGTAATAGAAGATTAACATGTTATAAATTATTATCCAATCCTGAACTTACTAATTCAAAAAACACTTCGGAATTCTTTCATAAAATTAAGAGTAATCAAATTAATTCCAATTTTGAATTGGAGTGTTTGGTTACAAATGATATTGAACAAGCCTTACGTTATGTAGATAGAAAACACAATAATGGAAATAATGAAATTAGTTGGGGTCAAACTGAAAGAGATAATTTCAAAGTAAGAAGAGGCCGTGCTTCACAAAAAGAGCTCTTTAGAATTGGAATTTCCGAAATTATTAAAGAATTAGATATTCCCGAAGAAATGAAAGAACAAGTTCTTGGGAAAGGTTTTGTGACAACACTTTTCAGAATTATTGACAGTTCACCTGCATATGATTTATTTGGCTTTAATTTAAAAAATGGTGAAACATTAGAATACGAGGACAATGATTTCCCTGAAAAACTTAAAGTAATTATTTTAAATGTATTGCAAAAACATACTCTTGATAAGAGTAAAAAAATTGACTCTAGATCATTAAATAAGAATGCTGATAAGGAAGAATATTTGAAATCTATTAAAACAGATGATAGCAAACAAGTTTTAAATGTTATTCAAGGTAAAACTAAAAACAATCTATTTGGAGAACAAATTGCCAACGTTTCTGCAAAAAGAAAAATAAAAATTAATCCTAAGTCTACATCTAGAAATTATCTCATCCCTAAAAGTTGCAGAATAACAATCAATCAAAACAAAATAAATTCAATATATAGAGAATTACGAGATGATTTGATATTAAATGATTCCAAATCTTCCGTTCCAAATGCAGTTGGAGTTTTGTTTAGAGTATTCTTAGAAATCTCTTTAGATGAATATGCTGAAAAAAATATGCGCATATTCAAAAAAGATGATACTTTAAAACAGAAAATACCTTGGGTCATTAATTCGCTGCAGGATAAAGGTTATAATCCCAAAGTGTTTAACGAAATTAGAAAAGTAGGATCAGCAAAAAACGAAAAATCATTTCTATCTATTGATAGGTTTCATGAATATGTGCACTCCAAAACAGTACAACCGAGCTCAAGAGAATTAAAAACAAAATGGGACTTATTACAACCATTCTTTGAATTACTTTGGGAAGATTTAAATGATAAAAACTAATGAATTACTCGCCATTAAGATATCCCGGTGGTAAAAATAAACTGTCTGCATTTATAGCCAAAATTTGTATTGACAATGAAGTACATGGACATTATGTTGAACCATATTGCGGTGGCGCAGCCGTAGCTATATTTTTGCTTTTAGAAGGTTTTGTAAAGAAAATCAGTATTAATGATAAAGATCGTTCAATCTATGCTTTTTGGTATTCGGTTTTAAATAATACAGAAGAACTTTGTAATTTAATCAGTGGTGCTGAATTAACCGTTAATGAGTGGAAGAAACAACGTGCAATCCAAAAACATAAAGAACAAGCAGATTTATTAACACTAGGATTTTCAACATTTTATCTAAATAGAACCAACAGATCAGGAATTATAAATGCTGGAATTATCGGTGGTATAAATCAAGATGGTAATTACTTAATGGATTGCAGATTTAATAAAGTTGATTTAATCAATAGAATCAAAAATATTTCAAGAAGGAAGAAACAAATAAAGCTATATAACCTAGATGCAGTGAAATTAATTAGCAGAATTCAAAGAAATAAACAAAAAGAAAATACTGTGTTTTATTTTGACCCACCATACTATTTGAAGGCGAATTCACTTTATATGAATCATTACGAGAATTCTAATCATAAAAAAGTAAGTGAGAAAATAAAGGCGATTAATGGAATTAGATGGATAGTATCTTACGATAATGTACCAGAAATACAAAAATTATATTCCGAATGTTATAAAAAAGAATTCTCCTTCAAGCATACTGCTTATCAAATAAGAGAAGGAAAGGAAATACTTTTTTTAAGCGACAATGTTAGACGTCCTAATATAAAAGATTGGAATCCTTTAAACTTTAAGCATCGTAAAGCAAATAATAAATCTGAGATTATTTACAAAAATAAAAAAGCATCAACTATTTCTAGTTGATGCTTTAAAGAATCAAGTGACAAGCACGACAATCGTGCAGTTGGGGAGCTTTCAAACTTTGCTCCCAACTTCCTGCTGTAATTATATATTATTAATAATTAACAAAGTAAAATATACTATACCAAAAGTGAAGTATATTACCTGAAGAACTTGTATTACTTGACGTATTTTCATGTAATTTCTTTTTATAAGTTATTAAAAATAGTTACACCTGATTCTTAATCGCAAATATAAAATAAAATCACAGTTTCTTTTATCTATAAAAAACAGTAACAATAAATCATTCCTATGCCATTTTCATATCTTAATACCATCAAAATCTCACACATGAACAAAAGTGCTTTCCTTTTTCTAGCGATAGTCATCATCTTAACAAGTTGCCAAGAAAAAAAACAAACTGAATCTGAAATAGCTTCTAAACCCTACACCGAAGAACCACACTCCTACTCACAACCTAATGATGCCGTAATCACTCATCTAGATTTAGATATCAATGTAGATTTTGACACGCAAGTAATTAGTGGTACAGCAACTTATGATATTAAGAATAATGGCTCAAAAACAATTATTCTAGACAGCAAATTCTTAAAAATTGAACGAGTTACTCAAAATGGTAAAAGAACGGAATTCAAGTTGGGTGAATTTGATGAATCATTAGGGCAACCTTTGACTATTCAAATTAAAGAAGACACTAAGCAAATAGCCATCACCTACTCTACCACGGCAAAAACAGAAGCCTTACAATGGCTCACTGCTCAACAAACGGCAGACAAGACAAATCCTTTTCTATTCACACAAGGACAAGCGATACTGACACGTACCTGGATTGCTATTCAGGACAGTCCGCAAATACGTATTACTTATGATGCGACTGTAAAAGTTCCTCAAGAGCTTATGGCAGTTATGAGTGCCGA
>CAZBCH010000349.1:0-3304 GCA_964490235.1 uncultured Flavobacteriaceae bacterium | reverse complement strand
GTTTTAAATACAATCCTAACAGATCAATTTCTTTTTCTAACGGAATAAAATCTAGCTCACTATTCTCTAGAACACTGCGCATGAGTTTTGAGAAATCAGCAAGGTATTTGTTTGCAGCACGTTCATCATTTTGAGCGATATAGTTATTTACAGAGTTAAGTGCATTAAATATAAAATGCGGATTCATCTGACTGCGTAATGATTTTAAGGCTAGTAAATGGTTATTGATCTTTTGCTGTTTGTTATTGCGATACATAAAGTAAGCAAGTGTAAGAAGCAGCAAACTAAGCGCTACTAGTGAATAAATGATCCAGCGCTGTCGCTGGTTCATTTCTTGTGTAAGTTCACGCTCTGTGTTCACTAATGCCAGCTTATTTTCTGTAAGCTCACGATCTTTTTCTAAAGTTAAAATTCTAGTTTGCTTTGCAACAAGTTCTTTTGCTCTTCTTGTTGTAGCTTCTAATTCATTTTCTTTTTCTAAATAAAGCGCATCTACTGTATTGATGTATAAATCATTATAGTCCAATGCTTTTTTAGTATTCCCAGCTTTTTTATTGAGCTCATAAAGGCTTTTTGCAGCGTCTTTTTTTACTTCAAGATCATTGTTAATAGTAGCTTCTTCTAGACTAGATTCATAATAAGTAATAGCATCACTTATTTTGTTTTGAGCTTTAAAAGCTTCGGCAATTTTAAGCTGTTCTTTTTGTTTAGAAAGACCGTCGATTGCAACATTACCGACTGGTTCTATAGCTGGAGCTACGACTACAACATCTTCTAGAAAGCTTTCCTCTTCAAGATCATTAACTACATGCTCTGAAGTGGATTTCATATCATCATTAACAGGATCCACAAATCCTTTAGATCCTAACGACTTAAACGTAGTATTCTTATTTTTTTTATCCTTAGAATTTATACTATCTAGTAGCTTGATATTGCTTTTACGTAAAGCAATTTCTTCATCAAATCTAGCGTTGCTATTATAAAAATCTGCTGTTTGCGATTGTACTAGCGCATTGACTATAGGACCTTCCTTTTTTGCTTCTATAATTGCATTATCGTAATACACCTCAGCGTCATCTTCTCTACCGAGATCATTTAGGAGATTAGCGATTTTAGAATTAATTGTAGTCGCTTTTTGTGTGCGCTTCTCTTTTTGGGCAAGTTGCAGCGCCTTTTTATAAGTTTCTAGTGCAAGATCGCTTTCATTTGTCTTTGCATAAGCATCTCCTAAACCAGTCCATCGCCTAATATTTAAGTCAATAGTACTGTTATTACCTGATGAATTTGACTTTTTAGTAGAAGGTGCGTCCAGACTTTTATATGCAGCGATCGCTTCTTGATAATTACCATTTAATCTTAAAGCATCTGCTTTTTTCACAATAAGCGCTGCTTTAAAAACAAGCTGTGATGCTTGATTATAATTAGATATGGCCAGATCATATTGTTTGTTAAATAGATATAAATCACCTAACTGTTCATAAGCTGCGCTCTCTTGAGTTTTAGTTAATGATTTGGGATTATTAGAAAGCGCTGCGATAAGGAAATCAGCAGTTTTTTTTGCGTCTTTTCTCATGTACTTTTGAGCGCTATCCATTGCTACTTGATAACTTAAAGTACTTAATTCTTTAGAATCTTTTTCTTGATTTTGAACACGTATTTCAATATCGTCATTACTTCTAATGCGATAATATACTGTTTCAAAATTGAGCCCTCGTACTACGATTTCTTCGCCCATATTTGCTGGTAAACTGAATTTACCAAAGGCATCAGTAGTGGCATATCTACCCATGGCGCCCTCTATGTTTACTCCAGAAATAGGTCTACCATTTTCTGTAAGCACGCGACCTTCTAATACCATACTGGTATTTGAAGCACGAGACTTCTGGTTAGAAACGTTTTGAGCAAAATTAATTTGCACACAAAACAGCAGGAGAATATATAAGAATAAATGTTTCATTTCGATGTAAACTTAGTCATTAAAAAATATATGACTCTTTGTAAACAGCTTGTTTCAGGCAATTAAGATGGTGTTTTTATCGCTTTCGCGAAAGCGGACTCACCAACCTACATCTTTCACTCATTCAAAATTGGGTTTCACTCATTTCAACTATTAATACGGTTTTATTCCAGATAGATTTGGATCAAAATCAAGAAAAATGAAAAAGATCATCACATCGATTCTTATATGTAGCACCATGATAATGAGCGCACAACACATGGGAAATTTTAATAACCAGGTTGCTGATATGGAAATCTCAAGAGCAAACATTGCGACCAGTATGGGAAATGGCGCAGCTTATGGAAAACAGTATGCACAACAATTTATAAACCTACAACCCAGCAATGTGCTACAAATAAAGTTGAGATCTTTATATAATGTGGACGCTACAGATTACACAGCAGTTTTCAATATCGTTCAAGTAGGTAAAACTGCTGAGGAAACTACAAAACTGATGAATGAGAAAATCGAAATTGTAAAACAAGATTTAAAAAGCAACGGTTTTCAAGGACAATTCTCTTTAGACATGATTTCTTTTGTGCCGCAATATGAAATAGAAGTTACCAAAAAACTATTCTCTAAAACATATACCGAAGTTCCTGTAGGTTTTGAATTGCAACAAAACCTATTGATTAGTTATAAGAAAGATAGTGATTTTCAAAAAATCCTTACCGCTTGTGGTAAAGCCGAAATATATAACCTGGTTAAAGTAGATTACTACGTAAAAAACCTAGAGGCCATTTATCAAGATCTTCAAGACAAACTACTTGCAGAGGTCACCAAAAAGAAAGCCTACTACGAGAAACTAGGATTTAAAATGGAAGACTACAACGTCATGATGGCCGATAAAAAATATTATCACACACCTAAAGATTTCTACAAAAGCTATCTCGCTGCAGAAAACATAAGTATGGAAACTCTTAAAGATAAAAAGTCGGTAACAACGGTAAGAAAACCTGTTTCTTACTATTATGATCCCATACCTTATGATGGTTATGATATTGTGGTAAATGCTGCAATAACAAAGCCTGTCATCCAGTTAGGAATGGATCTTTCATTGCAATACAATTTGAAACCAGTTGAGAAAAAACCAGAACCAAAACCTGCTCCAGTAAAAACTCCTGATCCTAAAGTGTATGTGGTAAGTCCTAATGGACCTATAGATATCAAGCAAATTCCTAATAACTAGAGAACCTGAAGTTGAATCTGAACTCGAAGTCGAAGTCGAATTTGAATTTGAAGGCTTCGCAAAGAGATTAAAGCAGGGTTTATATTAAACATCTAAAAGAACGCTAATTTTTGTCA
>CAZBCH010000348.1:0-3901 GCA_964490235.1 uncultured Flavobacteriaceae bacterium | reverse complement strand
TAGATAATCCAGAGTTACCTAAAGAAACAAAGCTGCTTTCTTTTCAATCTACTGACCCTTCAAAGTATATAGAAGAAATCATCGCAAATGCAAACGGGAAAGTAATCTACATAGATAATTGGGCAACCTGGTGTAGCCCTTGCAAAGCAGAGTTTAAAGAGGCATCACCAGCCTTGCATGAAAAATTTAGTGATGATGTTGAGTTTGTGTACCTATGCCACGCGAGTGATAGAAAAGCATATTTACCATCTATTTCTCAATATCAGATCAAAGGAAAACACTACTTCCTTGATGAGAAAGAAGGTGAAATTGTACAAGACCAAATTAATTTAGAAGGTTTTCCTACCTATACCATTATAGACCAGCAGGGCAATCAGGTACTATCTGATTACATTCACAGGCCTAGCTATAAAAAAACTGCTGAAGTTTTAAACGATTTAATACAAATTGGCAAGAATAATTCAAACAGTGAGAACTATTAGAATATGAAAAATTTGCTTAAAATAGTTTTGCTTTTATTCATTGTATTGTCATCAGGCAGTTGTGAAAAAGATGATCTATGTACACCAGAACAAGCAGTGACTCCTAGATTAATCATAGAATTTAAAGATGCACTCAATCCGTTAGAAGATAAAGTAGTAGAACGTATACAAGTACAAGAAATAGGTAGTACAGATTTTGCACCATTAAATAGTGACGATGCTCTAGTTCTTACAAATGTATCAACGATTTCAGTTCCTTTAAGAACAAACAGCAGTACGACTAGTTATAATCTAATTTTAACTGAAGAAAACGTCTCAAATTTAGATAATATCAACTTTAATTATACATTAAATGAAGAATATATAAGTAGGGCTTGTGGTTTTAGAGTTATCTACAATAATCTTATTGCGATCCAGACACCAGAGACAACAGGAACAAACTGGATCGATAGAGTATTGATTTTAGAAGATAACGTAACTAATAATACAGACATTCATGTACAGATACTTCACTAGCATACTTCTTGTATTTTTTTCAGCTTTATGTTTTGCTCAAAGTGAGAACCAGATAACTACAGATAGCATTACCTATAAAAAATCGTATGGATTAAGAGCAGGAATAGATCTTGCTAGTTTAATAAGAACCAGCGTCGATCCTGAATATAATGGTTTTCAAATTTTGGCAGATTATAGACTAACAGATCGTTTATACATAGCAGGAGAATTAGGTAATGAATCCTTAGATCGTACTAGTGAAAGTGTAGATTATGAAAGTACTGGTCAGTTTTTAAAGGCTGGTGTAGATTATAATTTTTACCAGAACTGGTTAGACATGGATAACATGATTTACGGTGGCGCAAGATTAGGATTTGCAAATTTCTCTCAAACTTTAAATAGATATGACTACAATGTAGATAACAATTACTTCCCTATTTTCACTAATGTAGTTGATCGAGAGTTTTCTGGACTCAATATGGTATGGATAGAAATACAGTTAGGTATTAAAGTAGAAGTACTAAATAATTTTTATATCACCGCAAATCTTCAATTGAAACACCGCCTTACAGAAAACGCACCGAGCAATTTTGCAAACCTCTACGCTCCTGGTTTTGGTAGAACCTATGATAGAGGTAACATAGGCGCAGGATATTCATATGGCATCATGTATCGCATTCCATTTTTTAAGAAGTAAAAAATTTTACTATAAGATACTTATTCTTTAAGAGTCTAATTTATTTGTAACTACACTCCCACTGATTTCATTCCTTCATAAAATGAAAAATATGTGTTAAGATTCCGCTTTCGCGAAAGCGGAATTAAGATCAACACTTTTAAAGTAAAAATGCCTTTCTTAAAAAAGAAAGGCATTTTTGTAAGACTAAAAAAGGTGATCTATTCTTCTTCATCGATTGCTCCTAAAAGCCCATTGGACTCTAAAAGATTGTACCACTGAATTACTTTTTTAATGTCACTTGCATAAACACGTTCTTCATCATATTCTGGTAACACTTCATTAAAGTATGCTTCTAATTCTTTTTTTCCAACTTTATGATTAATGGTAGGTCCGTTAGATTCCTTCTCTGCTATTTTTTTAAAAACATCTTTTAAGGGCATCTCCTTTGAATAGGTATAAATAGAGATGTCGTTTAAAACACTTACGTTATGATTGATACCAACGATAGACGTTTTTTTATCAAGTAATGATTCTACTACAAAACCACTCTTGGCTTTGTTTTTTAATTGGTACAATCCTGGTTTTCCTGTTATGGATAATATTTTATCTAAACTCATTTTCTTTTTTTTAGCGGTAACAAATATATAGAATAACCTAATATATAATTAACCTATACGATCGTAGATTTTTTTTTTAAAACCGAATCTTAATAGCACTAGTAGCTACTTTAAAATCTATAATTATAAAAGTTGTCTACTATTTACCTTCTTCTCCCTTTTACTTCTGGAAACCTCATGCGATAACTTACGTCTGTCTTCCCTTTAGATATGTTAGATAACCTTCCTTTTAAAAGTCGTTTTTTAAGACTTGATATTTTATCAGTAAACAAGGTTCCTTCTATATGATCGTACTCATGCTGGATAACGCGAGCGATAATGCCATTATACGTTTCAGTATGTTCTTTAAAATCTTCATCAAGGTAACGTATCACAATTTCTTCTTTACGGAAGATATCTTCAGTAACGTTAGGAATGCTTAAACAACCTTCATTAAAAGCCCATTCATCACCATTTTCTTCTAAAATTTCGGCGTTAATAAAAGCTTTTTTGAATTCGCCTAATTTCTTTGCTTCTTCCTCAGAATAGTCAGGATCATCTGCAAAAGGTGATGTATCTACAAGAAATAATCGAATAGAAAGCCCTACTTGTGGCGCAGCAAGTCCTAGACCATTTGCGTTATACATGGTTTCCCACATATTCTCAAGTGTTTCTTTAAACTGCGGATAATCTGGTGTGATATCCTTTGCCTTCTTCTTTAAAACTGGATCGCCGTAAGCGACAATTGGTAAAATCATGTTTTTAAATGATTAATTTTTAATGTGTAATAATTAATTGAAGTGTTTTTTTTACTCCAAGTCATTACTTTTTTTGATTTATCGATTACACTTACAAATGATTGAAACCATTTTTAACTCGGTCCATATAACTTTGTAATATGATCGTTGCGGCAATCTCATCCACAAGAGCTTTGTTTTGTCGTTGTTTCTTTTTCATACCACTACTCAACATACTTGCATGAGCCATTTTTGAAGTAAATCTCTCATCTTCCCTTTCAATTTTCACATTAGGGAACAGCTCTTTTAATTGCAACGTATACTTATTGAGCCATGGTCCTAACTCACTATCTGTGTAATTCATTTGTTTAGGCTCACCTAAGATAATAGTCTCTACATCTTCTTTATTTAAATAATCAGTAAGAAAAGTGGTTAAATCTCTGGTAGCAACTGTTGTTAATCCTGAGGCGATAATTTGCATAGGATCTGTAACAGCGATACCTGTCCTTTTTTTACCGTAATCTATTGCCAGTAGTCGCGCCATATTTTGCAAAAATAAATAAATGGTTAAGGATAAGCTAATCTAGGGCCTTCAAAGTGTCGTTTACACTTACTAGCTATTATATTTGTAAAAAACTACTTATGGACCAGTTACAAAATGTAATAGAAAACGCATGGGAAGATCGTTCTCAGCTTGAAAATAGAGTTACTAAAACCGCCATTAGAGAAGTGGTAGATATGTTAGATCGTGGAACCCTACGAGTTGCAGAACCTACTGAAGATGGCTGGAAAGTAAATGAATGGGTAAAAAAGGCAGTAGTTCTATATTTCCCTATTCAAAAAATGGAAACAATTGAATGTGCCCCATTTGAGTACCACGATAAAATCCCTCTTAAGACTGGTTACCAGAGT
>CAZBCH010000347.1:0-4559 GCA_964490235.1 uncultured Flavobacteriaceae bacterium | reverse complement strand
GTCATTTTAAAATGGGCCGAAACTTCTGATGGTTTTGTTGCACCAGATACTAAGAACGAGCAGAAACCGGTATGGATTACTAATCCATATTCTAGACAAGTATCGCATCAACTGAGAGCGCAAGAAAATGCAATTCTAGTAGGTGCAAAAACAGTTATCGATGACAACCCATCACTTACCTGTCGCGACTGGTCAGGTGATCATCCTACACGTGTAGTACTGGATTCTAGAAACAGCATCACATCTAATTATAAAGTAATGGATGATATTGCGCCTACCTTAAAGTTTGCATTGAGTACTTCTAACATCTTAGAAATTGTAAACGAGCTTTATAAAAATAATATTCAGTCAGTAATTATTGAAGGAGGATCTACAACCATTCAATCTTTTATTGATGCAGGTTCATGGGATGAAGCGTTTCAATTTATGGGAACTGATGTGCTCTTTCATCTAGGTTTAAAAGCACCTGTTTTAAGTGGTGATTATACGTTGCTTTCTAGAAAAATGATAGCAAACGACGTGCTTAAAATTTATAGAAAAAAATGATTTGGCTCGTTTTAAGCATTACCACATCTAGTTTTCTATATGTGATTTTTAAATACTTTGAACTATTTAAAATCAACACATTACACGCTATTATCATTAATTACATAGTAGCTTGTATTACTGGTTTTGTATCTTATGGCAGGATGCCTAATGTAGAGCAAATTACAACGGCAAATTGGTTGTACTATGCAATATTTCTGGGCGCGCTGTTTATATTTATTTTTAATATTATGGCGCTTACTAGTCAAAAAAATGGCCTTTCAGTCGCGGCTGTGGCTGGTAAAATGTCACTGGTAATTCCTGTTATTGCAGGTATATGGCTCTATAATGAGTCTATGGGCTGGATGAAAATAGTCGGGATATTACTAGCACTAGTCTCTGTTTACTTGACATCTGTAAAAACAAAGGAAGGCATACAACTAGATAAACGATTGCTTATTTTTCCAATTGTTTTATTCTTAGGTAGTGGTATAATAGATACTACGTTAAAATATGCCGAAAAGATGCACGTGCCTGATGGTGAAGAACCACTTTTTAGTGCGATGTGTTTTGCAATGGCTTTTCTTATAGGAATAGTCGTTTTAATCTATGAAGCAACTCAAAAAAGATTATTGAATTTGCGCAGTATAATGGGAGGAATTGCTTTAGGAATACCTAACTATTTTTCTATCTATTTTATTATTAAAACACTTAAAAACGGAATGGAAAGTAGCGTGGTTTACCCTATTAATCACGTGGGAACCATTCTTTTCACCTCTCTATTAGGTATCATATTATTTAAGGAACGATTAATTCCTAAAAACTATATAGGTATTGCAGTTGCCATTTTGGCTATTGTGATGATCGCTTTCGCGAAAGCGTAAAAAAAAGCTTCCCTACAAAGAAAAGCTTTCAATTTTAAAAGTAAATAATATTACTGTCGTTCAAAATCTGCTGTACCTTCAATAATTATATCTATTGAACCACCACCAGCATTTTGCGTAGATGTACCTTCTATGTCTAAAAATAAGTCTGTATTATTCAAAGTATTAATAGTTATTACGGTAGTATCGTCAAATGGTGTTGCACTACCTGGAGCTGTGCTCACAAATTCAAGAATATTTCCAGTTAGTGTCCACGTTCCCGAGTCATTAAAGGTATTTGTTTGAATTCCTTGAGACACACCTTGTACAAATATTTCAAATTCCAAATCTCCAATAGTTGTGTAAGTCCCATCTGCATTGAAAGTTAAAATTGTATTCGAGCTTACGTACTCTGCAGTTGCCATTAAAGATGTAGGAGGAAATCCCATTACATTAGTTGTTGTAGTCGTATTAGTTTCAAAATCTGTATATAACCAGTCACCTACTATAGAAGAAGTAACGTTACCTGTTCCAGTTCCTGGTGCAATGCTACCGCTTAAACTAGGATCTAAAGGTTCTGTTTCACAAGCGGTTAAACTTACCACTAGAAATAATAAGGCAAAGATCTTTTTCATAATACTATTAATGTTTAATTTGCTAAAATATTCTAACCTTATATCTTCACAAGTCATTAAGGCTTCTTTAACATAATTTTATAAGTGGCAGATTCCTACAAAACTATTATTGCACCTACTGATGAGATTCTTTATAAAGATCGCGGCAGTAAGTTTTATGGATATGCTTTTCCCTTAGAGAATGATCAAGAGGTTAACGCATTAATCGCGCCATTGCGCAATAGACATCCTAAAGCTGGACATCATTGTTATGCATGGAAACTGGGAGCTGATGAGCACAACTATAGAGCAAATGATGATGGAGAACCTAGTCATAGTGCTGGAGACCCTATCTTAGGTCAGATCAATTCTTATGAACTGAGTGACATACTAGTGGTGGTTTCAAGAATATTTGGTGGTACAAAATTAGGTGTAGGAGGCTTGATAAGCGCTTATCGAGAAACCGCAAAACTGACCTTAGAAAATGCGGTAATTAAGTGGAGAACCATTACTGCTCCTGTGCTTATCAATTTTGAATATCCACAAATGAGTCAAGTCATGCGTTTTATTGATGAGAATAATTATAAAATGGAACATCAAGAGTTAACGACTACTTGCTCCATTATCATTGCGGTTCCCGTATCAATTCAAGAAAAAGTTATAGAAGACATTAATAAAATGTATCCTATTACCGCTGTTGTACCAGATTAAGGCACCAGCCACTGCCCTTTCCAGTCGTCCACGCTTTTAAAAATAGCTCTTAGATGATTAGGACGTTTTAATCTTAAGTATTCAATTTCATCAGGTATAAATTTTAAAGCCTTAAAGTAATTTTCCTGTCTTGATACATAATCTACTTGATCAGGATTGTTAATAGCACTGCCAGGTGCTTGTACAGTCGTATAATCTTTAATGGCTTTTTCAGATACTTTTTGAAATAGTCTTTTTATTTCGTCAGGATCATTTACTTGTACTAGTTTTCCATCTAGTCTTAATTGCATTAGTTTTTTAGGATGGTAAGCAAGTATACAAGCTTTTTGATTATTTTCAATGTGCGCTACTTTTTCAGATCTAGAATCTGTAAAGAAAATACAATCTAGATTTTCTGACACTTCTCTTAACACAACCGTTCGAGATCGTGGTGAATTTTGTTTATCAATGGTTGATAACGTGATATATTTAAAAGGATGTCTTTTCTTATGAACAGCTCCTCTTATTTCATGCTTCAATTCACTAAATATTTCATGTAACATAAGAATAAAATTGTTTTGTTTAAGATCTCGCTTTCGCGAAAGCGGTACATTTAAAAGTTCATTTAAAATAATTTTTCACAAGCCTCTAAAAATTCTGGAATAGGTTTTATAGGCCTAAATTTTTGAGCATCAGTAAAAACCAAAGTTAATTCGCAAGTTGAACAAAGATCACCATTTTGATTTGTAATTTCATAGGAAAAAATAACACGAGTTGTAGGTATTTTTTTGAGGCTTATTCTGACAGAAATTTCATCACCAAATTTGATCGGTTTTATATACTTTATATCGATGTTATAAACAGGTAACAAAACACCTTCCTGCTCCATTTTATTATAAGAGAATCCTAAATTATTTAACCACTCTAACCTTGCTTGTTCTAAGTAAATCAAGTAATTAGCATGATGAATAATTCCCATCTGGTCGGTTTCAGAATATCTAGGGACTATTTTAACTTCAATTGTACTCATATAATTTTATCATTTGTTTCATGGTAGATTTTCATCATTAATACTATGGTGCTTTTTTTTAAGAAATCAAAACCAAAATAAATTTTTTTTAAGGTTTTTTATACACATATTTGTCATCGATTTCAAAGACAGGATTCCCTTGTAATTTTTTGTTCTAAATCGACCCTAATCTAACTTAGAAAATAAACCCTTTATGGCACTGACTGCAGAATCGGTATGGGACAATTGTCTCGCTTTTATAAAAGATAATATTACACTACAAGCATATAAAACCTGGTTTGCACCTATTCAACCTGTAAAGCTAACTGATACCGCATTAAGTATTCAAGTACCTAGTCGTTTTTTTTATGAATGGCTAGAAGAACATTATATAAAACTCTTAAAAGCGGCGCTTACTAGAGAACTAGGAGAAGGAGCAAAATTGATTTATGCTATAAGAATGGAAAACCCTACCAAAGGGATGGAAGCCTTTACAGAAAAAATACCTAGTAGTAATCGCTCCATTAAAAACTCACAATCTGTAGATGCACCAGTAAGAAGTAAAAGTCCAGAACTTAAAAACCCATTTATAATACCTGGAATAAGAAATGTAAAAATAGAATCTCAATTAAATCCTTCTTATAACTTTGAAACCTTTTTAGAAGGAGATTCTAACAGATTAGCACGTAGCGCTGGAATGGCTGTTGCAAACAAACCTGGAGGAACATCTTTTAACCCGTTATTGATATACGGTGGTGTTGGATTAGGCAAAACACATCTTGCACATTCAATAGGTATTGAGATTAAAGATAGATACGCAGACAAAACAGTTCTTTTTGTTGCCGCTGAAAAATTCAC
>CAZBCH010000346.1:0-4759 GCA_964490235.1 uncultured Flavobacteriaceae bacterium | reverse complement strand
CTTACATATTTAATAATGCTTACCGCTATACTACTGACCAGTTGTAATCAAAAAATAAAATCAGATTATTCAAAACAAACGATTGTAGTCAAGGACGCTACAAAATATACTGCTAGCAGTCATCCAGGTAGAAAATTAATGGAAACTAAATGCTATGTGTGTCATAACCCATCTACAGACCATGACAGTAGAATAGCACCGCCTATGGTCGCTGTAAAATCTCACTATTTAAGCGGCGATATTATAAAAGAAGACTTTGCACAGGCCATTTGGAATTTTGTAGAAAAGCCTACAGAAGAAAAATCAAAGATGCGTGGCGCTGTTAGACGTTTTGGTGTGATGCCTTATCAACCCTTTAGCGAGGAAGAAATCAAACTAATTTCAGAGTATATCTATGATTATAAAATAGATGAGCCAGAATGGTTTAAAAAACATATTGAAGTAGAAAGTAAAGGCAAAATGAAATATCGCAACGATGGGAAGTTGGATAATGCTTCCGCTTCCGCGAAAGCGAACTCTAAAAAATCTTTATCTTTAAATACAAAGTTAGCATCAGTAGAACGAGGCCAGCAGTATGCTTTGAACACCAAAAAAGAACTAGGCAAAAATCTGATGGGTACGATTCAAAAAAGAGGAACTAAAGAGGCCGTGACATTTTGCAATGTAAAAGCCTATCCCATTACAGATAGTATGGCAGTCGCGCAAAACGCTGCTATAAAACGTGTTTCAGATAAGCCGCGTAATCCACAGAATCAGGCTAATGCTAAAGAACTCGATGTCATAATACAGTTTAAAAATGCCATGGCAAGCAATGAGGATTATCAACCGGTTACAGAAATCGAAAACGGTAAAGTAACATATTATGCACCTATTATTACAAACTCGATGTGCTTGCAATGTCATGGAGTACCTAATCAAGATATAAAATCAGAGGTTTATACTACAATAAACACATTATATCCTAGTGATAAAGCAACAGGATATGATGTAAATGAAGTAAGAGGCATCTGGAGTATTACCTACAATGAATAGAATGAGAAAATTCTCTCTTTTCATACTATTAATTATTGCTTTAACTGGAGTCGGCGCTCAGAATATAAATACACATTACAGTAGCTGGAATACTATTGATATCAAAAAAGAGATCAATAATAAATGGTCTATTAATACAGAGTTCAATTTTAGGCGGACAAATTTTTTAAAAGATTGGGAGCAGTTTATCATTAGACCTTTTGTTCACTACAAATTAAAAAAGAATCTAGACCTAGCCATAGGTTACAGTTACATTCAAAACTATAGATATTCAGATTTTGGTACTCCTATGGATTTTGTTGAAAACAACATTTTTCAGCAGCTCACGATCAATCATAAATTTTCCAATTTCAGTTTTACGCACAGGTTACGTTTTGAGGAACGCTTTCAACAGAAAATAATTGGAGTAGATAATAATTATAGCATAAACGGAATAACATATAAGCACCGATTCAGATATAAATTTCAGCTATCAATACCGTTAAAAAAGTTCTCTACAGACCGTTCTATTAGTTTAGTGTTGTATGATGAAGCTCATCTAGACTTTGGTACTGGTCTGAGACCTGAAAAACTGGATCAAAACTGGATGTTTTTGGGTTTGAGTTTTCGCGCAAGCAAACAAATCAAAATACGATCTGGTTATCACGATATATATGTGATACGTGGCGATCGACGTAGAAATAATCAAATTTGGGAAACTACAATTACTTACTCTATCTAAGATGAATAAATTACAATGGATTCTTGCACTAGCCATACTTCTTTTCACACAAGCAAACGCTCAAGAACACAAAACGGAAACTAACAACCATCACAGCGGTCGTGGCTTCAGGATAGCAGGTGTCATAGGACATACACTTGTAAATAATGAAGGAATGGATAATGTATTTGTGCCATCATGGGGACTTGATGTAGAATATTGGTTCAATCACAACTGGGGAATAGGATTGCACAATGATGTAGAAATAGAAACCTTCATCATACGTAACGCAGATAATGAGGAAATAGAACGTGTAAATCCACTGGTTCTTACACTAGATGCGCTCTACCAATTTGGTGGTGGATTTGTAATTACCGTAGGTCCAGGTGTAGAATTAGAAAAAAATGAATCTTTTTATTTGATGCGAGTAGGAATTGAGTATGAAAAAGATATTACAGATTCCTTATACCTTTTGCCTAATGTATTTCTAGATCAACGATTTGATGGTTATAACACTTGGACAGTAGGTTTAGGTATCGGTTTAAAACTATAGTATTTTAAAGACAAGTGTTGTCATCGCTCTTTTATCTTGCACATTAGTCGTTTTAACTGGGTCTAATAGTTCTATAGAATAATCAGTCAACAACGATGCTATAATTTTTCTTGTAATAAAAAACGTCCCTTCTTTATTGGTAAGGGATTCCTTTAAGTAAGGCGTATTTCCATCTAATCCTATATCAGACGCTACTCGTATAAAAAGCGTTCCTTCAGGTTTCAATACTCTTATCAATTCTGTAAACATTGTAAAAAAGTGTTTTTCGCTTTGCGCGAAATGCAAGACCGCACTACATATCACGTGATGAAACGTGGCTTCCTCAAAAGGCAACTTTTCAATACTGCCTGTGGTGAAATTATGTGCAAGTTTGGGATACTGTTGTTTTGCAATTTCTAGTCGCTCACTATCGGTATCGATGCCATAAATATCAAAATTATTGAGATAAAACCATTTCAAATTTCTTCCTTCTGCACAACCAGCGTCAAGTATACTCTGACCTGCTTTATAGCGCTCTTTCATTATTTGATCTAGAATATAAATATCTGTCTTACCTACAAGATCTGCTATGTTTGGGATTTTCATTCTGCATTAAATTAATTAGTATAGTAAGTATATAAACTTAATAATGAGGCTTGTGTAACCTGAGTTACAGTATACAAGATATCAAGAAAGTATTTTTATAAGGTTAAAAAATACGTTTAAAAATGGGAGCACATTATCAGGTATTAATTATAGGAGGAGGAACAGCAGGTATTATGACTGCAGCACAACTTCTAAAGAAAAAAACAATAACAAGTATTGGGATTATAGAACCAGCAAATACCCATTACTATCAACCAGCGTGGACGCTAGTAGGAGCTGGAGCTTATGATTACAAAAAGACTGGAAAACCTATGAAAGAAGTAATGCCCATGGGCGCTTCTTGGATCAAAGATTATGCAACAGCTTTTAACCCAGAAAATAACACTGTAGCTACCAAAAATTCTGGTGATCTCAAATACGATTACCTCGTCGTTGCACCAGGTTTAGTTATGGAGCCATCATTAATAGAAGGTTTATCAGAAGCACTGGACAAAGGTGTCGTTTGTAGTAATTACACGGACCCAAAACACACTTGGGACGTGATTAAAAACTTTAAAGGCGGTAATGCCTTATTTACTCAACCAGCAACGCCTATTAAGTGCGGTGGAGCGCCACAAAAAATAGCCTATCTCGCAGCAGATTATTTTAGAAAACAAGGTATTCTTAATAAGACCAATGTCATTTTTGCAACTCCAGGAAGTGTCATTTTTGGTGTAAAGCCTATACGTGAGACGCTAATGAAAGTTATAGGTCGTTATGGAATTAACTTTAAACCGTTCTACGCTCCTTTTAAGATCGATGCCGAAAATCAAATCGCATATTTCAAACATGTTGCGCCAGATGAGAATAAATGTGTTCTAAATGAGGATAATGAAATAGGTGAGGAATCTATTGAAGATAACATCATCAAAATACCATTTGATATGTTACACCTTGCTCCACCACAAGCTGCACCTAAGTTTGTGCGTGACTCTAGCCTTGTAAACGATGCAGGATGGCTAGATGTAGACCACTATTCATTACAGCATAATACCTATTCAAATATCTTCGGATTAGGAGATGTCGCGGGCTTACCAACCGCAAAAACCGGCGCTGCCATTAGAAAACAAGTCCCTGTAGTGGTTGACAATATTAGCAAGTTAATAAATAGCAATAAAATAGGAACTAAATCTTACAACGGTTATTCCTCTTGCCCACTAGTTACCGGATATGGTAAAATGACGCTGGCAGAGTTTGATTATGATGGAAACTTTACACCAGATCCTAAGTTAAAGCAGATGCTAGTTTTTGATAGTTCTAAAGAACACTGGCGTTTATGGATGCTTAAGAAATTTGGTTTGCCATATTTATACTGGAACAAGATGATGAAAGGTCAAGACGTTTAATTTTTAATTTTAATGATGTTAAAAGGTAAAGCTTCATCGCTTTACCTTTTTTCATTCTTAGACTTTTGTATTTTAATTATCACAACCATCTTTTAAGTTAGAAAAGAAATTCTATCGTTTAAAAAAAAGTAATCCTATTATTTTTAATCTTTTTTAGTTTTGCCTTTTTAAGTAAATACTTTGTCTAGACTTTTTGTAATTCTGTTTTTAACTTGCTCGTCTATTCTTCATGCGCAAGATGTCGTGTATGATCATTTGTTCCATAATGATCAATTGCCGACTGCAGTTTATTATGATATTGTAGAAGACCACAATTACAATATATGGTTAGCGAGTGGTAATGGATTAGTTAAATATGATGGCGATCAATTCATTACTTATACTAATGAAAAGCAACGAGCAATTACGGTATTTAATCTTACACTTGATCAAGATGGAATCTTATGGTGTAATAATCTCTATGGTCAGATATTTTATGTAAAAAATGATCAATTACAATTGTTC
>CAZBCH010000345.1:0-4965 GCA_964490235.1 uncultured Flavobacteriaceae bacterium | reverse complement strand
CCCATGTAAAAATGGAAAGTGATTAAAAACCTCATCTGCAATAGGCCATTCCTCAATAAATTTAAATCTCGAGAAACCGTAAGCTGCAAGAAATCCTGTAAAAGTAAGCGCATCCGACAGGATGAAAAACCACATCATTAGTTTTCCATAGCTGGCATTAAGAGGCTTTGTTGCGCCTCCACCCCATTTTTGTCCTTCGGTACCAGTAGTAGCTACTGTTGTATCCATAACATTAGATTAGTTGTAAGTTGTTGCAAAAATAGGTTAAAAAATATCTTTAGCAAAAACTAAAAATAGAAGAAGAAAAATCCATAACACATCTACAAAGTGCCAAAATATCGCTCCTAATTCAAAACCTAGTATATTATCTTTAGCGTATTTTTTGGTAATCGTTTTAAACGTAATGACTGTCAGCGAGATAAGACCTGCTACTATGTGAGCAAGGTGAGCCATCACAATTATATAAATAAAAGATCCAGCAACACTACTTCCTTTACCTGTAAAAAATATTCCTGCGTCAGTCAAAGAACCAAAACCATAAAATTGCATGATTACAAAAGTAGTTCCTAGTAAAAAAGTAATTCCTGTCATCAATGAGGCTCCAGAAAAATTATTACTTTTTAAGCTCTTTTTAGCCAAAAACAAGGTAAGAGAACTAAGCACGATAATTCCAGAACTGTAGAAGAATTCTGATGGAAGTTGCACTTCTACCCAATCTCTACGGCTGCTGCTTATAATATAGGCACTCGTTAAACCAGCAAACATCATTAACAAACTCATGATGGCAAACCACATCATTTGTTTTTTTGATCTTGCGATTTTTTCCTTTATAGGTAATTGCGTTATATCTGTCATTATTATCTTAAAAATTTATCTACTACGTATATAATTTGAATAAGGGTGATGTAACTCACACTTACCAGCATTAACTTTTTTGCAACCTCGTTACTACGTTCTTTATATAATTTAAAAGCATAGTATAAAAACCAGGCGCCTAATGCTCCTACTATTATAGCACTCCATATGGTCATATAAAGTTCACCTGTCACGCCAAAAACAGGAATCAAAGAAACCATAACTGTCCAGATCGTATACAAAATAATTTGCATGGCAGTTCCTTTATCTGCAGCGCCAGTAGGCAGCATTTTAAAACCACCTGCTTTATAGTCGTCTTCTAGCATCCATCCTATCGCCCAGAAGTGTGGAAATTGCCAGAAAAATTGCAACATAAACAAAGTACCAGGTTCAATACCAAAATTACCGCTCGCAGCTACCCAACCTAACATGTAAGGAATAGCCCCAGGAAACGCGCCTACAAATACACAAAGTGGTGTTCTCGTTTTTAAAGGAGTGTATACTGCGGCATATAAGATGATACTTAATGCACCAAAGAAGGCTGTAGCAAAATTGATCAAATACAGCATGTAAATGCCACTTAACGCCATTAACAGTCCATATATCCATGCGTTTTGCACAGAAACACGTCCAGTGGGCAGTGGTCTGTTTTGCGTGCGCTTCATTAGCGCATCCAGATCTTTTTCTATAATTTGATTAAAAACGTTTGAAGAACCTACTAGAAAATAACCACCTACTACAAGTAAGAGAATCGTCCATGGATCATAAGTGTTTGCAGCAAGAAAATAACCAGCAATAGAAGAAAATACTACTACTACCGATAATCTCGGTTTAGTAATCTCGATGTAATTTTTAATTACACTAGGAGATTTTTCTATGACAGTCGTTTCACTCAAAAAAGCTGTTTTTTAAAGGTTTGCAAAGATACCTCACAACTCCTTTGCCGCAAAGATTTTGTATAGCTTTCAGAGGATTTTATGATTATGAATAAATGCACCTGTTCCGCTTTCGCGAAAGCGAGATCATCAACAAAAAAGAGAGAGCTATAATACAATAGTCCTGTTACTTTTCCCTATTGTCACATTGAGCTTGTCGAAATGGATTTGATTACGAATAATACGCAACTTCGACAAGCTAAGTTTGACATTTCGGACGTGTTTTTTATTTAAACGAAATTATCCTACCACAAAATTCACAATCTTACCTGGCACAATAATCGTTTTACGGATTTGTTTTCCTTCTAGTTGTTGCTGTACTTTCTCATTTGCAAGTACCATTTTCTCTAACTCGTCCTTTGAAACGTCTACTGGTAAATCTAAAGTAAATTTCATTTTACCATTAAAAGAAATAGGATAGGTCTTGCTGCTTTCTACCAAGTGCTTTTCATCAAAAACTGGGAAAGGTGCTTCACTTATCGACTCGTTATGACCTAGTAATGACCATAATTCCTCTGCTATGTGAGGTGCATATGGTGATACTAATATCGCAAGTGGTTCTAGCACTTCACGACTGTTGCATTTTTGAGCAGTTAACTCATTTACGGCGATCATAAAACTACTTACACTGGTATTAAAAGAGAAGTTCTCGATATCATCTTGCACCTTTTTAATGGTCTTGTGCAAGGTTTTCATGCTGTCAGGTGACGCTTTTTCTTCACTTACTGAGAAACCAGCATCGTTATGATACAGTTTCCATAGTTTTTTCATAAAACCGTAAACTCCAGTTATTCCTGCAGTGTTCCATGGTTTTGCCTGCTCTAGCGGTCCTAAAAACATTTCATACAATCGCAAGGTATCTGCTCCATACTGGTCACAAATATCGTCTGGATTAACTACGTTGTATTTAGATTTGGACATTTTTTCTACCTCACGAGAGACTTTGAAAGTTCCGTCTTCTTCTGTTATGAATTCCGCATTTGCAAAATCCTTTCTCCAATTCTTAAATTTAGATACATCTAAATTATTATGAATATCAACAATCGATACGTCAGAATGAATTTTCATATCACCAATAGATAGGATATTGGGATCAATTAATGAAGTATCTATTGAATCTACAAATTCAGTTAAATTGTTAAAGCCCCACTTCTCTTGCAAACCAACTAAAGTTGGCAATTTGTGAAAGTTCTTCTCATAATATTCTGAGCTTATAAATAAATCAGGAAATCTTTCGTGCAACTCTTCCAAATGATTCTTTTGTTGCTCAGAATAATTTTTAAATCTGTCTCCAGCAGTAACAGGAAACATCATTGTAACCTTACACACAAAAGCACTCTCACCAAGTATCATACCTTGATTAATCATCTTCTGGAAAGGCTCCTCTACGGTTACTTTACCTAGATCGTGTAATAACTTTACCCAAAATCTACTGTACAATAAGTGACCAGTCGCGTGCTCGCTACCACCTATATATAAATCTACATTGTTCCAGTATTCTTGTGCTGCTGCAGAAAACATTTCGTCTTCATTATTAGCATCCATATATCTAAACATATACCAAGAGCTTCCTGCCCATCCTGGCATGGTGTTCAATTCTAGCGGATATACACAATCGCGATCATCATCGTTAGAAACAACCTTGTTTTCTTGTGTGCACCAGCTCCAAATTGTTGCTCGACCTAGTGGTGGCGCGCCATCTTCTGTAGGTAGGTATTCGTCTACTTCTGGCAATTCGATAGGCAAGTATTTGCGGTCTATCATTTGTGGCAAGCCATCTTTATAATATACAGGAAACGGTTCGCCCCAATAACGCTGTCTAGAAAATACCGCGTCACGCAATCTATAATTGGTTTTTCCTTTTCCTGCGCCTACTTCTTCTAGCTTAGCAATTGCTGCTGCCATCGCTTGCTTATAGCTCATTCCGTTTAAGAAATCACTGTTGCAAAGCGGTGTTTTATCTTTTGCAGCATAAGCTTCTTCACTAATATCTACACCATCAAAAATGTTTTTGATAGCAGGCATTCCTTCCTGACCTGCAAAATAGTTTGCAAATGCATAATCACGCTCATCACCACATGGTACTGCCATTACAGCGCCAGTTCCATAACCAGCAAGCACATAATCACCTATCCATACCGGCACAGGCTCACCACTTAATGGATGTGTAGCATATGCTCCAGTGAATACACCAGAAATGGTCTTCACATCGGCCATGCGTTCTCTTTCAGATCGTGCTGCCGTTGCTTTTTTATAGGCTTCTACCGCATCTTTTTGTGCGGCAGCAGTAATTTGATCTACCAGTTCATGCTCTGGCGCTAGTGTCATGAATGTTACTCCATAAATGGTATCTGGACGCGTTGTAAATACATCTATTTTGTGCTCATCTAGTTGAAACGAAACCATTGCACCTACAGATTTCCCGATCCAGTTGCGTTGGATTTCTTTGATCGATTCTGCCCAATCTAAATCATCTAAACCTGTTAATAAACGCTCTGCAAATGCACTGATGCGCATCATCCACTGGCGCATTTTTTTACGTACTACTGGATGTCCACCACGTTCTGAAACTCCATTGACTATTTCGTCATTTGCAAGTACTGTTCCTAGTGCCGGACACCAGTTCACCTCTGTATCTGCAAGAAAAGTTAGCCTGTAATCTAGTAAAATCTCTTGTTGCTCTTTTTCTGTAAACGCGTTCCACTCTGCCGCGGTGAATTGTCTCAAATCTTCGTCTGTGGCAGCGTTGATGTTGCTGTTTCCGCTTTCGCGAAAGCGAGATTCTAACAAACTTATAGGTTGCGCTTTATCTGCATCATTATCATACCAACTGTCAAATAGCATGATAAAAATCTCTTGTGTATACTTATAATAATCTGGCGAAGAAGTTCTTACCTCGCGATCCCAATCAAAGCTAAAACCGATGCGGTCCATCTGGTTGCGGTAACCTGCGATTTTATTTCCAGACTTATCAGTTCCACCTTCGATATTTGTTTTAGTAGTCTCTGCAGGATGTTGCCCTGTTTGAATAGCATACTGTTCTGCTGGTAGTCCAAAACTATCATAACCCATAGGGTGCAAGACGTTAAAACCTTTATGACGTTTGTATCTAGAGACTATATCACTAGCGATATAACCTAATGGATGCCCAACGTGGAGTCCAGCACCACTAGGA
>CAZBCH010000344.1:0-8470 GCA_964490235.1 uncultured Flavobacteriaceae bacterium | reverse complement strand
ATCATAACTCATGGCAGAGGTAGTAAATATGCCGCGATTGAGCGACACTATGGAAGAAGGTGTTGTTGCAGCGTGGTTGAAACAAGTAGGAGATAAAGTTGAAGAAGGTGATATTCTAGCTGAAATCGAAACCGATAAAGCGACAATGGAATTTGAATCTTTTCAAGAAGGAACCTTGTTACATATAGGTGTTCAAGAAGGAGAAACGGCTCCTGTAGATCAACTGTTATGTATCATCGGTGAAGAAGGAGAAGATATTTCTGCTTTATTAGAAGGAGGAAGTTCAGAAGATAAGAAAGAAGAAAACGATTCAAAAGAAGAAGAATCTTCAAATGATTCTGACGATAATTCTGATAGTGATTCTAGTTCTGGTTCTTCTGATTTGCCAGAAGGTGTGGTTATAGTTAACATGCCTCGTCTTAGTGACACAATGGAAGAAGGAACCGTTGCCTCTTGGTTAAAGCAAGAAGGTGATGAGGTAGAAGAAGGAGATATTCTAGCAGAGATTGAAACCGATAAGGCGACGATGGAGTTTGAGTCTTTTAATGCTGGAACTTTACTTAAAATAGGAATTCAAGAAGGAGAAACTGCAAAGGTCGATTCTTTACTAGCTATAATCGGTCCTGCGGGAACTGATGTTTCTGGAATCTCAATGGATGCTGACACTGCTCCAAAACAAGAGCCTAAGAAAGAAGCTAAAAAAGAAGAGAAAAAAGAAGAGCCAAAGAAAGAGGCTCCAAAAGCCGAAACTAAAAGCGAGCCGAAAAAGCCAAGCACTTCAAGTTCTAGTTCTGCTTCAAGTTCAAGTTATAACGGAGGTAGAATTTTTGCTTCGCCTTTGGCTAAGAAAATGGCAGAGGAGAAAGGTATCGATTTAGGTCAAGTCTCTGGTTCTGGTGAAAATGGACGTATCGTAAAAAGCGATATTGAAAACTTTACACCTAGCGCCGCTGGAGCTTCAGCCGCACCAAGTTCATTTGTCGCAGTTGGTACAGAAACTTTTGAAGAAGTTCCTAATTCTCAAATGCGCAAAACGATTGCTAAGCGTCTTGGAGAGTCTAAGTTTACGGCACCGCATTATTATCTAGGTCTTGATTTAGATATGGATAATGCTATCGCGAGTAGAAAAGCGATTAACGAGTTGCCAGACACTAAGATCAGTTTTAACGACATGGTAATTAAAGCGGCAGCAATGGCGCTTAGAAAACATCCTAAAGTAAATACGCAGTGGACTGATAAGAATACGATTATTGCAAAGCATATCCATATAGGAGTTGCTGTTGCGGTAGAAGATGGACTTTTAGTACCAGTATTACCATTTGCAGATCAGATGAGTATGCAACAAATAGGTGCAAAAGTTAAAGAACTTGCTGGTAAAGCTCGTAATAAAAAATTACAGCCAGACGAAATGCAAGGAAGTACTTTTACTATCTCTAACTTAGGAATGTTTGGTATTACAGAGTTTACTTCTATCATCAATCAGCCTAATAGTGCGATCATGTCCGTAGGAGCTATTGTTCAAAAGCCTGTTGTTAAAGATGGTCAGATTGTAGTAGGTAATGTGATGAAAATAACGCTTGCGTGTGATCATAGAACAGTTGATGGAGCCACAGGCGCTGCATTTTTACAAACGTTTAAATCTTATATTGAGAACCCTATAGTAATGTATGTATAGGATTTTAAGATACTTTATTCAATAAGCCGAATTTTTAATTCGGCTTTTTTTTGTCTTCATTTAAGGAAAAGCAAATCTGATTAAAATTTATGAGAGACATTCGAGGTATGTAATACTTTTGATCTCCTAAGGTTAATTACTATTGTAACATAAATCAATTATCTTTACTTTTTACAAAATAACCAACATGAAAAAAGCACTCTCCATTTTATTTCTCTCAATTTTATTAGCTGCATGCGGCTCACAGAGAAAAGCCGACCGCTTAGGACAAGCCCTAGATAAGGTAAATCAATCAACTGAAATCAAAATGCCTAAAGCTAGTGCCGTACAAATTGCACAAGACGTTGCGTTTCTTGCCAGCGATGATTTACAAGGTCGCGATACAGGTTCTGAAGGAATAGAAAAAGCAGCGATATATTTATCAGAAAGATTTCAAGAAATGGGAGTTAAGCCATTTAGAGGTTCTTATATGGATGACTTTCAAGCAAGAGATGTTGAGGCCTTTAACATCGTAGGAGTAATGACAGGATCTGATAAAGACTTGCTCGATGAAATTGTAGTGATCGGTGCACATTATGACCATATAGGTATGATGCAAGGCGTTCAAGGAGACAGCATTGCAAATGGAGCTAATGATAATGCTACCGGTACAGCAACAGTTCTTGCCATTGCAGAGAATTTCAAAAAATTAGAATTTAATAGAAGAACTGTGGTTTTTGCACTCTTCTCTGCAGAGGAGAAAGGTTTACTAGGTTCTAAGCATTTAGCACAACGCATGAAAAAAGAAGGTATGAATGTCGTTGCCATGATCAATTTTGAAATGACAGGAACACCTATGATAAATAGTCCTTTCATCACTTATGTTACAGGTCACGATGGTTCAAACATGGCTTCTGTATTTAACGAAGCAAATGAGGATATTATAGTAACAGGAAAATTAGAAAAAGCAGCAGAATTCAATTTGTTTATGAGGTCTGACAACTATCCGTTTTTTCAAGAATTCAATGTGCCATCACAAACGTTTTGCACTTTTGATTTTACAAATTTTGACCATTACCATAAAGTAGGTGACGAGTCCTCACTTGTAAATACAGATCATATGGCAAAAGTTGTTGATGCAGTGATGCCAGGAGTATTTAAAGTCGTAAATGGTGAAAAACTCAAATTGACTCCTAAACCTACCACCACAGATGAGTAAAAGAATAGTTATCACAGGAGCAAGCCGTGGAATAGGATTTGAAATGATCCAGTTATTTGCAGCTGCAGGTCATGAAGTCATAGCGCTTTCGCGAAAGATAGATCTCATTCAAGCACTTGATAATTCTTTAATTCAAGCGATTGCAACAGACTTAAGTTCACAGTCTAGTATTGAAGACACGGCAAAGACTATTCTAAGAAAATGGGATCGCATAGATGTTGTGATTCATAATGCAGGCATGTTGGTCAATAAGTCTTTTCAAGAATTGACCGCAGAAGACTTCCAGCAATGTTATGCGGTAAACGTTTTTGGAGTAGCATCATTAACTCAAGCTTTATTACCTGCTTTGAATAAAGATGCACATATTGTAGCCATCAGTTCCATGGGTGGTATTCAAGGAAGTGCAAAATTCCCTGGTCTCGCAGCATATTCTAGCGCAAAAGGAGCAGTCATCACCTTATTTGAACTTCTTGCCGAAGAATATAAAGAAACTGGACCATCATTTAATACGCTCGCTTTAGGAGCCGTACAAACAGAAATGCTAGAAGAAGCTTTCCCAGGTTATCAAGCACCATTAACAGCACCAGAAATGGCAGGCTATATCATGAACTTTGCCCTAACTGGAAATAAATTTTATAATGGAAAAGTATTGCAAGTAAGCGCAAGTACGCCATAGAAGGGTGGAATATGTAAAAGTTTGTTTATGAGTTTTATGCTTCTATTTTTCTTATTGCAACTATCTCGACATAAAACTACAAGCAGGCTTCCAGGAGAAATGATGGAAGGTTGGTGGTATATTTTTCCACCATTGATCATATTTATTATTGGTTATGCAATTTATGGCAAATGGAAAATGAAAACGGAAAGAGAAGAAGATGATGCTAAGTCAAATAAGTCATGATAAAATGTCGATATTAAGGTAAAATATTTAACTCGATTATCGTATCATTCTAATTTAATAAGCTATTAAATGTTATTTGTTTTAAGATGGCGATACCTACCTACAAATGGTTGCGGGCGTGATTGTGTTACTCCTGACGTCTGGATGGTTTTATCCGTTGTAGGTCCTATCATAGTGATAGGTTTGTTGTATTCATTTGTAATCAAAAAATGGCTGGATAGAAGGAAATAATCTTGGCCAAAAATTTTGAAAATATAATTGAGGCTAAAAGTTAACGATATAATTGTGATGTAATATTATTATATTTAAAAATTAGCCTTAAGTACATTTTTACATTAGCAAATTAATCCTCCGCAACAACCCTAATCCTGCTCTTCACTTTCTCAGCAAGCTCACGAGCTTCCACTACATCACTGGCTACTATAGTAACGTGTCCCATTTTTCTAAAAGGTCTGGTTTCTTTTTTACCGTATATATGCGGTGTTACACCTGGTAATGCGAGAATATCTTCAATACCATCATAAATCACTTTACCTGTATGACCTTCTTCACCTACTAGATTTACCATAACACTAGCTACAATACTTTCTGTAGATCCTAAAGGTAAATTACATACACATCTTATGTGTTGTTCAAATTGGTCAGTTATAGCGCCTTCAATAGAGTAATGGCCAGAATTATGAGGTCTTGGGGCTACTTCATTAACAAGCAGCTCACCAGTTTTAGTTAAAAACATTTCTACAGCAAGTAAACCTACATGCTCAAATGATTCTGAGACTTTTAAAGCAAGTTCTCTAGCACGGTCAGAGATATCCATGTTGATTCTGGCAGGACAGATCACATATTCTACCTGATTTGCCTCTGGATGAAACTCCATTTCTACCACTGGATAGGTTTTCATCTCACCATCATAATTACGAGCGACAATAACTGCTAGTTCCAGATCAAAATCGATCATGTCTTCATAAATACATTCTACCTTTGGTAAATCGTTCAAGTCTTTTGCTTCTCTAATCACTTTTACGCCTTTACCGTCATAACCACCTTCAGCACTTTTCCATATAAAAGGATAATCTCTTTTGTGATTCAAATTAGGCTGGTCGTAAACTTCAAATGCAGCCGTAGCAATTTTACGGTCGTGGTAGAACGACTTTTGACGCGCTTTGTTACGTATAAGATTCAACACTTTAGCACTAGGTGAAACAGCAATTCCTTTATCTTCTAGGTCTTGCAGCGCTTGCACATTTACATTTTCGATTTCAATGGTTAGAACATCAACTTGTTCACCAAATTCCATAACGGCTTCATAATCCATTATATCTCCTTCAAAATAAACATCGCAACCTTGAAACGCAGGAGCTGTATCATCTTTATCCATGACATAAGTCGTGATATCCCATTTTCTAGTGGTGTACAGCATCATTTTGCCTAACTGTCCACCTCCTAAAATTCCTAATGTAAAATCTGAAGAGAATTGTGTTTGTTTCATAATCTCAAAAATAAGCTTTTGAGAAAAATTAAATCAGTATCAAAAGTAAAATCAAGATAAATATGCTTCTAATAAGATCAACCTTAGTTTAAACCTATCGTAAGTGGAAGAAATAATACTTAAATTGAGATATATTCAATTTAACAACCATGCTCAACTGCTACTGTCAACTGCTTACTAAATAGTATCTTTGCAAAAACTACAAGAGTGATTAAGATTCATGATCTTTATTTCAAACCTTTTTTAAGTGCGCAAGAAATTGCGGCTGCCATAGATAATTTAGCCTATCAAATCAATCGAGATCTTGCGCAGCAAAATCCCGTTTTTCTTGGAATTTTAAATGGTAGTTATATGGTTCTTGCAGACTTAACTCGCAAATTTTTCCATGATTGTGAGGTGAGCTTTTTAAAAGCAAAAAGTTACGATGGTACTACTTCTTCTGGCGTTGTGTCTCTTGGTGACGAGCTTGATGTAAATCTTAAAGGTAGAACAGTTGTAATCGTTGAAGATATTGTAGATAGCGGTTTAACGATAAGCACGCTTTCGCGAAAGCTACAACAATATCAACCTAAAGAGGTTAAAATTGCAACCTTGTTCTTAAAACCAGATGTCTACAAGCAAGATTTGAAAATAGATTATGTAGGAAAAAATATTGAAAACAAATTTGTCGTGGGATACGGCATGGATTATAATAATTTAGGGCGCAATTTGCCCGAACTATACGTACAAACAGAACGCATGAAAAACATTGTATTATTTGGTCCTCCAGGAGCAGGAAAAGGAACTCAAGCAACACGCCTTAAAGATAAATATGGACTGGTTCATATCTCTACAGGAGATGTTTTCCGTTACAATATTAAAAACGGAACCGAATTAGGAACTCTTGCAAAGTCTTTTATGGATAAGGGAAACCTTGTGCCAGATGAAGTGACTATAAAAATGTTGAAGGCTGAGGTTGAAAAGACACCTGATGCTAAAGGATTTATTTTTGACGGATTTCCTAGAACAGATGCCCAAGCAAAAGCGTTAGACGAGCTGCTAGACTCTAAGGGTACTGAAATTGCTGGAATGGTAGCTTTAGAAGTAGATGATGAAGTATTAGTAGAACGCCTTTTAGAAAGAGGAAAAGATAGCGGTCGTGTGGATGATGCAAATGAAGGAGTAATTAGAGATCGTATCGCAGTATACTATAAACAAACCGCGCCGCTCAAGAATTATTATGCCGCTCAGAAAAAGTATTATGGAGTAGATGGTGTAGGAGAAATGGATGTTATTACAAATCGTTTGAGTAAAGAATTTGATAAATTGTAAAAAAGAATTTATATTAAACCTCTCAACGTTAAACATTTACATATGAAAAGAATTTTACTCACTTTAAGCTTAATTTGTTTTGCAACAGTGGCATTTGCACAAACAATAGGGATAGTAGGGCCAGCTGCAAATGGATGGCCTGATACTGCAAACCCAACTCCAGATATCATGTTAACTGATAATGGAGACGGCACGCACTCGATTGCTGGCTTAACGCTTACAACAGGAGCAGCAAAATTTAGAGAAAATCAACAGTGGACCACTAGTTATGGTGGCGATACTTTTCCTTCAGGTAATATAACAGGTAGTGATATATCTGTGCTTGCTGGAATTTATGATATAGTTCTAGATTTAAATTCTAATACTTACACCTTTACGTCAGTTTCTGGCTTTACAGATATCGAGTTAGTAGGAACCGCACTGAATGGTGCAGCTAGCCCACAAATGGCAACTATAGATGGAGTAAATTATGAATTAACAGTAACTCAATTTGTAGCAGGAGATATTCAATTTCAAGAGGCTGGTACAACTACTACTTACGGTGGTAGCGCCTTCCCTTCTGGTACTGCAACTGCTGGAGCAACTACAATACCTGTGACAGCCGCTTATTATAAGGTTACTTTCAATTTAAATACCTTAGATTATAGTTTTGAAATCCCTGATGTAGGTCTAGTAGGTCCAGGAGCAAATGGATGGCCAGCAGCGACAGATACAGATATATTAATGAATACAACAGATGGTGACGTATACACTCTTAATAACCAGGTGTTAACTACCGGTGCAGTTAAATTTAGACAAGATCTGGCATGGAACTTAAGTTGGGGTGGAGTTAGTTTTCCTAGTGGTACAGCTGATGTTAATGGATTAGATATTAACGCAACTGCAGGGACTTATAATATTGTTTTTTCTAGAGGTGCACAAACCTATGCGTTCAATGAAATATTATCTACCGATGAGGATAAATTTTCAAATTTTAAAGTATATCCTAATCCATCAAGTAACGAATGGTTTTTTGAAAATACAAATGCTACTATAAAAAGCATTGTAGTGTATGATAGTTTAGGGAAGCAAATATTAAACTTGACACCAGGTGCAACACTGACTAAAATAAATACGGCTTTATTTGTTGAAGGATTATATATTGCACGTGTTACATTAAATGATGAGTCTGAGACTACAGTAAAGCTTTTAAAGAAATAGATCTTAGAATTATAAGTATAGTTTTTGATCCAGTGACTTTTAATATGTAGTGCGACGTATATAGTACTATTAAAAGTGACTGGATTTTATTTATTATTACATTTATCAAACAAGGCTAATTAAATATTAATTAGATATAAAATATATCGATTATTTTCATGATCGACTGAAAAAAGAATTATGACTGAAGGAAATTTTGTTGATTATACTAAGGTGACTATAGAATCTGGCCGAGGAGGAAAGGGAAGCACACACTTGCATCGTGAAAAGTACATCGATAAGGGTGGACCTGATGGTGGTGATGGTGGTCGTGGTGGTCATATCATCTTAAAGGGCAATAAAAATTTATGGACTTTATATCATTTTAAGTATAAACGACATTTTAAAGCGGCTCAAGGTGGTAATGGAGCAAAACAGCGACGTACAGGTAATGATGGTGAAGACATTGTAATTGAATTGCCATTAGGAACTGTTGTTAAGGATACAGAAACAGGTAAAGTGATACATGAGATTCTTGAAGACGGCAAAGAATTTATCATTTGTGAAGGTGGAAAAGGAGGAAGAGGAAACTGGCACTTTAAGTCTGCAACTAGACAAACACCTCGATATGCGCAAACAGGAATGGATGGGCAATCTTTAGATGTTACTTTTGAACTTAAAATCCTTGCAGATGTTGGGTTAGTAGGTTTTCCTAAT
>CAZBCH010000343.1:0-15968 GCA_964490235.1 uncultured Flavobacteriaceae bacterium | reverse complement strand
CCAGCATAAGAACTATCTGGAATCACTGCTTTTGTATCTTGACTTGTACCTGATGCATTCCACATTTGACCAGAATTTCTAATCATTGCTGGCATGGAAGCATCAATAATCACATCACTAGGAACATGTAAGTTAGTAATACCATGATCGCTATTTACCATAGCTAGAGAAGGTCTAAATTTATAAACTTCTCTCAACTCATCTTGAATTTCTTCTCTTTGTAGCTCTGGAAGTTCATGTAATTTACTTAATAGATCTCCTAGACCATTATTTACGTCTACACCTAAATCATTAAATACAGAAGAGTATTTATCAAATAGTGGTTTGAAAAAAGCTTCTACTGCATGGCCGAATATGATAGGGTCAGAAACTTTCATCATGGTTGCCTTCATATGAAGAGAGAAAAGAACGTCTTTTTCTAATGCATCATCAATTTGTTCTTCTAAAAAGTTAATTAGGGCCTTTTTACTCATGTAAGTAGCGTCCAGAATCTCTCCTTTTTGCAAAGCCAGTCCAGATTTTAAAACGTGAGTACGATTTGCCTTATCAATTAATCTGATATCAACAGTAGTGTCCTTTGCACTTGTAAAGCTTTTTTCATTATGAGCAAAATCACCATGGGACATAGTAGATACATGAGATTTTGAATCTTTGCTCCATTCACCCATAGAATGAGGATTATTGCGAGCATATTGCTTTATAGGCTTGGGTGCACGACGGTCAGAATTACCTTCTCTTAATACGGGATTAACTGCACTACCTTTAATTTTATCATATCGTTTTTTAGCCTCTTTTTCTTCTTCAGTTTTGGGATCTTCTGCATAGTCAGGTATGTCGTATCCTTTTGCTTGTAACTCTTTAATGGCAGCGACTAATTGAGGTACAGAAGCAGATATGTTAGGCAACTTAATTACGTTAGCTTCAGGTTTTTTAACTAGAGTTCCCAATTCGGCTAGTGCATCATTTTGTTTTTGATCTTCCTTTAATCTTTCAGGAAAAACAGCGAGTATTCTTCCCGCAAGGGAGATATCTCTAGTTTCAACATCTATTCCAGCTGGTGCAAGAAACTTTTTTACAATAGGAAGAAATGAAGCAGTAGCAAGTGCCGGCGCTTCGTCTGTTTTAGTATAAATGATCTTAGGTTGATCTGACATGTGTTATGGGATTATAATTAATTATAAAAGATCGTTTTATCAACGATTGTGACTTCATTCACTAGATACGCAAATATAAGGTTTCAACCAGATTTTTAAAAGATCTTTGGCTTATGCTTGTGATAGTCTGTGTAAATACAATATCTTAATATTTACCTTGTTTTAATTGTTTAACTCACAATTAAACTATTATAAAATTATCAAATCTATAATATGGGTTGTGTTTGTTCTATATATTGGTATTGCTTTCGCGAAAGCGATATTGTTTAAGAACTTCATATTTTATCTATGTAAAAGATAGAAGTAAACAAAAAAAGCTGCCCAAATGGACAGCTTTTATTATTCTTGGAAACAATGTTACTTTCTTCTTGCTTCTTTGATACGTGCTTTTTTACCAGTAAGTTCTCTGAAGTAGAAAATACGTTTTCTACGTACAGCACCTTGCTTGTTCACTTCGATTTTTTGAATCGCAGGTAAATTTAATGGGAAGATACGCTCTACACCAATGTTACCAGACATTTTTCTAATGGTAAACGTTTTTGTGTGACCAGTTCCTCTTAATTGTAGAACTACTCCACGGAAAAACTGTGTACGACTCTTTTCACCTTCTTTAATCTCATAATAAACTGTGATAGTATCACCTGCTGAGAATTTTGGTAAATCTTTTCTTTCTATGAATTCGTCTTGTACGAATTTTACTAAATTTTCCATTTACTTTTGGAATTATTAAGGTTGTAGTAACAGATCAACATACACGATTATCGTCAGAGGTTAATTTTTACGGATTGCAAAAATACAAATTTGATTTTAAATGACAAATAAAAATGGGAATTAAAAATCTTATCTAATAATAAGTTGTTTTACAAAATTTGAAGTGTTAGTGCTCACGCGTAAAAAATAGATACCTGCACTTAATTTAGAAACATCAAAAGATTGCTCTTTTGTATTCATGGTTCTCTTTGCATTATAAACCTGTTTGCCCAGTGAATTGATAATGGTCAAAGAAAGCTCGCTATTATGAGAGTGATTTAATGATATTTTTAAATATCCATCTTTAACTGGATTAGTTAAGACAACAAGCTCTTCCTTTTCACCTGCTTTCAGTGAAGTGTTAATAACAGTATCATGATCACCTTGTGCTACAATAGACGTAGGTGATAAAAACATGATTGTGCTAATAAGTGCTATAAGTAAAAATCTATTCATAATAATATTGTGTTGTAAAGTTAAAACTTTTTAACTAATAACCTATGTTAATCTTCATTTAAAAGATCTGGCCTACGGCTTTTTGTTCTCTCATAAGCTTTATCTTCTCTCCACTCTTCAATTTTTTTGAGATTACCACTTAGCAATATTTCAGGAACTTTATGTCCTTTATAATCTGCTGGTCGAGTGTAAACTGGTGGAGCTAATAATCCATCTTGAAAGCTATCAGTTAATGCACTAGTCTCATCACTAATCACGCCAGGAATTAATCTTATAACGGCATCGCATAAAACAGCTGCTCCTAATTCACCGCCAGAAAGGACATAATCACCTATAGAAATTTCTTTGGTCACGTATAAATCACGCACACGCTGGTCTATACCTTTGTAATGACCGCATATAATCATGATATTTTCTTTTAAAGAGATATGATTTGCGATTCCTTGATTTAAGGTCTCACCATCTGGTGTCATATATATAATCTCATCATAATCTCGTGCGTCCTTTAATTCGTGAATCATTTTATCAAGCGGTTCTATCATGATTACCATTCCAGCACCACCACCGTATTGATAGTCGTCTACTTGATTGTATTTATTAAGACCGTACTTCCTTAAATCATGCATGTGTACATCTACAATTCCTTTTTCAATACTTCGTTTAAGAATAGAAGCTTCAAAAGGACTTTTAATCAATTCTGGTAATAAGGTAATAATGTCTATGCGCACGTTACTGGTTTTGTTGCAAAGTTAAACCAATTGCTTAATGATTGATAGATATTTAATAGTCAATAACATTAATTAACTACACGTTTAGTTTTTTAACTATAAAAATAGTTTGATAACTAAATAAATAGTTATACATTTGAACATCGATTTAAAATTCATTTATTCCTATGGAAAAATTAACGCAAAAAGAAGAAGAGGTAATGCTAGTGCTTTGGAGTTTAGAAAAAGCATTTGTGAAAGAGATAGTTCCAGAACTTAAAGGTACTAATCACTACAATACAGTATCTACTATAGTACGCAAGCTAGAAGAAAAGGGTTATGTGGCATATGAAGCCTTTGGTAAAACGCACCGCTATTTTCCCATTGTAGAAAAAGAAACTTACCGTAACAAATTTGTTAATAGTGCGATGACCAGTTATTTTAATAACTCTTATAAAAATATGGTCTCCTTTTTTGCCAAAGAAGAAAAAATATCTGCTACAGAATTGCGTGAGATATTAGAAATGATAGAATCTAAAGAAAAGTAATATGGAATCTATATTTGAATACCTTTTAAAGAGCGCTGGTGTTTTAAGCATCTTTGTACTTATTTATCACTTCTTATTGCGCCGTCTTACCTTTTTTAACACAAATCGATGGTTTTTACTTGCAGGTATTCTGGCGAGTATCATTTTTCCATTAATTGAAATTACTCAAACGGTTTATGTAGAGCAGCCAGAGCAAATACTTTACTTGCCTCAACAATTAGCAACTCCTATGGCGATAGTTTTAGAACCAGCAGCAGTAGAAGCGACACCTTTTGATTATGGAATGCTTGCCATTTATGTTTATCTAGCAATCACGATGTTTTTCTTAGGTAAAATGGTGGTAGAGCTAAGTTCCTTATATCGCTTGATCAAGTCTGGAAATAAAAGAAAAGTAGGGAAGTTTGTTTTAGTTACGCTTTCGCGAAAGCTAACTCCTTTCAGTTTCTTCAATTACATATGTTATTCTATAAATGACCAGCAATCTGCCGAACTAGATTTGATCATTGATCATGAAAAAGTTCATGCTAGAGAATGGCACTCTATTGATTTAATTGTATCCCATGTTTTTAGAGCAGTTTTCTGGATCAATCCGCTTGTGTGGTTGTTAAAAAGACAAATAGGAGAAAACCTAGAGTTTATTGCAGACGCAAAAGCAAAAATTCAAAATACCTCAGGAATTAGCTACGAGCGTACGTTGTTGAGTACTGCTGCCAGCCACATGCAACCTGCGATGGCAAATAATTTCTTCACGCCATTTATTAAAAAACGAATTATGATGTTACAAAAAGAAGCCTCAGCACAATGGAATGCTTATAAGTATGCCTTAATCTTACCTGTAATAGTACTTTTTCTCTACAGTTTTAATGTAGTAGAAGAGATAGAATATGTAAAAAGTACTCGTTCTATGATTACTAAGCCTAAGGCAACAGTTTCTAATGCTAAAGATTTAGTTTTTGATATAACCGGTGCCACTACAAATGAGCAATTAGAAAAATATAGAAAGCAAATAGAGGCTCAATTTACTTATCAATTAAAATTTGATGACTTAGAAAGGGATACAAATGGTTTATTGCAAACTATAAGTGTTTCTGCAAAATTTCCAAATCGAGAATGGGAAAAAGCTTTTACAGTAGAGCTGGCGTCTAAAGATTTGATCTTACTTATGGCACAACTAGACGCTTTTAAAATTCATATTCCCAAAGATAACACTACACTTTCTATAGATATGAATGGAACCAATGTAGTCATGCCAGATCAAATACTTCAAGGAAATAATTCTGAAATTATCGGAGGAAGCGAGATGTCACTTGTACACAAACCATTGTCTGACCACACCCTTTCCTTTAAAATAGACGCTACTTCTACAAAGAAAGATCTAGAAGCTGTAAAAGAACTTTTACAAGATGAATATGATGTGAAGTTTGACTACCGTAAGCTAAAGTTTAAAAATAACAAAATTGTGAGGCTTACATTAAGTCTAGACGATAAAAACGGTTATAAAGCCACTAAATCAGATGATGACACTGATGGTATCGATCCTATGTGTATTACAGCAATCATAAAAGGCGATTCGGCAGATTGGAGTCTCGGTAGTTGTGAAGAAATAGCTACAAATTCTTTTACAACATATTCAAGCGGTAATTATTTGATGAACGGCAAAGTAAACCAAAGAAGAGTAGACTCTTTGATAGCAACTGTAAACGGACAGTTTAAGGCATATCGATTAGATTCTTTGCAGCAATTGGTAGAGTTTGATATGGCTCAGTTTGATTTACAAAAGTTGGACAGCCTGCAGAACGTCTTTCAAATGCAAATGAGCAAACAAAATTGGGATTCTATTCAAACCAAAATGAATATCAGGTTTAAAGATATGGATAGCATCACTTACAGCATTAAAAATATCAAATTCACAGATCCTCAAAACACTTATCTTTTTAGAAATAGTGTCTCAGGCTTACCTTCAACTAAAGCCGAGATAAGGAGAGGCATTGTTCAATCAGGAGCTGATAAACCGCTTTATATCATTAATGGCAAGGTAGCTACTGAAATAGAGTTGAATGCGATTGATAATGAGCAAATTAAAAGCGTATCAGTTCTTAAGGATTCAAAGGACACTATAATATACGGTGATAAAGCAAAAAATGGAGTTGTGATAGTCGTTACTGAAGATGACGATTTTATTCAACTTAACAGGGAAGCACGAGAGAAGGCTAGAAGGAAAGCAGATATTGTAAGATCTCAGTACCAAGCTAAAAGAGATTCTCTCAAGGAAAAAAGAGCTGTCTTAATTCAAGGTAAGCTTGCCGAAAGAGACGCCAAGCGAGAGGCTCTCATATTAAAGCGCAATCAAATACGATTTTTAACCGATTCAACTTTAACGGCTCAGCAAGTAGATGAATTAAATGCTAGTGGCAATTGGTTTGCAAATGAACAATTGACTGATGAACAAGTTGACGAATTAAACAGGACAGGAAACTATAGAGTTTATACGGATTTAATAAACGATGCGAGCTCAAACTTTATTTTACTCGATATCACTAAGAAAGGTTTTGAAAAATTACAAAAAGATTTAGAAGAAGCAGGACACTCTTTTAAATTAAAAACACATCGTATGAAAGATGGAAAATTAAAGAAATTAAAATACGAGATCAATGGTTCTGAATATACTTACGTCTCTAAAACTGGTATAAAATTATTGAAAATCCAGTTTTACAAAGACAATAAAACACCACAGGTAAGTATGATTCCTAATTAAGTACAGATTTTCATTTAGATTCCAGTAAAACCCATTCTTTTTTTTAGAATGGGTTTTACTATTTTATTAATACAGATCGGGCGTTCAAAACCTTACATTTGAATTATGAAGAAAAAAGTTTTCAAGGCCCTAGCTAAAATTAATAAAGCCATCTTACCCAGCTTTACAAAACAGCGCCTGGATTTGTCAAAAGCAAATAAATGGCAAATGGCACTTTTTGGATATAAATTATGGGTAACTAAAAATGCACTAGACTAATGTTTTGTAATATACCAGACCAGTTAGGTAGAATGATCGCCTTAGATCAACTGCCAGAAAGGATAATATCACTAGTTCCATCACAAACGGAACTGTTGATCGATTTAGGATTAAAGGATAGAATCGTAGGAGTAACGAGATACTGCATACATCCAGCAGGTTTAATTGATGAAAAATCCGTTGTAGGCGGGACAAAAAAAATTGTAGAATCAAGAATTATTGAACTACAACCGGATTTGATCCTTTGTAATAGAGAGGAAAACAATCAAAAAATCGTTGAGTTTTGTGATCATATTGCGCCCACATATGTTTCGGATATTGATAATTTAGAACAAGCCTTAGAAATGATTGCCGACGTAGGAGAACTTACTGGTGCAAAATTTAAAGCCAAATCTCTCTCTCGTAATATATCAAGCGCTTTCAAATCTTTAAATAAACCTTCAGTAGAACATAAAGCCTTATACCTGATCTGGAAGAAACCCTACATGAGCGTGGGAACGGGAACTTTTATCAATGACATGATAGAACGTGCAGGATTTAAAAATGCTGCTAGCGACTTAACTCGATATCCAGAATTAGAAGTAGAGGAAATGATAAAACTACAACCAGACACAGTTTTTTTATCTTCTGAACCATATCCATTTACAACCGATGATATAGCAGAGTTAAAGCTAGCTTTTCTAACCGCTCCTTCTCAAGATCCTGTAAAACCTAATGTCATTCCAGATTTTAAGGTCGTAGATGGAGAATTATTTTCCTGGTACGGATCTCGATTATTAAAAACACCAGAATATTTACAAACATTACAACCTCATAGAATTGATCTTAATCTTTGATAAAGTTGGATTTTAATAATTCATGTAACTTTGAATATAAATTAGATACAAATCAAATAAAGATATTTAAAAATGAAAAAAATAGGTGGTTTAGGAATAGCAGGGATTATTTTAGGTGTAATTGTTCTCTATGGATTTTACTGGTATAATAGTACGATAGGTATGAGTGAAGGAGTAAGTAACGCTTGGGCAAATGTAGAGAGTAGTTACCAACGTCGTAATGATTTGATTCCTAATATTGTAGCGACAGCACAAAAATATGCTGAATTTGAACAAGAAACCTTGATGGGTGTTATTGAAGCACGGTCTAAGGCAACTTCAATTAACATAGATGCTTCAGAATTAACAGAAGAGAATCTAGCTGCTTTTTCAAAGGCGCAAAGTCAGGTAAGCACTGGTTTAGGTAGGTTACTGGCAACTTATGAAAATTATCCTAATCTAAAAGCAAATGAGAATTTCAAAGAACTCATTAACGAGTTAAGTAGGACCGAAAATCGTATCAATACAGAGCGCAATCGATACAATAACGCGGTAGGTGCTTATAATGTAAAAGTTAAAAAAGTACCTGGTGTATTTATAGCTGGGATATTAGGTTTTGAGCCAGCAGCATTCTATCAAGCAGAAGAAGGTGCTGAGGTAGCACCTGATGTAGATGCCTTATTTGATAAATAATCATGTCAGTCCAAGTAGAAGATTTTCTCACCGCTGCTCAAGAGCAAGCAATCATTGAAGCCATACGTAAAGCAGAGTTGTTAACGAGTGGTGAAATACGCGTGCATCTAGAATCTCGTTGTGAAGAACCTATCTCGCGTGCTCAAGAGTTGTTTCACCTACTTAAAATGGACAATACTAAACAAGAAAACGGTATTCTATTCTACGTAGCTGTGGATGATAAAAAATTTGCCTTAGTAGGTGATAAAGGCATTCATAAGCAAGTAGGAGATGATTTCTGGAAATCTGTAAGGGATGTTGTTATATCTCGCTTTCGCGAAAGCGAATTTCAAAAAGGTCTTATAGAAGGTATAGAACTTGTAGGTAAAAAGCTTGCTCAATATTTTCCCTGGCAGCATGATGATGAAAATGAATTGCCTAATGAAATTTCTGTAAGCTAATGCGGTATATTCTTCTCTTCCTATTTTTCTCTATCGGTATATCAAATACAGTTTGCGGGCAATTTACTATTCCAGATAAACCATCTAATCGCAGTCAAATATTTGTTTATGACTATGCAAATGCATTGCAAGAAACTGAAGAAAGAGCTCTCAACCTAAAATTAAAACGCTATGCTGATACTACTTCTACACAAATAGTTTACGCAATTATTAAAAGTGCAAATGGTGTAGAACTGGATCAATTAGGAGCGCAATGGGGTCAAAAATGGGGTATAGGTCAAGAAGATGAAGATAATGGAGTGTTATTGATACTAGCTGTTGACGATAGGCAAGTAGATATCAATACAGGTTATGGTATTGAATCTAGACTGTCTGATCAGGACGCAGAACGTATCGTAAATCGCGTCCTCATTCCTAACTTTAAAAATAAAAACTACTACGCTGGTCTAGATCAAGGAGCTGATGCCATTTTTCAAGGTCTGGAAGGTGAATTTAAAGGTACAGGTCGATCAAATAACGAGATACCGTGGCAATTTTTTATTTTCCTTGGTTTCTTTTTATTGATCATTATCATGCAAGCTAGAAATAAAAACGGCGGTAATCATAATGATGGTAATCGCAATGGAGGCTCATTGCTAGATGTTATTATTCTCAGCAATATGGGACGTGGTGGTTTTGGTGGTGGCTTCGGTGGCGGTAGCTCTGGTGGAGGTTTTGGTGGCGGCTTCGGTGGCGGTGGTTTTGGCGGCGGTGGCGCCGGTGGTAGCTGGTAATAATTCTTCTAACTCGCTTTCGCGAAAGCGAGATCCTTTAAAATCACATACTCTATTTATTCTTTAAAAGACTAGTTTCATAAATGCTTACCTTTTTAAACTAAAGTGACCTTTTACCTCAAACGATCCTCTAGAGTCTTCAACCTCTAGTAAAAACCAATAGTCTGAAGAAGGCATAGGATTATTATTATAGGTACCATCCCATCCAGAGAAATTTTTACCGTAGCTTTTTAATAATTTCCCGTACCTATCAAAAATGTAGAAAGTGGCTTTATCAAAGGTGTCTATACCTTCTACGTACCAGACATCGTTAAAACTATCACCATTAGGTGTAAAAAATCTAGGGTAATCAATTATTAAAACGACTTGTGGAGGCGTAGGTTCACAACCATTGCGGTCTATCACTCTTACTTCATGAAAACCGCGACTTACATTTGTAAAAATATTACTTTCTTGTGTTGGGCCATTATCTAGTACATATAAGTAATCGCCTATACCACTTACTGTAACTGTTATCGTATTAGGATCGCCAAAATTTGTTGAAGCCACAAAATCAACCATAGCAGTCTCTGACTCTGTAACATTAAATGAGACTACTGGACCTACACAGCCTTCAAGGCTTGTTGCTTGTACACTGTAATTTCCCGGTATGCTTATATTAATACTGCTAGTAGTCTCTCCTGTAGACCATAAATAAGTTGAACCACTTAATCCAGCGCTTGCATCTACATTCACAAAGCCAGAATTACAAATAACTTGAATAGGATCTACATTTGCCACTGGTAATGGATCTACTATCGCTTCAAATTCACCGATGGAAACACAACCTAATGTGGTTTCTGTGACTCTAACATAAAATGTTTCTTGTTGATCTACAGTAACATTAGTATCTACTAATTCATTTGTATCATTTTCTGCGTCTATTTGAGAGGCAAAATATTGCACACTGTGATTTGCAGGATTAAGTCCGTTTAAAATTACATTATCATTATTATCTAGATTAAAACTGCGTAAACCATCAAAGTTATCATCGCATTCTCTTATGTCGTAACTGCCAGCAGCTGCAATTTGTGGCGGATTTTGAATCTGCAAATTAAAACTAGCAGTAGAAAAACAAGTTGTTACTGTATCTTCTATTCTTATAAATAACGTGGTATTTGAAGAAGAATAATTATAGGTTGTACTTATTGAATTAACACCAGTTTGTGCATCAGCAAGTGAAGTGTAAAAACTAACATTTTGGGTAGGTTGAACAGATGTCAAAATTTGTGGGAGAACCTCATTAAGATTTGCAATTTGGCTTGAATTATCGCATATCGTATAATTAGTATTATCGTTAAGTTGGGCAGGCAAATTAACTATTAACTGTAATGGTTCAATAGTATAGCACTGGGATATGGTATTGAAAAATCTCAAATACACTGTTTGAGGATTTACTGTGTTTGTGAAAGCGTTATCATTAATAATGGGATTGAGATCATCTTCGGCATCAGTAATCGTGGTATGCCATGATATGGTAGAGTTAAATGGTCTTGTACCTACGATTTCTGCCTCTCTACTTGTAAGGTCAAATGTGTTGAATCCATCTAAATCATTATCACAGATAGTGGACGCATTAACAGTATTGGTAATGGGACTGTCTATAATATTTATAAGAATATCTTCTATTTCAAAACAATTTAAATCGTTACCAATACGTGCATAAATTGTTTGTGGATTTGATGTATTTGTAAAGTTTAGTGGTAAGGCATTACTATTAATTTCGGCATCAAAAATAGATTCATGGAAGCTCACGTTTAGGTTTGAAGTAATTCCTTGCCTGATTTCATCAATCGTTAATTGCAAATCCATTGTAGAAACACCATCGTTATTGTCATCACAAATTCTCAAATCTGATGGAGCGTTAAATACAGGAGCTTCGTCTACTACTAATGCAAAAGAGTCTACGCCAAAACAAGAAGGATCGCTTATGTTTTCCACACGCACCCAAATCGTTTGAGGATCACTTATATTTTGGTATGCATTAAATTTATCTATTTCATTACTGCCTGAACTTGCATCGGCTGGATTTGTAAAATACCTCGTTACTTTACCAGGTTGTCCATTTAATATTTCTGAATCTTTAGTAAAAAGGAAAAAGTCCTCTACATTATTACCATCAGTCTCGCATAATTGATAAACAGTTATTGCTGGGAAAACCGGTAAGGTATTGACTATGATTGGTTGTGTAACTATTGTTTCGCAACCAGTTATAGTGTTTTCTACCCTTATGTAAACGGTCTCTGTTTGCGCATTGTAACTAGAAGGATTTGTGATGGGATTGATTGCTATCTGGGCATCAAAAAAATCATTATAATAGCTTATGGTTCTATTACTTTCAGTAGTTATTTGTGATTCTTGAGAAGTCAAGTCTAAGACAAATAAACCATCTTGATCTGTATCACAAATTATAAATCCTGTTGGATTGTTTGCTATAGGTGCTGGTAAAACGGAAATATCAAAAGATTGTACATCGCTACAACCGGTAGGAGCAATCAATTCAGCATAAACGGTTACTGGATTAGTACTGTTAAATATAGAGGTAATAGGATTGATTCTATCATCTGCATCTATTTGAGTTAGATAGTACAAAACACTATGATCAGGACCGAAAGTTCCTCTTACTGCATCATCAAATTCATTAAGAGGTATGAACGTAACTAAATCTTGATCTTCATCACAATACGTTTGATCTGGAATAGGGGCAGATTCAAAATAGGGCACCACTATCAACATGAATTCAGCAAATTCTGTACAAGTAGGACTATTAATTCTTATATAAATCGTTTGAGGATTTGAGGTGTTAAAATAACCTAATGAAGGGTCAATCTGGTTAACATCTCCCATTTGATCGATTTCATTTTCAAAAAATTCAATTGTTACATTTTCTAAACCATTTATGATCGTATTTGCAATTTCACCTAAACCGAACTCTTCAATTCCGTCATTACTGATGTCATCACATGCTATAAAATCAATAATATTAGTTCGGTCTAATAATAAATTAGAGTACAGTTGGACTGGTACAGTTGCGGCACAACCGTTTGCAACTGACTCAAATCGTATGAAGATCGTTTGAATTCTAGCGATTGTATTGTCAAACGCACTAGGATTTGTTATAGGATTTACACCGCTCTCTGCATCTTGTTGTGACAGATGATATGTAATAATTGAGTTTGCTGGTGTTGTTGTAAATTCAGGAATTACGGTGGTTAAATCAAAAGTAGCAAAGCCATCATTATCCACATCACAAGCATCGATCAATTCAAAATCAGAATTTAAAACTGGTGGTAATTCAATATTTATGGTTATCTCACTAGTGGCAAAGCATCCACTCAAATTACTAGATATGCGTGCATAAATAGTATCGGGATTTCCAAAATTAGTATATGTATTAAATAAATTTCCTGAATTATTAATTGCGTCATTTTCGGTCAAGTGGTATGATATACTTACATTTGTGATAGAGCTTGTTACTTGAGAGTCAAATTGCGATAAGTTAGTTGCAACTATACCATCCTGATCTGTATCGCAAGCCGTATAAGAAACATCATTTGCAACAAGAACATCACTTACAATTAAATTGACTGGTCTTATACTTTGACATCCGGTATTTAGATCGTTGATACGTATAAAAATTGTTTGTGGATTAGAAACATTAGTATAATTAGTTGCTAATTGATTTACCTCATTTTGAGCATCATTTTGATTGAGGTAGAATTGGGCTGTATAATTTCCTATAGGTAATTGTCCTAAGGCACTTATGCCTAATGTATCAAGGTCAAAAGACTCAAATCCATCTGCACTGGCGTCATCGCATCTTTCTTGATCTGCAATGTTAATATTAAGTTGATTAGGATCAATGGTTACTATTACATCGTCCGTTATAATACAATTAGAACCAGGTAAAGCCACGCTTATTTCAACACGGTACGTACCAGTTGTATCAGCTAACAACGTACTATTAGTTTGTCCTAAAATTTCAACATTATCTCTGAACCACCTGAAGGTAGCTTGACTATTTGCGATGCTAGCATCTAGAGTAGCACTTGCGCAGGGAAATAAATCTGGACCTAGATCTACATCGGCTTGTAAGCTTCCAGCCTCTATAAAAATTGCACTATCATAAGCAGTAGGGTCAAAGCTGGACTGATCTGCAATTACCATTTTTAAATGATAGGTAGCATTAGGGATGACATTTGCAGCAGCCGTTAAAGTTACTGTACGACCCTCAAAATTAGTATCACCTAGTGATTGACCTGCAAAAAATGCAGGATTAGTTGCGGGACATTGTCCTACTACTTCTGGATGGACCGTATCAATTCCTACTGGTGTGGTAGTGCCAGGTAAAACTGCTATATTTTGATATGTTCCTCCTTGTGGTCTTAAGAGCAATGCAAATCGATCACCTACATTACATGGAAAATTTTGCTGGTATTCTTCAGAAGCTAGTAGATAATTAAAACTAATTCTATTAGAAGTACTTATTAAATCAAACTCAATAACGGTAGCATTAACAGTATTAGAAATACCAGTAAAATTTTCTAAGTCACTATCTCCAGTCCATGCCGTTGTCCCGTCACTTAAATCGGTGCCTATAAGATTGTTTCCTATGCGATTTCCATTTCCAGTGCTTAGGAAAAAACCATCTGTAAAAGGAAAGGCAGATGCGCCTCTTGAAAAACTACCAAAACTATTAAGACCATCTATGCTACCGTTAATATTTGATGTTACATTAGTAATCGTAACACAATCATTACCTAAGGCTTGAAGTACCATTTGATCAACTGGTAAAGATGTAGAAGTATTAATGAGTTGTGAGAATCCTTGAAAACTCAAAATCAAAAACAACGCATATAACCATACAGGGCAAGGTTTTCTATTATTCAAAATACGGTACTTTTAAAAAAGATAAACACTACGCTAAATAGACTGATAATCATACAGGTTACTGGCATGAATAAAATTCGTTAGAATAGTTAAAAAATGATTGAGGGAATAACAAATAAACAACTTTTTAAAAATAATAAGAAGATTAGAAGCTTAAAAATCTTTATATGTCCATTTTTTTAAAAATTCACCTCATTAACTTACATTTCATCGATTATTTTTAAGTTATCAGCACGTTTTTACGATGTATATTTGCAACCTAATTTTGACAAATTATGGCATTGAATAAGAATGGAGTATTAGGCTGGGCAACTTTAATAATGATTATAATCGGTATAGGTTTAATCGCTTTAGGAGCATACCGTTATACAGATGTAGGATTTGGTTTTGCTGCTATAGGAGTAGGTTTTTTTGCAATAGCTTGGGTTTTTAATGCTCTAAAAGGAAGAGTATAAGTGAAAGAAGAGATTCATTTTAAGGATGTAAATACGCCCAAATATAAAATCATCATGGGTTTTGCCTTGCTGGGTCTTGTTATGGCAGCAATTTTATTCTTTTTAGAAGAGAGGTTGTTTAGTTCCATCAGCGCATTAATTGCTATTACATTGTTTTATATCAATAGTTTTGACGGCTTTTCTACACGCAACTCAGTATCTTACAGTCTTAAATCTATAACTGTAAAATTAGTTGGTAGAAAAACTTTTGGATTTACATTTAAAGAATTAGAAATACTAGATCTTTCAGAAAAGGGTCTATATATTAAATCAAAAGGGATGGATGCTGTTACGCTTTCGCGAAAGCGATATCAAGACAGCTCTCTAGAACAATTACACAAAATTTTAAAAGAAAAATCAAGATCAAATGAGCGACGATAAACAAGTAATTTTTTCCATGTCAGGTCTTTCTAAGACCTATCAAAGTACTGGAAAACAGGTTTTAAAGAATATTCATCTGAGCTTCTTTTATGGAGCAAAAATAGGTATTCTAGGACTCAATGGTTCTGGTAAATCTACTTTGATGAAGATTATTGCCGGAATTGAAAAAAACTATCAAGGAGAAATAAATTTTTTACCTGGCTATAATGTAGGTTATCTGGAACAAGAACCGCAATTAGACGAGAGTAAAACAGTGATGGAAATCGTGCGTGAAGGAGTTGCAGATACTGTTGCTGTCCTAGATGAGTATAATAAGATCAATGACGATTTTGGACTACCAGAGGTGTATGAAGATGCAGATAAGATGGAAAAGCTCATGAACCGTCAAGCAGAGCTTCAAGATAAGATCGATGCATTAAACGCTTGGGAATTAGACACAAAGCTAGAAATCGCGATGGATGCTTTAAGAACGCCTCCTGGTGATGCTGAGATTAAAAACCTATCTGGTGGAGAGCGCCGTCGTGTTGCGTTGTGTAGATTACTATTGCAACAGCCAGAAATTTTATTACTAGATGAGCCTACTAACCACCTTGATGCAGAATCTGTTCTATGGCTAGAACAACACCTTGCTCAATATAAAGGAACTGTAATCGCCGTAACTCACGATAGATATTTCCTTGACAACGTAGCAGGATGGATTCTTGAATTAGATCGTGGTGAAGGAATACCATGGAAAGGAAACTATTCGAGCTGGTTAGAGCAAAAAGGAGAACGACTTGCCAAAGAAGAAAAAACAGCTTCTAAAAGGCAAAAGA
>CAZBCH010000342.1:0-7456 GCA_964490235.1 uncultured Flavobacteriaceae bacterium | reverse complement strand
AGTGATTAGCCTATTTTCAAAATTATATTTTACAATAAAATATTTTGATCAGCACAAAGCTATATAAATCACTTTATAAAACTAGAGCTTTAACGATGTGTTACTTATAAATGGTGATAATACTATAGAGCCTTTATTTTTTCAAAACTGTTTTGATAGGATTTCCAGTTGCACCGTTAGGAAAACTAATACCTAGTAAGCTGGAAATAGTAGGCGCTATGTCAATAATTTCTGTACGTTGATTACTAGAACCATTCTCTATTCCAAAACCATAGAATAATAATGGGACATGCGTGTCATAACTTTGAGAACTACCATGTGTAGAGCCTGTTTTAGAATAAGAAATTACTGCTGGTTCTAAAACATAAATTATATCACCACTACGTTTATGGTGAAAACCATTTTGAATCAACTTTCCAGTACCATCTTGCATCGCACCAGACATCAAAGCATTTCTAGTATACACTTTATTAATATGCTTGTAATCTACAATAGTGTAGGCTATAAAATTTTCAACTTCTATAGCATTCAATTTATTCTCAATGATAGAGGCGCGATTAAGAAAAATCTGACCGTTAGAAATATTTGAAATAAGATTTATCGCTCCATATTTATTTTCTAAAGCATTCTCTAGCTGAGTTTGAAAAGATGAATTGTCAAAATAACCAGCGTTTATTTTATTGCTTTGTAAATATGCAGGGTTGTTAACTGCTCCATGATCTGCAGTAAGGAAAACTGTATAATTATTTGCTCCAACTTCTTGATCTAATGCCTTTAAAAGCCTTTCAATCTCCATATCAAGTCTAAGATAAGTGTCTTCAATTTCAATCGAGTTGACACCGTATTGATGTCCTATATAATCGGTACTAGAAAAACTTACAGCTAGAAAATCGGTAACACTATTCTTACCTAAAGCCTCTTTCTTAAGAGCTTCAATGGCAAAATCTGTAACAATACTGTTGCCAAATGGAGTCGATTTTAATAAATTGAAATTACCGTTGCGCTGTTTTAAAGCTTTTAAATCGTAAGGAAAAGTTGCGTTTTTCTTACCTCTAGGTGGTTTCTCAAACTCATTCATGTCGCTACCACTAGCCTCGTATGAGTTAATAGGATAAAGCGTGTTCCATGTATTGAGATAATCATCGGCCTTTTTCAAAGCATTAAAATCATTTACCCATTGCGGTAGTTTATTCATATAAAAGGTACTAGAAATGAAATTACCAGCGTCGCCACCTTCAAACCAGTAAGCAGCATCTGCAGCATGTCCAGCAGGTAGTATTGCACCTCTATCTTTAATAGAAATCCCGATCACTTTAGACTTTCCTTGAGTATGCAGCTCTAGTTGATCTGTGACCGTCGTTGTTAACATCCTACGTGGTGACATTTTACCATCATCATTTTGCGATCCTACACTTTCATAATCATTATCGCTAGCATTGTAAATCACTCGATTTTCATATTTATCATACCAATTGTTTCCTATGATCCCATGATTCATGGGTGAGGTACCTGTGTAGATAGAGGCATGTCCTGGTGCAGTGTATGTAGGTACAAAATTGTAGTGATTATTAGTTAGCTGATAACCATCATTGATCAGTCTTTTAAATCCGCCATTTCCATACCTGCTATTGAATCGCGTTAAATAATCATAACGCATTTGGTCGACAACGATTCCTACTACTAATTTAGGTGATCCATTTAATGCTATCCTTTCTACATCTGGCTTTTGATCGTTAGATGGTTGGTTATTTTGCTTTCGCGAAAGCGTGCCACATGAAGTTATCAATAAAAAAGACAGTAAAACGAGGGAAATATTTTTCATCCATTTAAATTTGATGCAAAAGTAACCTAAGAAAAAAAGAACAAGTTTAAGAAAGCATTAAATTGTGTAGCAATTATTTTATATACTTTTACCGTCAATGAGATTTTTAAAACACATAGGTCGCTATATGATCATGCTCTTTGGAGTATTTAGAAGACCAACTAAAGCCATAGTCCTTAAAGAACTTATTCTTAAAGAGATAGACGATTTAATCATAGGTTCATTAGGAATAACCGCTTTTATCTCTCTTTTTATGGGTGCGGTAGTTGCTTTACAAACAGCATTAAACTTAGACAACCCATTGATTCCTAAATCCCTTATAGGATTTGCAACCAGACAATCGATCATACTGGAATTTGCACCTACATTCATTTCTGTAATAATGGCTGGTAAGGTAGGTTCTTATATTACCTCTAGTATAGGCTCTATGAGAGTTACAGAGCAAATTGATGCACTAGAAGTAATGGGTATTAACCCTTTAAATTACTTAGTTTTTCCTAAAATAATTGCGCTGCTTTTCTATCCATTTTTGATAGCGATTATCATGTTTGTAGGTATTTTAGGTGGATATCTAGCTAGTGTTTATGGAGGTCTTACCAGTTTTGAAGATTTTATTGTAGGCCTGCAGGATAGTTTTATACCATGGCATGTCATGTATGCTTTTATAAAAACTATGGTTTTCGGGATATTATTAGCGACCATACCTAGTTATCATGGTTACTATATGGAAGGTGGTGCACTAGAAGTAGGTAAAGCAAGTACAACAAGCTTTGTATGGACTTGTGTGGCCATTATCATTTCTAATTATATTTTAACTCAACTATTACTAAGCTAATGATACAGGTAAATAACTTAAAAAAAGGCTTTAATGGTGAGGAAATCCTTAAGGGAATTACAGCCACTTTTGAGAAAGGAAAAACTAATATGATTATAGGCGCCAGTGGATCTGGTAAGTCTGTATTTCTTAAAAATATGCTAGGTCTATTTGTTCCTGATGAAGGAGAAATTATCTACGACGGTGTGGCCATTAATGAAATGGAAATTGAAGAAAAAACCAAACTACGTACTGAAATGGGAATGCTATTTCAACATAGTGCTTTGTTTGATTCTTTAAACGTAGAGGAGAACATCATGTTTCCATTGCGCATGTTTAATAGAATGAAAAAGAAAGAAAGACGTGAGAGAGCAAATGAAATACTAGACCGCGTCAATCTTGTGAACCTTAACAAAAAAATGCCTAGTGAAATTTCAGGAGGACAGCAAAAACGTGTCGCTCTAGCGCGTGCCATCGTTAATAATCCACGATTTCTTTTTTGTGATGAACCTAATTCTGGTCTAGACCCTAAAACCGCTACTGTCATAGATAATCTGATTCAAGAGATTACTCATGAACGTAATATAACGACAGTTATCATATCACATGATATGAATTCAGTAATGGAAATAGGTGAAACAATTGTGTTTTTAAAAGACGGTAAACTAGCCTGGAAAGGTACTAATAACGAGATTTTCAAAACCGATAATGAAGCGGTAACTGATTTTGTTTACAGTTCTAACCTATTCAAAAAAGTACGTATTGCACAGAACGAAGGGTTTTAAATAACAACTTCATTCTTCTAGCGCTCCTACTTGCCGCTGCCCTTAAACTGTTGCTCTTTACTCGCAAAAAGCACGTTAAAGGTCGTGAGACTACCATAAATACGAGTAATATATTGTTGCAGATCGATTTTAAGTTGATCATCAAGATCTTTAGAACTGTTAATCTTTTGCTCCATTACTCTCAACCTGTCTCTTAACATGACAATTTTATGCCAGAAGGTGTTGATAGGAATTTCTTTTTCAGCAAGATTAGGATCTGCTGGTTTAAGAATCATAGTTCCATTTTTATATTTATCTGCAAGAGCGACTACTTGAGTTACATCACTAAATCGTTCAAGTATTTCTCGTAATGACTTTTCTACGTCGTAAAAACTAACTGTATCAACGTCATCTTCACAAGCTTCTATAATTTCAAATTTTTCATCAAGTGGTATGGTTTCTAGACCATCTTTTTGAAAAGTAACCCAATACATTTTTGCAGTAACATTAGTTACTACCCCAAAACCAAATTCTGGATGATTAATTCTCGATCCTATTCCCAGCAATTTCATATTTTATATTGATCAAAGTTTATCTTTGTCTAAAATCATAATTTTCTACCACATTGAAAAAGATATTGCGTTTTTTATTGAAATTATTTTTAGGCTTTTTAGGTATTCTATTAGTTGTATTTCTCACCTTAAAATTGATATACAATGAAGATGTTCCTCAAGGTATTTCTGGAAAACCAGCAGATGATCTGGCTTTCAAAATACTAGACGCTATCCATCACAAAGAATTTACAGAGGCTCATGAGATACACTGGACTTTTAGAGGTGTAAATCGATATGAATGGAAGCTACAGCAACATATGGTAGATGTTTATTGGGATGATTATCGTGTTTCTTATCAAACGCAATATCCTGATATAAGTATTGCTTTTAAAAATGGCGTACGTCTTCAAAGAGGTACCGAAAGAGATGAAGCAATCGCATATGCAGCACAAAATTTTAATAATGATAGCTTTTGGGTGATAGCACCGCATAAAATAATGGATCCAGGTACCACCAGAGAATTGATAGAAGAAGATGGTATACAAAAACTTCTCGTTACATATACTTCTGGAGGCTCTACTCCTGGCGACTCTTATTTGTGGGAAGTTGATGCAAACTACCAGCCTATTGCATTTAAAATGTGGGTGCAAATAATTCCACTAGATGGAATCGAAGCACAATGGCAGAATTGGGAAATGACCGATGGTGGGTTTCCGCTTTCGCGAAAGCGTACCTTTTTTGGAATAGAAATACCAGTTACAGACCTTGAAGTGATTCCCTAATTTGTCGCTGCCTTTTCTTAATTTCCTCGATTTTTAATCGTTCTTCTTTAAACTTATACGCGTTCCATAAGTTATGATAATCTGCAGAATATTTATTGTAAAATAAACTGTAAAATAGACCTACTTTAAGAACAAGTGTATAACTATGTACTAGCGCTGTTTCTGTATCTCCTAAATAATGAAAAAGTAAAGTAAAGAATACGCCCAAGGCTATTGCCCATAAAAGACTTATTCTAGTATACAGTCCTAGAAGAATCATTAAGGCAATAAAAAATTCTACTAACGGTACTAAAGGCGCTAATTGTGCAAGAAATTCCAATGAGCTACCAGTAGGAATATAAGCCATGGATAGTTCTAAGAAACTATCAAAATTAATCATGTTTAAGATTGCATGCGCAAGCAGGTAACTTCCTAAAGAGACTCTGATTAAAGCGTATAGAAAGGTTTTCCAATCATTTTTTGAAGTGTATAAATGTGACATAAGCAGTTGGTTTATATATGTTTAACTTTATAAATACGTGACCTAAAAAAGCTTAGATGTTAAAGATTTGTTAACGACGCTATTATTAGATAATAAGCATTTTTTGTGGGTTGAATAGCTACATAATGTCCCAATTATGTTTACACTCTTATCCATCTGATAAAACTCTTAGCACAATTTTTTTTAATTTAATTTTTAAATGAACAAATAGCTGTAAAAGTGATGTCGCAAAAAATTGTTCTAGTTCTAATTTCAATAACAATTTTCCACTAATAATTGCTTTTGATTTTGTTTTTTTAAGTAACCTTTAATTCTATTTCTTGTGCTTTAGAACTAACTTCGCAGGATTGCAAAAATTCTATGGCATATACTGACGAAATCATTGAAGTAAAAGGAGCGAGAGTCCACAATTTAAAAAATATTGATGTTAACATCCCACGTGAGAAATTAGTGGTGATCACCGGCCTTTCCGGTTCTGGAAAATCGTCGCTTGCTTTTGATACTATTTATGCTGAAGGACAGCGTCGCTACATCGAGACTTTTAGCGCTTATGCACGTCAGTTTTTAGGTGGTATGGAACGTCCTGATGTAGATAAGATTGATGGTCTTTCTCCTGTTATTGCGATAGAACAAAAAACAACGAGTAAAAGTCCGCGTAGTACAGTTGGGACGATTACAGAGATTTATGACTTCCTAAGGTTACTATACGCTCGTGCCAGCGATGCCTATTCTTACAATACTGGTAAGAAAATGGTAAGCTACAGCGATGAACAAATCCGTGATTTAATCATAGAAGAGTATAAAGGACAGCGTATTAACATTTTGGCGCCAGTTGTACGAGGAAGAAAAGGTCATTACCGAGAACTTTTTGAACAAATTGCTAAGCAAGGTTTTGTAAAGGTACGTACCGATAATGTCATTGTGGATATCATGAAAGGCATGAAACTGGACCGTTACAAAGTTCATGACATTGAAATTGTAATCGATCGCTTGCAGGTAAGCGATGCTGAGGAAGATATCAAGCGTCTGGACGAGTCTATTAAAACGGCTATGTACCACGGTAATGATATTACCATGGTTGTGCCACATGGAGAAAAAGAAGGTCGCTATTTCTCGCGTACTTTGATGTGTCCAGAAACTGGTATTTCTTATCCAGAGCCAGAACCTAATAATTTTTCCTTCAACAGCCCTAAAGGTGCCTGCCCTAATTGTAATGGTATCGGTTCTTTATACCAGGTGAATGAAAACAAAATTATTCCAGACCGCAGCCTATCCATAGCAAAGGGTGGACTTGCTCCATATCCTGACAATAAAAAGAATTGGATTTTTAAGCAACTGGAATTGATTGCTCAAAAGTTTGATTTTAAACTTACTGACCCTTTAGAAAAAATACCTACCGAAGCTATAGAAATGATACTTTATGGCGGTAAGGAAAGTCTAGAAGTAAACAGTAAAAACCTAGGTGTAAAACGCAATTACAAAATTGATTTTGAAGGGCTTGCTAACTTTATAGAACAAACTTATAAAAATGCTGACAGCACAAGTCTCACCAGATGGGCAAAAGCCTTTATGGATAACGTCACTTGCCCTGTTTGTGAAGGATCGAGATTGCGTAAAGAATCGATGTACTTTCGAGTAAACGAGAAGAACATTGCGCAATTAGCTCAAATGGATATCGCAGAGCTAGTAGAGTGGTTTGATCATTTAAGTGTCTCGCTTTCGCGAAAGCAACAACAAATAGCTACTGAACTACTTAAAGAAATTAAAGAGCGATTACAGTTCTTGCTAGACGTAGGTCTGGACTATTTATCCTTAAATAGAAGTGCCAAAACACTTTCTGGTGGAGAAGCACAGCGCATAAGGCTGGCAACGCAAATAGGATCGCAGCTTGTAGGTGTTTTATATATTCTAGATGAACCTAGTATAGGATTGCACCAGCGAGACAATGAAAAATTGATTAATTCTCTAGAATCTCTTAGAGATACAGGAAACTCTGTAATCGTAGTAGAACACGATAAAGACATGATCGAGCGAGCAGATCATGTTATCGATATAGGTCCAAGAGCTGGAAAATTCGGTGGCGAAATCATAAGCGAAGGATCGCCTAAAGAGATTTTAAAACACGACACGCTTACTGCTCAATATTTAAATGGTAAACGAGAGATTGCAGTTCCTAAGAAGCGTCGTAAAGGAAACGGAAAGAAAATCTCACTTAAAGGATGTACGGGAAACAACCTTA
>CAZBCH010000341.1:0-5996 GCA_964490235.1 uncultured Flavobacteriaceae bacterium | reverse complement strand
ATGTTTATTGATCAAGATTTCTTAAGAGCATTAGAATATGGAATGCCACCTACTTCTGGATTAGGAATAGGTATGGATCGTTTGATTATGTATTTAACAAACAATCCATCGATACAAGAAGTATTGTTTTTCCCACAAATGAAACCAGAAAATACTGTTTCAGTAGAATTAAATGAAGAAGAGCAAATGGTTTATGACTTACTTAAAAAAGAAGAAAGAATGGACCTTAACTCTTTAAAAGAACTTGCTGGTCTTAGTAATAAAAAATGGGATAAATCCATTAAAGGGTTAACTGGTAAAAAAATAGCCAAAGTAGAAAAAACAGATGAAGGTTTATTTGTTAAGATGATATAAAAATTATTCTAAACAAATACTCTCAACTATAATAATAGATTAAAATTCAAATAATTAAAATATAAAAAAAACAACCATTTATGAAAAAATTATTAAGCATTGTAGCTTTAGGATTAATACTTACATCCTGTCAAGAGAATCAAAAAATTGCTTTTATAGATAGTGTAAAAGTATTTGATGAATATCAAAAAAAGATAGACATGGAAGCAAGCATTAAAACGCAACAAGAAAGCTTCCAGTCTAAAACAGATAGCCTTAACCAAGCTTATCAAATGGAAGCAGCTCCATTGCAAGCTAAGTTTAGCAACTTATCTCCACAACAGCAGCAATCAAATCCAGAAATTTTGGCCTTCAGTCAAAAATGGAATCGTGTTAATGCTCAAGTAAAAGCTCAAGAGAAAAGTATGCAAGAACAATTTGAGAAGGATTTGAAGGAACTGGATGAAATGGTGGAAAACTCTGTTGCGAGCTATGCAAAGAAAAATGATATTTCTTTTGTGTTAGGAAAAAACACATCAGGTAATTTAATTTACGGTACCGAAGTGTCTGACATAACTGAAACTATTATCAAAGAATTAAATGATGCTTATAGTAGTAAAGACGATGCAAAGACCGCAACCGAAGAAACTACTGAAGAAACTGAAGAATAACCACAAATAATTGATTGAAAATCAATTTATTAAACCTTAATGTTATCAAAGCCAGATTTAAATATCTGGCTTTTTTTTGTTCCTTTTTAAACTAAAGTAAAAATTAAATGTCATAGAACTATAACATTTAAAAAGAAAAAGAATGAAAAAGTTAATGATTTTAGTAGCGATACTTACGGTAGGAATGGTAAGTGCACAACGTGAAATGAGAGACCTATCTCCAGAACAAATAGCCTCTTTAAAGTCAAAAAAAATGACACTTGCTCTAGATCTGGATAAAAAACAACAATCCCAAGTAGAAGCAATTTTATTAAAAGAGGCAAAGGATCGTGCAGCAAATAAATTGACAAAAGAAGAAAGAGCAAAGTTAACTAGTGATCAAAAGGCAGTTAAAATGGAAGAAAGGCTCGAGAAAAGAATTGAAACTAAGCGTCAAATGAAAAGTATTCTTAATGAAGATCAATATGCTAGATTTGAAAAAATGATGGCAAAAAACACGCAAAGAAAGGCTAAAGGTGCTAAAAAAAGAAGAAATAAAAGAGACGGCAACTAGAAGTATGTCACATTAATGGCTGGATTGATTTTAAGGTTAAATTTAATTCTTACCATTTTTAAACTGGGTTTTTTATAAAATCCAGTTTTTCCTATTTATAAATAATCCATTTCTATCTATTACTTTTTAAAATCTAAAATTACCGGCTTTGCTATTCCTTATTAAATCATTACTTTTAAAAACTTTAATAAACTAAATAAGATGAAAAAAATACTTTTTATAACAGCCCTTCTTATAGGAACATTTTCTTTTGCACAACAAGAAATATCAAAAGAACAGCAAGACTTAAGCAAGAAAAAGATGGAGAAAGTGAGTACGTTTAATGCCGACCTTGACAGACAGGTATCTTCTATTATCTCTATCACAAAGTTGGATAAAAAGAAACATTCAGAACTGAGAGAAATTGTTGGTTCTAAAGAATCATCGCTGCTTAAACTAAAAAGAGAAGGTGAGAATGCAGTAGATTATAATGGTAGACGTAATGACGTTTTGGAAAATTACAATAAGAAAATGGAACAACTTTTAGGTTCAGAAAAATTTAATTTGTTACAAAATAAAATGAATCCTAGATAAGAGTAAATCTATAATTTGAAAAAGCCATTTCTTTTAAGAAATGGCTTTTTTTATTTACTCAATATAAAGGTGAAGATTTTTGATCTAACTGATAAAGAATTATGTTATTAATTGTTTTCGCTTAAAGCGAAAAGAAAATAATTACCAGCTTGTTACTACATCTTTACTAGCTTCAATAGTTTTATCAAGATCATCATAAGAAAGCGCGTCATTTAAAAAATAAGATTCAAAAGCACTAGGTGGTAAATAGATACCACGTTCTAATAAACCATGAAAGAATTTCTTAAACCATTCATTATTTCCGGTCGCAGCACTTGAAAAATCTACCACATCTTGATCTGTAAAATGCACAGACATCATTGATCCATATCGATTAATCTTATAATCAACACCTTTTTCAGAAAGTACAGTATCAATTCCTTTATGAAGATATTCAGTTTTAGCCGCAAGACTATCATAAACTTCGGGATGATTATTTAAATGAGTTAACATAGCCATACCAGCACTCATAGCTAGTGGATTACCACTCAATGTTCCTGCTTGATAAACTGGACCTAAAGGCGCTAGATAATTCATGATTTCCTGACGTGCGGCAAAAGCACCTACCGGTAAGCCACCACCTATAACTTTTCCATAAGTAACAATATCTGCTTGAACGCCTGTTGTTTCTTGTGCGCCACCTCGAGCTAATCTAAAACCGGTCATCACCTCATCAAAAATAAACAAAGCGCCGTGCTCATTGCATAAAGATCTTATCCCTTCTAGAAAACCGTTCTCAGGAACAATACAACCCATATTACCAGCAATAGGTTCTATGATAACACATGCGATTTCTCCTTCATTTTTTTTGAAGATTTCCTCTACTTGATCAAGGTTGTTGTACTGGGCTAGCAATGTATCTTTTGCAGTTCCTTGAGTTACACCAGGACTATTGGGACTACCGAAGGTTACTGCTCCACTACCAGCCTGAATCAAAAATGAATCACTATGACCGTGATAACATCCTGCAAACTTGATGATTTTATCTCGTCCGGTAAAACCTCTGGCGAGACGCACAGCACTCATACAGGCTTCTGTTCCAGAATTTACCATACGTATTTGGTCCACGTTAGGTGCCATAGAAACGGCTAGTTTTGCTATCTCTGTCTCTAGCGCAGTAGGCATACCGTAAGATGTTCCTTTCTCTGTAGCTTTAATGACAGCTTCTACTACAGGTTCAAATGCATGACCTAAAATCATAGGTCCCCATGAGGCGATGTAATCGATGATCTGGTTGCCATCTTCTGTTTGCAGGTAAGCGCCTTTTGCTCTTTCTACAAAAACAGGATCACCGCCTACAGCGTTAAAAGCTCTTACTGGAGAATTCACTCCACCAGGAATGTATTTCTTTGCTTCTTGAAATAGCGCACTACTTCTTTGATAACTAAATGCCATGAAAATTTTAATTATTTTACGATAAGTACTTGACCTATACTTAAATCGTTTGATTTTAAATTATTGAGCTTTTTCAATTGCTCAACAGTTGTATTGTATTTAATAGAAAGTCGGTATAAACTATCACCTTTTACAACAATGTGTTGTTTTACAAAACCTGAATTCTGGGTTTCTTTAAAATCTTCAATAACTCGAGGCTTTTGATTAACATCTCTACCTAAAGCGATATTATCGTATTTATACAATTCATACCTTTCAATGAGGCTTATTAATTTTTGAGGATATCTTCTATCTGTAGCATAACCTGCTTCTCTCAATCCTTTAGCCCAGCCTTTGTAATCATCTATGTCCAGGAGAAATAATCCTGCATATCGCTTGCGATCAGTTAAGAATAAGGAATGATCTCTGTAAGAATAACTTGCATCATTATAGGTTCTAAAACATTCTTGATCTTCATCGTCATCGTGGTAAATGCGTCCACCAGTCCATCCTGTGTGGCATTTGATACCAAAATGATTATTAGCCTCTACAGCTAGTCGACCACTACCAGATCCACTTTCTAAAATACCTTGTGCCAGAGTAATACTCGCAGGTATTTTGTACAATTTCATTTCTTCAATAGCAACGTCCTTAAAATCTTCTACATAATTTTCTACCTTATCGCCGCTTCTAGGTTTTATTATTGAGGTAACTTTATCTTCTTCTTTTTCTACAACTGCTGGTTTTGTAACTGTTCTATTAGGTTTTGAAGGTTTTTTAGTGACTACTCGTTTTTTTGAACCACACGATGCCAGTAATAATCCTAAAAACAATACGGTGCATAAATATCTAAATGTAATTTTCATAACTTATCTTAAGTCTTCTCTTTTTTTCTAGCATTTTATTGAATCCAGCAATCGATTGTAAACCGCCAGTATGAATGGCTAAAATACGAGATTTCCCTTTGATAACGCCAGTTTTAACCATATGTTCTATTCTGTACATCATTTTTGCTGTATAGATGGGTTCTAGTGGTATTCCGCTTTCGCGAAAGCGAGAATTCATATAACTAATCAACCGATCATCTGACTTTGCATAACCGCCAAATACGTCGTCATTTATCAACTCAAAATCATTATGAGATGTAAACTTCTCTATTTCAGTTTTCATGAAGTCTCCCTTCAGGGCAGAAAAGACATATACCTTTTGATGTGTTGAAGCACTATTTATTATTCCAGCAGCAGTTCCACCAGTTCCAGCCGCTACGCAAATAATGTCGTAGTTTTCTTTGTCAAACTCGGTAAGGATTTCTTCAGTTCCTTTTACCGCCAGAGCATTAGTTCCTCCTTCAGGAATATGGTAAAATGAACCGTAATCCATCTGGATTTGTGCAAGAAATTCTTTTGAATTTTTAAACCTATATGCTTCTCTAGAAACAAAGTGAAATTGCATACCATTATCATGGGCTTGTTGTAAGGTGTCATTTCCTGACAATGTTTTTTGTAAATCTGCACCTAACTCTTCTCCTCGTATGATTCCTATAGTTTTTAATCCTAAAATTTTTCCAGCAGCAGCAGTCGCCGCTATATGATTGGAAAAAGCACCACCATAAGTGAGAATCGTATTGTGACCTAGATTTTGCGCCTTAATTAGGTTGTATTTCAGCTTGCGCAACTTATTACCAGATACTTCTTTATGAAGTAGATCTTCTCTTTTAACATCTATAATTATACCTAGGTCTTCAAAACTTTTAAATTTTTGATTTACAGAATTTTGAGTTAAAAACAATTTACTCATATCGATACTTATTGCTGTAAAATTTCAAAAAAGAAAATGATTTCCTACTCTTTAAATAATCTAGATTTGCTTCCATTTTATAGGCTTCTCTTTCAAAAACTATATTTTTATAAGCAAGATTGTGGTTTTTATGTTTTATGAGCTTTATTAAATAATCGGCTACATACCAAACATGAAACACTATAATGAGTAACTCTTTTTGCTGTATAGCATGAATATTCTCATGATTCATAAAGACTGAATCACTTAATTTAGATCTATGCCTAATTAATAAAAAAGGCCAAAGCGTTATACCAGCATAACTTTTTAAATATTTAGTTTTTAGAGGAATCATTCAGGCAAAGTTATAGAATAACAATTCATTCCTTCAGGTATATTCATGACTATTTAAATAGTAAAAACAATCTTGACACCATTCTGTATTCTCTTTTTACTGTTGTATTTTTATAAAATGAAAAAGATTATTCCCGTAGAGGAAGGTGATTATTATGTAACACCTCAAGGATACCGTTGTTTTACAGAGCAATATCATCTTAAAAGAGGTTATTGTTGTGAAAGCGGTTGCCGCCACTGCCCTTATGGTTATGATAAAAAAACAAACAGCCAAAAATAGATCTTATGAGTGTAGATAGTTCTTTAGCACGCTTTCGCGAAAG
>CAZBCH010000340.1:0-3884 GCA_964490235.1 uncultured Flavobacteriaceae bacterium | reverse complement strand
TAACCAATTACTGTTAATATAGCAGCAATAAAGGCTTGATCTATTTCCATATTAAATGGTAAGAATTTATATAATAATGAAAATGCTCCTAAAACAATAATCACATCGTGAAATACTGCAGCTACTGCGCCCAGTGAGAATTGCCACTTACGGAAACGAATTAATATGTATATAAACACTACAATCAATGACCCCAAAATCGCATAAAGAGATCCTGTAAGAATATCGTCAGCAATTGTTGCACCTACCTGAAATGAAGATCTTAAACCATACTGTTTATCTTCATTACTTACATCAGCAAACTCTGCTTGAGACATTCCTTCTGGAAGATATGGTTTTAAAACCTGATATAATTTATCTTCTATTTCTTGACTTACAACACTGTCATCACGATCAATACCGTATTTAGTGCTAATTTTAAGTTGATTATCAGAACCGTAGGTTTTTGCTTCAGCACTTCCAAAGATATCATCTGCACTTAATTGTTTAGTGATTTCTGTAGCATTAACATCCTGTGCAAATCCTACAATGGCTGTACGTCCTCCTGTAAAATCAATACCTAAATTCAATTTATTAATCGCTAAAGACGCTAAACTTCCTACGATTAAAACTGTTGATATAATATATGCCATCTTTCTTTTACCTAAGAAATCAACATTTACATTTCTAAACCAGTTTTTAGTAATTCCTGTAGAGAAATCTATAGTTTTCCCATTACTCACATATCCATCTACAAATAATCTTGTAATAAAAATTGCTGTGAATAAAGAGGTAAGTATACCTATCATTAAAGTTGTCGCAAAACCTTGGATAGGACCTGTTCCAAATACATAAAGTATCACTGCCGTTAAGAACGTTGTAACGTTTGCATCTATAATAGAGCTTAGTGCATTATTGAAACCATCTTTGATACTATCAGCTTGTGATTTTCCTTTTGCAAGTTCCTCGCGTATTCTTTCAAAAATAAGAACGTTAGCATCTACTGAAATACCAATTGTTAAAACGATACCTGCGATACCAGGTAAAGTAAGAACCGCTTTTAAGGAAGCTAAAGCTCCAAAAATGAATAGGATGTTCACTAATAAGGCAACATCTGCATATAAACCTGCACGCCCATAATAGAATATCATCCATATTAATACTAACAACAAAGCGATACCAAATGACCATAAACCACTATCGATAGCTTCTTGCCCTAATGATGGCCCGATAACGTCACTCTGAATGATCTCTGCTTTAGCAGGTAATTTACCAGCTCTTAAAACAGTTGCAAGATCTTTAGCTTCATCAATGGTAAAGCTTCCTGATATTTGTGTTTGACCACCAGAAATAGGTCCATTCGTTACCGTTGGAGCGCTATATACCGTGTTATCCAATACTACCGAAACTTGATTTTGATTTTGATATGCCTCTGTAGTCATATCTTCCCATACTTTAGCTCCTTCTCCATTCATAGACATACTAACTACAGGAGCACCGCTAGGTCCGAACTGTTGACTTGCATCAGTTATTACACCTCCAGAAAGTGGTGCCTCGTTTTGAGCATTACCTTTTAAAGCGTAAAGCTCAACAACCTCATAACCTAAATTCTCAGCTAAAACAGGTAGACCCCAAGCAAACTTAACGTTACGTAATTCTCCAGTCAATAATCCTCTTGCTTGAGGATCGTTTAAATAAGAATCAATTAAATCTTTGTCGCTTTCTTTAAATGCCATGATACCACCTTGACCTTGAAAAGCTTGTACTCTACCAAAGATAGGGTTGTCATCAAAGTTTTCAACTACATCCGCATCTGTTGCAGTATCAGTTGTATTGTCTTGATTTAATAAATCGCCTAAATCTGCTTCAGTAGAATCTTGTGCTACCTCGGCAAGTTCAGATACATCATCACTTACAGTTTCTTCAGTATCTTCAGTCGTTTCAGCAGCCAATTTATTTGCCCAAAAAGTATTTGCTTGAGATAAGTATGGAGAGATTTCATTTGGCTTGTAAACTTGCCAGAATTCAAGTTGGGCAGCTTTAGTAAGAATGTCTTTAATACGCTTAACATCAGTTTCCCCAGGTAGTTCAATTAAGATGCGACCAGAAGTACCTAACTGTTGTAAATTAGGTTGTGTAGTACCAAATTTATCAATACGTTTTCTTAATACATCAAAGGCACTAGCCATGTAATCTTTAAGTTCTTCTCTAAGAATTTCTTCAGTTTGCTCGTTAGTCATTTCAAACTCAATCCCTCTAGTTTGCATTTCTTGATTTGCAAAAATATCTGGAGAGGCAAGCTCTGCACCTTCGATTTTATTGAATTCTTCAATGAAGTAATTGAAATAGTCATCTTGCCCATCTTTGATACGCTCGTCTGCAGCATCAAGGGCAGCGTTAAAAGCAGGATCGTTTGAACCATCTGCCATTCCTGTTAATAAGTCTCTTACAGAAACTTGAAGTATCACATTGATACCACCTTTAAGATCCAGACCTTTTTTAAGTTCTTGGTTCTTTGCATCAGAATAGTTTGTGAATCCACCCCAAACATCTTTAGAGGCGATAGAATCCAGATATTGCTTTTCGGCAGCACTTCTTAATGATGCAGCATTTTCTGCGTCATCTTTTACTACAGCGCTTGCATATGCACTCGCATCGTTTTCTACTTTATTTGTTATAAATGTGTAGGTAAGCTGGTAGATACTAGCTATTGCAAAAATGATCGCGAAAAACCGGATCAGTCCTTTATTTTGCATGATTTTGTTGTTTTTAAGTTAAAATTTTAAAAGTCGGCAAATATGAGATTTACCATTGATATGGACAATTCATTTGACCATAAATTATTGTTTTAAGTTCTGATAAGAAACAGATCTTTAACCATCTACTTTTTTTTGAAAAAGAAGATAATGTGTTTTTGAAGATAAATTTTATGAAGAAGGTCCTGCACGCACTTCAGGTATTTTAAAAGAAGCGGTGTTAAAAGAAAGATCAACCTCGTTGTTGACACGACAACTGGTTGCAAATAAATAATCATGTTTATGCAACAATGGCGCACTCAGAAATGAAGAATGAACCTGAGAACCTCTATTAAAATCTTGTTTAACTTCAAAGTAAGACTTACCGTCATCATCCATACCAGATGACAACTGCTCGCTTATTTCATAAACGTCAATTTGATAAACCAGATCAGACTCTTCAATGGGCGAAGTGTTACCTGATTGATGAACACTTAAATCAGTTAAATTTTGCTCGTTTTTACCTGCTGTAAATAAATGGTTCTTAACATTTTGAACAGGAACCTCACTATAATAAGTGATAATAAGTTGCTCATTTTGATCACTTATTACTTTAATATTCTCGGCACCTAATAGCTCAAGTTGTGCAGTTATGAGCGATTTAGTCTTGTCATTTTGGTAATCGTTTGAAGAATCAAAGGATACAACGATCTCTTGATTAGGCGCCTCTATACCATGTCGTTCAACAACAAATAGAGAAACTAATGCGATAAGCGCACTTATGTACCATTTAATCTTCACGTGCCAAATATAAAGAATTAACTACCTTTTACTTATAACAGTTCTGATTAATTGCAAAACGCGAATACATATCATAAGATAATGATATTCAATAATTTACTATAAATATGTTTTGATTCCGCTTTCGCGAAAGCGTAACAATTACAAAAACTTCATACTATAACCTTCTTACTAGGAAAAATGAAACATAAAAAAAACCGCTTTTAAAAAAGCGGTTTTTACTTTTATTATTGATTTAAATTAAATCAATTCATTAGTTTTCTTAACACCTGCAGCGCTTTCTTTTAGCGCTTCTTTCTCTGCATCGTTTAGGTTAATTTCTACGATCTTCTCAATACCATTTCTACCTAAAATTACTGGCACACCTAT
>CAZBCH010000339.1:0-3907 GCA_964490235.1 uncultured Flavobacteriaceae bacterium | reverse complement strand
TTATTGCAAAAGGAGAAAATTGAGCTTCAAATGGGCGTTCCTGAATTAAGTGTCAAACAAGGATTGATCAACATTAAAGGAGCCTATGATATCATCTTAAAGTCTGAAGACAATAAGTTGCAACTACAAGAAAAACTGAACGCCTACTTTTCAAATATATTTGGAACCATGATGCCAGAGAATCAAATCAAAAACCTCTCTAGACAGTTGTCCATCCCATGGCTAGCAGATTTTATAAAACATGATCCAGAAACCGCTTTAAGTAAAACAAATTGTCCCGTTCTTGCTCTTAATGGAACAAACGACTTGCAAGTACCTGCTACAGAGAACCTAGAAGCTATTGAACGTTCATTAAAAGCAAATGGTAATAAAGATGTTACTATTATGGAATTAGAAAATCTAAATCATTTATTTCAAGAAAGCACCACCGGTTTACCTACAGAATATGCAACTATTGAACAAACCTTCTCGCCTAAGGTTTTGACAATAATGACAGATTGGATTCTAGAACGTAGCAAATAATCTTTACGATAGCCACTTTAAATTTTAAACGACCACTCCTCACCTATTATTGAATACCATTCTATTTTTTGTATGTGGTAGAGAATTACTAGATTAGTAGATGAAACTGGCATTTGTTTATCATTAAGGCGTGCTGCTATCTATCTAACTAATGAAACTACCATTAAACTGTACTGTAGATTACTACAGTGATTTCTTAAGTGATCAAGAAGCTGTTGCGCTGTATGACGACTTGATTGATCAGTATCAGCTAGATCAAGCGCGATTAATCATTCATGCTGGTGGCAAATTGATCAAAACTGATAGCTTTAAAATTATATTCATAGATGAAGATCTAAAGCAACAAAACAGCCATCCAGAAGAAATACACGGTAAGAATTATGTATGGTCTGGTCTCATGGCACAACTCAAAGAACGAGTAGAAAAGCTTTTGGATAAGGAATTTCAGCTCGCGATGTGTTTGTATTATCCAGATGGTAATTATTTTGCGCCTTACCACAGTGATCAAGAGACCTCTGGTTATAACACTATTCTACCTTCATTTAGTTTAGGAGAAGTAAGACAATTTTCATTTAAGGATAATTCAAATGAAGATGTGTATAGCATGGATCTAGCTCATGGTAGTTTACTGGTTATGGGTGCACATTGTCAGGAGCGCTATACACACAGTTTGATTAAAAATCCAGCGTATAAAAACGGTAGAATAAATATTACTTTTAGAGAAGCAAGTTTTAAATAAGTTTCCAAAACATCCATGAACCTTCAACCTTTAAGAATAGAAGCCGGCTGGCATATTACCTATAATCAATTCTATGAAGTAGATCCTATTGCTGGTTACGAATCGTATTTTGAGGGATCCAGCTTATTGCAGTTACAAAACGATTCTCGACTTAAATGCATCGATGTACAATGGCGACCTGAAAGAGATCTTAGTGGCCAGTATGAAATGACAGTTTTAAATTTTGTTGAGCAGTTTAATGAAAAAACACATTCCTTTGATATCCATCCCAATTGGGAAGAACCTTTTCTCACTTTTGCTACTTCATCTAGATCAATTCTAGTTCTAAAAATAGAAGAATTACTAAAGACTTTGCCGGTATATAACGATCCACGAATGATAGTGAAACGAGGTGTTATAGATTCTATTTCAGAATCCTACCGATTAGATTCTATAAAAAATGGCATCTCAACTAGATTGATTCATAACATTCTAGAAAATGGCAAAGCAAATATTCAAAACTACATTTTAGATCATTCAGAAATTACCAAAGAAATGATTTTGAAATTTGCCGAAAATGGAATCAATAAAAAGGTAAAAAATAAAGCCTTTCAAAAATTGAACAGTAAACGATGGAAGACGTAAGACAAGAAATACCTCTTCTACTCTACTACTTTTCAGTTTGTTATCATCTATAGGTTTAGAAATGATCTCGCTTTCGCGAAAGCGGAAATACTACAACTATTCTTTAACTATCCAAATTTAGTATCTCATTTTTAATCTGAGGTAATTGCAGCCGCTAGTTAGGAATTCATATAATAATACAGTTTTTACAACTACCTTTGAATCTCAAAAACCGCGTAATAGAGGCTACTGATAAAGCAATTTGCAGAAAAACACTTTTAACTTGAGTTCCATTTCAAAACATATAAACTGGCAAAGCTGTTCCAATTGCAAAGGGCAAGGTAAAATAAGCCAGCGTATACGTAAGAAAGCAAAATTAAAATACCAGAAAGAGCTGGAATACTATCATGAAAATGGTGGTAAGAAACCTGTTCCACCCAAAGGCCATCTGGTTATTTGTAAAACTTGTGGTGGTAGTGGTTTAAAACCTAGCGAGCAAGTAGTAGCGCCAGATCATGAAAATTATCCTCATGTGGCAATAATAGGCGGCGGCATAGGTGGAATGGCGCTAGCAGTTGCCTGTTTGCACCGCGGTATTCCCTTTATAGTGTATGAACGCGATAAAAGTTTTGACGAGCGTTCCCAAGGTTATGGGCTTACTTTACAACAAGCCAGCAATGCCATTAAAGGTTTTGGATTAACTTCATTACAAAATGGTATTGTTTCAACAAAACACGTAGTACATCGCACTGATGGAACCATTGTAGGCGAATGGGGAAAAAGAAAATGGCTTTCTGAAAATCCTGCAAACGTTTCAAAACGAACGAATATTCACATCGCAAGACAATCGTTAAGGCTTGCTTTAATGCAGCAACTTATTCCAGAAAAGCACATTTGCTGGAATCACAAATTAACAGCTGTACAATCTATTGATCATAATCAGACGCAATTGCAATTTGATGTAGATGGAAAAGAGGTTACCACTCGTTGCAATCTAGTCGTAGGAGCAGATGGAATAAGAAGTACTGTGCGTCAATTGACTATAGGTGAAAAAGCCGCACCATTGCGGTATTTAGATTGTATCGTTATTTTGGGAATCTGCAAATTAGAATACATTAAAGATTCACAACGAGAACTGCTTGATGGAGCTACCGTATTTCAAACAGCAAACGGTCATGAACGCATTTATATGATGCCTTATGACGACACTTCTATCATGTGGCAGCTTAGTTTCCCTTTATCAGAACAAGAAGCAAAAGATTTGAGCAATAAAGGAGCTGCAGCGCTTAAAGAAGAGGCGTGCCGCAGGACCAGATGGCACGCTCCTATTCCATCTATTATGGAAGCCACTCCAGCATCAAAAATTTCTGGATATCCGGTTTATGATCGTTCGATACTAGATGCTAAAGAGTTACAATCATTTGACAACATCACTTTGCTGGGCGATGCAGCGCATCCTATGAGTCCTTTTAAAGGTCAAGGTGCAAATCAGGCATTGTTAGATGCATTGTCTTTGGCCAGAGCCATCACAAAAAATGCAGGACCTTATTCCAATTGGAAAAGCATCGGTCTACGTGAGACACTGCTCAATGATTTTGAAAAGGAAATGATTAAACGTACCACTCCAAAGGTGAAAGATTCTGCTGCGGCGGCTGATTTTTTACATAGTGATATTGCTATTTATGAAAGTAATGAGCCTAGAGGTCGCGTTTTAAAAAGTAAATAATCAGATTCAAATTTTAAATGATTAAATATAAAACGCTCATTTAGTGTTGCTTTTAAGGTAAATGTAGTTTTGGCACGCTGGTTGATTATATTATAGTGTAGGTACAAAGAAGTACAGACACTAAAATTTATAATTATGAAAAAGCTATTCACCTTAACATTTGTTTTTCTTCTTGTTGGAATTGGTTTTTCAAAAGCTGAAACAAGTGAAGAAGATCGCAGATACCGTAATTATACTAACAACTTTATCTTTAATATGGAAGGTATTGAGTTTGCAGTATTTCCTGACGGTCAGTTTGATTTCACTTACCTACAAGA
>CAZBCH010000338.1:0-17378 GCA_964490235.1 uncultured Flavobacteriaceae bacterium | reverse complement strand
CATAAGGACGTTGTTTTCTGTGAAATGTAAAGAATCTTTTGTTGAGGTCATTACACTCTTTTTCTAAGACACCTACTACGACTTCAATTCCAGCTTCTTTTAATAAAGCAACACCTTTTCCTGCCACTTTATCGTGTGGATCTAGTGTTCCTACGACTACTTTTTTAAAGCCTTTTTGCACAATCATAGTTGCACAAGGTGGTGTTTTACCTGTGTGTGAACATGGCTCAAGATTGACGTATAATGTCGCTTTCGCGAAAGCGTCTCCATCATAACCCTTTTTTTCTGCATCACGTACAGCATTCACCTCAGCATGCGGTTCTCCAGATTTGAGATGCCATCCTTCACCTATAATTTGGTCATTCTCGCTCACAATTATACTTCCCACTAATGGATTGGGATACGTCGTTCCCAGTCCATTTTGAGCCAGTTGCAAGCAGCGTTGCATGTATTTTTCTTCAGTAGTCATCTCTAGCAAAGGTAAGACCTAATTAAAACTAAAAGTAAATCCAAAATTAAAAATAAACTGACGTAGAGTATGGATGTCGGACTGAGCTTGTCGAAGTCGAATTAAACCTCAATTATTTTTATCAAATAGTAATTTCTAATCTCATATTTCTAAATTTGTTATATGAAAATTCGCAAAATACTTCCTAAAGATAATAAAGCCGTTAAGGAAATTATCCAAGCTTCAATTTTAGAACATGGCGCTCCTAAAATAGGAACTGCATACAGCGATGCGGCAACGCAAGCGATGTATGAGCAATATCAAAAACCTCGCAGAACTTACTATGTGGTAGAAATTGATGGAGTAGTGGTCGGTGGCGCAGGAATCGCACCACTAGATAATTACAACGGTAATGTGAGCGAACTTCAAAAAATGTACTTTAAACCAGAAGTGCGTGGTAAAGGTTATGGTAAGAAATTGATGATGACTTGCCTAGAACGTGCCAAAGAATTCAAATTTGAAAGCGTTTACCTAGAAACTATGGATAATATGTACGATGCACAAGGATTGTACAAGCACGTAGGTTTTAAATTACTCGATGGACCACTGGGTGATACAGGTCATTTCTCATGTCCTGTTCAAATGCTTTTAAAATTTTGATATTCCGCACCTGATGCGTAATCTGTGTTTATGTATCTTCATTTCTAATAGTATCTCTCTTCAAAAGCTCCTTTCCTTAGCTAAGGAAAGGTGGGCAAATTGGAGTTTACGGAAATTTGGTCGGAAAGGTTGAAAAATGCTTTTACCTTTACAAAATGACATTGAATCAAGTAAAATCCCTTTACCAAGAACAGCTCAAACCTCTTTATCCAGAAAATGAGATTCATAGCATTTTACAAATTGTTTGTGAAGACTTATTGAACTGGTCGCGATCTGATTTCATGATAAAAGATCGAGAAGAGCTGAGTCATATTCAAGAAGAAATATTGCAAAAATCCTTACGAGAACTACGTACTTCAAAACCAGTTCAATACATTACAGGAAAAGCCCATTTTTATGGGCATGAGTTTACGGTCAATGAACATACGTTGATTCCGCGTCAGGAAACAGAAGAACTGGTCGATATGATTATTAAAGATCATAAAGCAGAATCTTATTTGAATATTATAGACATAGGAACAGGAACTGGCTGTATAGGATTGTCTATTAAAGCAGCAAAGCCGGATAGCATCGTTACACTTATGGATGTATCAAATGATGCTTTAGCCATTGCTCAATCAAATGCAAATCATTTAAAAACTCCAGTAAAAACGATTCTGCAAGATGTCTTGGCTTTAGATGAATTGTCTGAGAAATATGATGTCATCGTGAGCAATCCGCCGTATGTGAGGAATTTAGAGAAGAAAGAGATACATGATAACGTATTAGAAAATGAACCACATCTAGCGCTTTTTGTAGAAGATGATAATGCATTAATTTTCTATCGTAAAATAATGGAGCTGTCTAAAAACGCTTTACAGCCTAACGGAATACTATACTTTGAAATCAATCAATATTTACCTGATGAGATGAAAGCGCTAGCAACAGAGCTAGGTTTTGAATCTGAAGTTTATAAAGATTTGAATGGGAATTATAGAATGATGAAATGCGTGAGAAATTGAATTTGAAAATAGTGAGATTGAAATTTTAATTTTCTTAAAGATTTAAGAGTTTAGTTTTTGAAATTTTATAAAAGGTTAAATTAAACTTCTTCCTCTATAATATTTTCTATAGATTCAATTGTATCGTTTAAATAATGTAACAAATTTTCATAAGACTCCTCTCCTGGTATCCAATGAGCAAACATCCAATATTTCCATTTTTCATTTTTTTGATTTGGTGGAATTAAAAGAAATTGCTGTACTTCGCCTTTGCCTGCAATTAAAATACTTCGTTTTAGATCATTTTGTATCTCCTTTATTTCAGAATAAGCTTTGATTAAATCAGGATTAATATTTTTGAGATAATCTATCTCCTCGATCTTGTTAAAAGTAGGCTCCGTAAAATAATTTGATGGTTTAAAACCATTAGTAATAGAAAGTAATTCCTTATAATCGTCAGGAAAAATAACCCCAAGTCGTTTTTCTGTTTTTAGAATATCGTCTTTTAAAGCTGGTGGATTCCCAATCCATTCGTCGTTAATTTCTATGTCTGAATATTGGATATCACCGAGTTGGATTGATTTTATAAATAATTTTTTAATTGTTTCTCTCATACCTAAATTATTTGATGCTTTCTGTCAACCCATTTAACATCTTAAAATTAAAAGCAGGCTCTTCCTTGCTCTCTGTTTTAAATAGGATAACCTTATCTTTTTGAGGTTGTAAATCAAAAAAGTTATCTGAAAAATGGCCTTCTACATTGGAATAGAAAAACACATCTTTAGTAAACGCATCAGATGTTATAGTTAACTGGTAACCTTGATCAGTCTTCTCACTAATCCATTCTAGGTTTTCATTGGGTAAATTCAATTCTTTGGGTCTTAATAAAACATCTGTAATTTGGCTAGAATTAAATTCTACTAACACATAGACATTAGAAAGATTTAGGCCCAATTTTTTCAAATTGACTTTATGAAACTCATTACTTGAATTCATTCCAGCAGTTCCTACAAATGATTCATGATACAATTCTTTACCATAAAAATCACTTATAATCATGGTGAAGCCACTTGTAATATCGTGCATTCCATCATTCACCACATAAGTTTTCAAGGTATCATTTTCCACTACATTACTAATCAATACATTCTCAAAATCACGTTTTACTTGATAATGCAAGGCTTTCCAGTTGCCAAAATAATCGATACTACTCCAGCTCACCACAGGCCAGCAATCGTTTAGTTGCCAGTATAGTGTTCCCATATTATACGGTCTGGCTCTTCGATGTGCTTGAATTCCTTTAGACATTCCATAGGCTTGCAGTAGCTGACTTACATAAACATAATCTTCATCGTTAGTAGGCACAGGGAAATCGCGTTCCATGTATTCTCGTATCAGTTGATTCCCACGAGCGTGTTTTTGATGCGAGGCATAATCTTCAGACTTAATGTTGATAGTTCCATCTTCATTGATATAACGTATCGCCTCATAAGAAGGATGTGATTGAAAACCGAACTCACTCATAAATCTTGGGACATGTTCTTCAAAATGTTCAAAAGGAAACGCATCATGCCACACACGCCAGTCGTGCGCATCTCCTTCAAATTCATATTTTGGGTTTCCACGACCGTATTCTGGCGAGCTTTCCCAGTAAGACTCTTTGGTGAGTTCGCTCACATATTTAGGCATCGCAATTTGAAAAACGGCACGATAATCTTCCCAAATACTATCGCGTTCCGCTTGGGATCGTCCTTCTTGCCAGCCCCAATTATGCCATGCCTCACTAGTTTCATTATTACCACACCATAGCGCAATACTACTGTGATTTCTCAATCTAGTGATTTGTTGAGTAATTTCTTTAGTTACGCTTTCGCGAAAGCGTGCATCACCAGGATACATAGCACAAGCAAACATAAAGTCTTGCCAAACAAGGATGCCTTTTTCATCACATTTCTCATAGAAGATATCATTCTCATAAATCCCGCCACCCCAAACGCGTAGCATGTTCATGTTTGCCTCTTTTACATCGGTGAGCAGGTTTTCATAATGCTGATCAGTAACTAAATCCTGCATTGAATTTTGCGGGATGTAGTTAGCGCCTTTCATGTAAACAGGCACGTCGTTTACCTTGAAGAAAAAGCTGGTTCCATGCTCGTCTGGCTCGTTGATTAATTCTATTGTGCGAATTCCAGTCTTGAGTTTTTTAGAATCGATGAGTTCATCATTTTTAGAAACCAAAACTTCAATGTCATATAAATAAGGTTCACCTATGTTGTGCGGCCACCAGAGTTGCACTTGCGGAATCTCAAAGTGAATTTCTTGATTAGCACCAGCTTTTGTTACAGATAAGGAATCCGTTATTTTGAAAGCGTAAAGGCTATCGTTAACTTTAATTTGATAATCAAGTTGATCTTCAGTAGGTTGGGATAACTTGATTTGTGCCGTAAGGTTTGCGGTAGCATCTTTTACAAAATTCTGTTTGATGTAAACATCCTCGATTTTAAAATCGTCATAAGCCTCAAGATATACCGGTTTCCAGATTCCCATGGTATTGAGTTTAGGACCCCAATCCCAACCATATTGATATTGCGCTTTGCGTGTGTAAACTCGGTTTCCTTCTGGTAATTGATAAGGATTTGCAGCTGCTTTTTGTGCCTCAATTTCTAGTGGCGATTTGATGGATACAACAAGTTCGTTCTCTTCTTCAAGAAAAGGTTTTACATCTTTTTTCCAAGTCAAAAAAGCATTATTGGTTTCTAAAATTTCGTTGCCGTTGAGTTCAATACTAGCATAAGTGTCTATTCCTTCAAATTTGAGCGTGATGTGTTCTTTGGCGAGTGTTTCTTCATCAAGCGTAAACACTGTTTCATATATCCAGTTTTCCTCAGTAATCCATTGTAAACTATCTTCATTAGTTCCTTTAAATGGATGCTTGATAAATGGCAATAATTCTTTATGAACTGTAGAAGGAATGGTTACCGAATCTGATATTAGACTATAGTCGACGGCTTTGTGAAGCACCCAATTATTTTCTAAATACAGGCGCTCTACATTAGGACGCTCTTCTTTACAAGAGCTTAAGAGAATTACTAAAATTATAAATAAACTAATCCTCATTTTTCAAATTTTTAAGGATGGCAGCGATGTTGTTTTTACTAGAAATAACTTCTATGTTTTCTTGAAGAAATTTCGGCGAATTCATCGGCACTTTTTGTTCTTTAGTTTGCTCAATTATTTTTGTGGCGCTGGCGTGAATTTCTTGAAAAATACTTTCATGCTTAGATGTCACAGTGAGCTTGTCGAACTGTTTGTTAGCATTAAAAAAACTTGAAATATTTTCACTGTTTATCCCACCACCAGGCATAATGATTAACTCATTACCTGCAATTTCTTGATAACGTTTTAAGTTTTCAATTCCGTCTATCGCTTTAGAATGCTGGCCAGAAGTAAGAATACGTTTTGCACCTAGATTGACCAAGTCCACAACAGCTTGTTCAGGATTTATAACGTGATCAAAAGCTCTATGAAAGGTAAAAGGTAGCGGTCTAGAAAGTTCAATCAACTCACTCGTTCGTTTGATATCAATTTTAAAGTCTGAAGTCAACACACCAGAAACGATTCCTGCACAACCTAGTTCTTTACAGAGTTCAATGTCACGTTTCATAATGTCAAATTCCGCATCAGAATACACAAAATCTCCAGATCGTGGTCTGATCAACACCATCACTGGTATAGTCAGTTCATGCATCACTTTCTGAAGCAATCCATAACTAGGTGTAATTCCACCTACGGCTAGTTCGCTGCATAATTCTATACGGTGTACACCAGCTTTTTGAGCATTGAGAGCACTTTGGTAGTTTGATGCGCAGATTTCTAGGAGCATTTGAGTGATATTTATCTATCTGCAAGTTAATAAAACAAAATCCACCATTTATTCTAAACAGAAAATGGTGGATTTAAATTATTTGAATAGATAACAATTAATTATTTTCAGTACAAACTATTTCAATGTTAAGATTGTAATTAGTAAGATTTTTACTTGGATTACCAGTTAATGTATGTTTCACGTGATATTCTAAAGAATCATTATCAGAAGAAATTAATTGCCACTCAGATTCTTCTTTATCATAAAACTGAATATAACCTTTAGCGCTTTGAAATTCCCTGTTTTCAAATAGTATCTGATAGATTGGCGAGTTTTCATAGGGTATTGTCGTGTTTTCTTGAGCATTTCTGATTCCTACGTAAGCTACCTGACTTGAAAAGATTTCAGGGGAAATTTCAAATACTAGGTCTTTATCAATTTTATTTATTTGAAACTTTTGATCTTTTGAGTAAATGATATTTTTCTCTTTATTATATAAATTTAAACGATAGTAAACAAAACTTGTATCGTTAGGCTGTCGATTTTTAACGTCAAAAGAGATTGATTTTATAGCTCCATAATCAGAATTTTTTGCAAACTCTGTTATGTTGATTATATGCTCTGCATTTAAACGAATTGCGGTGCGTATATAATAATTTGAAAATCGATTTTCTTTTTCTTTATAGTTTTTAAAGGTTATCTCTTTTGTTTTTCTTCCTTTTAAAATGATAGGGTCGAGTTCGTAAGTATTTTCAGCAAAACTTATATTTGACATTCGTCCATTTAGCATTTGCTCTAAAGTTTTATAACCTTTTGGCGTTATTTTAATTGGTTTTGTGATATCAAAAATATCAGAATCAAAACTTATCATGCCTGTAGAATCACTATATCTCTCAAGATCAATTTGATCTTGAGAGATAATAATTTTTTCATTTTTTATAGACTTCCCATTATTATCAACGGCCATTATAGTAATCTGTCCATACGCCAGATTGAATATTCCTAACATAAAGATTAGCGCCAAACTTTTTTTTGTCATTTATATCCTCAATTTGAATGGTGTAAACATATCTAAGTTTCATTATTAAAAATAAAATTTTAACAATTTCGATTTTCTTCTACTAATAAAACTTTTTTCTTAAGCTTTACAATTTTGTTTAATTCTTTAAAAAGGATAGAGCTTGACTTTTTGAGGTTGATAACACTTTGACAGTTTAAAATAGACGTTAAAAAATGCTTGCTATTTTACAATAATCTCATCAATAAATGTCCATGCTGTATTTCCAGCGCCTTGTTGGTCGTCTGGGATGGTGCCGTAGTTGGGAACTTTTATTGTTATTGCTTTCATTTTAGTATTGTTAAACGGAATAGGTAACTTTACTATAGCTTCTAATTTATGTCTATCTGAGATTAAAGATTGAACTATTTCAGGTGTTGTTGTTTTTGGGTAGAACCATACATCATTGGGCGCATAAATCCACTGACCAGGCGCATTATAAAATCGCAATTCAATTTCATTAATTTCAACTTCCTTTTCAAATTCGATTTCAATCTCAATATCTTCTCCCCAAAACCCTAACCACTCGCTATCACCATAACGAGAATCACTTCCTTTAATTCCGTTGATCAGTCCAGCGGCGCCACTACCAGCATAGGATTTGTGCGGTTCTTTATTAATTCTGATCGTTGCGCCTACACCTTTATGGAAGATAAATTCTTGAGTGAATACTGAACCAAGTTGCTCCTTATCTTTAAAAACGGCAGCTTTTAAAGTCATATCTGCAGTAAAAGGAATAGGAGAATCATAAACCGTAGAAGATGAGTCAGGTTCAGACCCATCAGTTGTAAACCTTATTTCCTTACCAATAGTTTTAGTGCTTAATTCATATGCTTGATTACTATTCAACTTACCTTCAATTTCATATAAATGGTTAGCATAATTGATTTCTAATGCATCCATACGCTCATGAAAATATTCTAATCGGTTGATAAAATCTTCATAATTTCTGTTCTCTACAGGACTCCAAGCTACTTCGCTCATGGCTAGCATACGTGGGAATGCCATATATTCTACTTGATCGCTGGTTGTCATATATTCTGTCCAGATATTTCCTTGAACTCCTAAAACATGAATAGCTTCTTCATCGCTCAATTCTTTAGGAATTGGATTGAAATTATAGACTTTCTCAAGTGGTAAAAATCCGCCTATGGCGAGTGGTTCATCATCATTCTCACTTTGATAGTAATCAAAATAACAATGCGATGTAGGTGTCATGATTACATCGTGACCGGCTTTTGCAGCCTCGATAGCGCCTTCTAAACCACGCCAGCTCATCACCGTAGCATTAGGTGCGAGTCCACCTTCTAGAATTTCATCCCATCCTATAATTTGGCGGCCTTTTGAGTTGATGTATTTTTCCATGCGCTGGATAAAATAGGACTGTAACTCATACTCATCTTTTAGTCCATTTTCTTTGATGACTTTTTGTGCGACATCGCTGGTTTTCCATTGTGTTTTTGGCGCTTCATCGCCACCTATATGGATATATTTAGATGGAAATAATTCCATCACTTCGTCCAGCACGTTTTCAAGGAATGTAAACGTTGCCTCATTAGGACAATAGATATCTTCAAAAACGCCCCATTTCATTGCCACGTCTATGTTGTTTCCTGTGCAACCCAATTCTGGATAGGCAGCAATAGCGGCTTGTGTATGACCAGGCATTTCTATTTCTGGGATGACGTTGATGTGTCTCGCTTTCGCGAAAGCGATCACCTCACGTACTTCTTCTTGTGTATAATAACCGCCGTACTTTTTACCGTCATATTGATGCGGTGTGTCGTTGTAATGCCCAACTAGTGTCGAGTCACGATATGCGGCGATTTCTTGCAATTTAGGATACTTTTTAATCTCAATGCGCCAGCCTTGATCGTCTGTAAGATGCCAGTGAAAATTGTTCATCTTGAGCATGGCCATGGCGTCGATGTATTTTTTGATAAAATCTACATCGTACATATGTCTAGAAACATCTAGGTGCATACCACGGTAATTAAAACGCGGCTCATCTTTTATGGTGACTGCTGGGATGTATATTTCTGTTGCGTTGTTTATATCTGCAGGCATCAACTGAATCAGAGATTGCACGGCATAGAATGCACCAGCGTCTGTACTAGCTTTAATGGTAATGTTGCGGTCTGTACTGATGATGTTGTAGCCTTCTTTTGAAGTAATGCTAGAGTCATACTCTAGTATAATGGCATTGTTATCACTGTATTTTGTATCCCAATCGCGATCTGTAGCGTCTTTCAAAAAAGATAATAGGAAGTTATAGGAAGCTGTAAAATCGTCGTTATTACTCAATGTAGTTTCTTCATTAATAGTGAAGTGTCCAGGATTTACTTGCAAAGATTGAGGCGCTGGAATAATAGACGGACTGGTTAATTTTACCTGAGGATCACTGCATGAAAACAGTGTTAATATCAAACTACAAAGAATTAGAAATCTAGCGCTCATTATTGTATTTTAGAATCTTAAAAATTTGAGCAGAAGATAGCACATTTTCTATGAGTCCAAAAGAACAAATACAATCCCTGCGCGATGAATTGCGCGAGCACAATTATAATTACTACGTTAACGATAATCCTACCATATCAGACTTTGAGTTTGATAAGAAACTGGAGCAATTAAAAACGCTAGAGGCCGCTCATCCTGAATACTATGACGCTACCAGTCCATCTATGCGTGTAGGTGGTGAGGTGACTAAAAACTTCAATACCGTTAAGCATATCAACCGCATGTACTCGCTAGATAATTCTTATTCTATTGAGGATTTGCGTGATTGGGAAACGCGTATCAAGAAAATAGTGGATGGCGATATTCAATATACTTGTGAGCTTAAATATGATGGTGCGAGCATTAGTTTGCATTATGAAAACGGCAAGTTTGTCCAAGCGGTAACTCGTGGAGATGGAAATCAAGGTGATGAGGTAACGGCAAATGTGCGCACGATTAAGTCTGTACCATTACAATTAAAAGGAAACGACGTTCCTGAGAAGTTTGAAATACGTGGTGAGATTGTGTTGCCTTGGGATGGATTCCATAAAATGAATGAAGAACGTGAGGCACTAGGATTGGATTTATATCGCAATCCGCGTAATACGGCTAGCGGTAGTTTAAAACTTCAGGATAGTGCTGAGGTGGCAAAAAGACCACTGGACTGTTTATTGTATCAACTTGCTGGTGAAAATTTACCAGTAAAAAGTCAGTTTGATTCTTTAACGCTTGCGCGAAAATGGGGTTTTAAAGCACCTCAAGAAAGTAAATTAGTCAATTCTATAGAAGAAGTGTTTGAATTTATCAATCATTGGGATGTAGCTCGTAAGGAGTTGCCTTATGAAACCGATGGTGTTGTGATAAAGGTAAATTCTCTAGATCAACAAGATGAGCTAGGTTTTACAGCCAAAGCGCCGAAATGGGCGATGGCCTATAAGTTTGCGGCAGAGCAGGTTTCCACAAGACTAGAAGAGATTACGTATCAAGTAGGTCGTACTGGTTCTATAACGCCAGTGGCTAATCTGGAGCCAGTAGAGATATCTGGAACAACCGTACGACGTGCAAGCTTACATAATGCCGACCAAATAGAAAAACTAGATATAAGAGTAGGCGATGAAGTGTATGTAGAAAAAGGTGGCGAGATCATCCCTAAAATAGTGGCTGTAGATTTAACTAAACGACCAGAAAATTCCACTCCTACGGTGTATGCCACGCACTGCCCAGAATGTAATACAGAACTTGTGCGTACTGATGGAGATGCAAAGCATTATTGTCCTAATGATATGGCCTGTCCACCACAAGTAAAAGGTAGAATCGAACATTTTATTTCTCGCAAAGCGATGGATATTGATGGGATAGGAGCAGAGACTGTAGGTCAATTAGTCGACGCAGGATTCATACACAATTATGCAGATTTGTACGATCTAACGGTAGAGCAGGTTTTACCGCTAGAACGCATGGCACAAAAAAGTGCCGAGAATATGATCAATGGAATAGAGGCTAGTAAACAAGTGCCTTTTGAACGTGTGCTGTTTGGACTAGGGATTAGGTATGTAGGTGAAACGGTAGATAAAAAACTAGTCAAACATTATAAAAACGTCGAGGCGTTATTAAATATGCCAGCAGAGCCTGATAAGAGTTCTATTGACTTATTTGCTGATGTTTCCAGTGCGGCAGATAAAAAGATGGAAGAATTAACCGCTGTTCCAGAAATAGGAGAAAGTATCGCTCAATCTATAGTTGAATTTATCCAGAATGATGATCAAATGGCGATAGTAGAACGTTTGAAAAATGCTGGTCTACAATTTGCGTTGAGTGAAGAGCAATTAGAAGGTCAGACTGATAAATTAGCAGGTAAAAGCTTTGTGATTTCAGGTGTTTTTGAAATGTCTAGAAATGATTTAAAGAAACTTGTGGAAGATAATGGTGGTAAAAACTCGAGTTCGATTTCTAGTAAAACAGATTATCTAATTCGTGGTGATAAAATGGGACCGTCTAAACTTGAAAAAGCAGAGAAATTAGGTATAACGATTATTAGCGAGCAGGAATTTCTAGCAATGATTTAAAATATGAATAAGCTATTGGTAATTGTGGTGGTGTTGAATTTCGCTTTCGCGAAAGCGCAAACCTATTCTTCAAAAATCATCCCTAATAACACCATGTTAATAAAAGGATATGTAGATAAATATCCTATAACAATGTATGTTGAGAGAGTCGGTTATTGTGAGTATGAACAAGAATTTACAGGTTGGTATAAATATGACAATAGCACAGAGTCTATTCCTATACTTTTCTATTATTCTGTCTACCCTGAAGAAGAATCTTTTAAAATTTATGCCAAATATGATGGTGATTTTGAAACAGAAGTTGATGATGAATATGTTTGTCAAGTGTTGAGCTATGATGAAGTTTTTGAATCTACAACTGATACAGGGCTTTTTGCAGATCTTACTTGGCAAAAGGCAGGTTCTGCTAAAACACTCGATGTTAATTTTAATGGTAATCCACAACAGATGTTGTGGAGTCTAGGCGATCAAAATGTGTATCTAACCTATAACGATAAAGAAGTCTTAGATATAGGCGCGTTAGGATATGAATACGCTTATGAAATTGATATTCTAGGTCACAAAACAGTTGATGGTGTAACGCATTTGTTGATAAGTATTATAGAACCATCAAAACCAGGTAGTGCTGGTCGCGGAATGTGCGGCGCAGGAGATGAGATTTACATCCTATACTTGCAACTAGACGACCAGTTTAAACTAATATATAGTGATGCAGAAAAGGAACAAAGTTGCTTTCAGTACTTAGAGGAATCTCCTGTAGAGTACGACATTGCATTTCCAGAAAAAGGTTTTACTCGATTGAATTAACTCACTTCTTCACCGTGCTGGCTAGCATCTAGACCGCGTTCTTCTTGATCGTCTCTTACTCTTATAGGAATTAAAATATCAACCAGTTTATAGAATAACAAACTACCACCGAAGGTAAATACAGAAACTCCTATAAGCGCTATAATATGCCACATTAAGGTTTCTGTCTCACCATGTACAAGTCCAACATCTTTTGCAAAAACAGCAGTTAGAATCATACCTACAATCCCACCAACTCCATGACTAGGGAAAACGTCTAGTGTATCGTCAATACCAGTTTTAGAAAATAATGAAATGGCGATATTACTAGTAATAGCTGTAGCAAATCCAATAAATATACTTTGTGAAATAGTAACAAAACCTGCAGCAGGTGTAATGGCAACTAGTCCGACAATAGCACCGATACATGCGCCTACAGCGCTCATTTTACGATTAGAGAAACGTTCATAAAACATCCATGTGATCATTGCTGTGGCACTAGCAATATTTGTATTTGCAAACGCTATGGCGGCATCTGCATTTGCGGCTAGTGCGCTACCAGCATTAAAACCAAACCATCCAAACCAAAGCAATCCAGTTCCTAAAATGATATAAGGCACATTTGCTGGATCGTGTGTGATTTTTTTGCGTTTCCCTAAATAAACTGCTCCTGCAAGTGCTGCAAATCCTGCACTCATGTGAACTACTGTTCCGCCGGCAAAATCTAGTACTCCTAGATTGCGCAACAATCCGTCTGGATGCCAAGTCATGTGAGCTAAAGGCGTGTATATGAATATAGTAAACAATACCATGAATAAGATGTAGCTTCTAAAACGAACACGTTCTGCAAAGCTACCTGTGATTAACGCTGGTGTAATGATGGCAAACTTAAGCTGGAAAAGAGCAAATACTAAAAAGGGAACGGTCCCTGCAAAATCTGGGTTAGGAGCAAGACCTACATCTTTAAAATTAAAATAAGTCATCGGATTCCCTATAATGCCATGCCAGCTCTCACCAAAGGCTAATGAGAAACCTACAATTACCCATAAGATACTCACCACGCCCAGCGCTACAAAACTTTGCAGCATGGTAGATATCATGGATTTTTTGTTGACCATACCACCATAGAAAAAGGCAAGTCCTGGAGTCATTAATAATACAAATGCTGAAGCGATTAACATCCATGCGGTATCGCCACTGTCAATGGCGCTCATGTCGCCATTTTCTGTATATGGATTACTAAACGTTAAACTGGTAAGTACTAAAACAGCTAAAACTATAAAATTAACCTTCTTGCCCATTTGAAAAATTTTAAATTATTTTTCAAATATAGGGTATGTGTTTTAAAATTATATAAAATTTATAGTTTGACCCTATAAAATTAGGGGTTAATAGTTTTAAAATGTAATAAATGATGTTGTTACGGTAATATTTTTGGGGTATATCGGTAAAAATTACAGTTGAGTGTTTCAGTGGGTTTATTTGGATTTCATGAGTTTGATGAAAACATACCCAAAAAACAGCATGAATAGAAAGTCATTTAAACCATAGATAGAGTAAAAAATTCCAGCAATTACATCTTTATTATACACCTCTTGAACACTATTATTTGAAAACCAATATCCATAAGCAATGACGTAGCATAGTTTTTCAAGAGCAAATACACCAACAAGCCATTTCACTTTATCAAAAACTTTAGCTACTGCTATAAAAGCAAGACCCCAAACCATAATCATAACAAGTCCAAAATAGGACATCACTACCGGATCTGTTTCTGGAATAACGTCATTGGTAAAGCCTTTTGAGAAAAATAGAATTCCTAAGGTGTTTATGATTCCTGAAAGTATGAATCCTTTTGTAATGATTGATTTGGTCATATTATATTATAAACTGATTGAATTAAATCTCATAAACCACGTCGACTCCTTTATTAATTTTCCCTTCTTTAAAGTAGAAATCAATACGGCCCAAGTTGATTCCATAGCAACCTACCTGATTGACCATGACATCTTTTCCTGAGGCATTTTTAACGATTTCTGGTGCGTCTAGAAATGTGTGTGTATGACCACCTATGATAAGGTCTATACCTGTTGTGGCTGCGGCAAGTGATAGGTCAGATACTCGATCACCTCTATAAGAGTAGCCTAAATGTGACATGCAAACTACTAGATCACATTTTTCTGTTTCTCGCAAGGTTTTAATTTGTTCTTTTGCGACTTCAATAGGATCGTTATAAACAGTTTCCTTATACATTTTTGGGTCTACTAATCCATCTAGTTTTATTCCTACACCAAATAGCCCGATGCGCACACCATCCTTAACTATAACTTTATAAGGTTTAGTATGTCCATCCATGATGGTGTTTGAGAAGTCATAATTAGAGATCACAAAGTCAAAATCGGCATGCGGTAGTTGTTTGTAAAGACCTTCAATACTGTTATCAAAATCATGATTTCCTATAGTTGCAACATCATAACCCAGCATAGACATTAACTTGATCTCTAGCTCGCCGCCATAGAAATTGAAATAGGGCGTGCCTTGAAAGATATCACCACAGTCTAGTAATAATGTATTTGGGTTTTCTGAACGTACCTTGTTAATAATTGCTGCTCTACGAGCAACACCACCACGTCCATCATTACGACCACCAGAAATAGGTTCTATATGAGAATGCGTATCGTTAGTATGTAAGATCGTGATTTTCTTAGTTCCAGGCTCTAATTCTGGTCCTGTAAAAATACCACTAGCAAGAGCATAGTTAGACCATAAAGCCGCACCAGCTACCATTCCAGCACTTGTGTTACGTATAAATTTTCTTCTTTCCATGATTAGGTATTTAAGGTTTTTTATTGAGTTACTGAAAACCTATCGTCTCTTTCAAATTTTAAAGTGTCTGTTTCTTTAAAATAATCGATCATCGCATTTCTAATTTTATAGTCTAAAGTAGTTACTGGAGTGTCTTTAAAAAAGCTCATATTATCACCACCGTTGTATAAATAATCGTTAGTGGCAACATGATAGACCTGATTTTTATTTATTTTCTCACCATTTATTAATACTTTTTCCAGACTACCATTTTTATTTAAATGAATGGTTAGTCCGCTAATTGGATGCGCAGTTTTTCTTTTAACCAGGTAATTAACTAAGGAGTCCATTTGCGAGCCATTAAGCTGAGCGACAACAATACTGTTTTCAAAAGGCATTATTTCATAAGCGGTACGCATAGTGACGGCTCCTTGATTTAGAGATGCTCGAATACCACCATGATTTAGCAAAACCGCGTCAATTTGGTTTCCAGTGCGGCTTTCAAAAATAGGATTTCCTTTTTTTCTTACTATTTCTGCCATCATGTTGCCTATAGGTGTGTTGAATTTATAGTCATTTTTGTGCATAGCAACTGGATTATAGCTCAGTTGTTTATTCATTTCTGCATCAACTGAGTTTTTAAACGGTTCTATAAAGTCCTCAATTTCTTGTATCTCAGTGATGCTAGAATCTACGGCAACAGTAGCGCTGTGAACTTTGTTCAATTGATAGGTCTTATCCGTGCATGAAACCAGAAGAATAGTTGTTAGTAATACCGCTTTCGCGAAAGCGAAACACTTATATAATTCCATACTTTTTTTTAACCTGTTATTTTTCATAAAGCCTTATTGCGATTGTGCTATTTTTGTCAAAAGAATAAGTAGTAAAAGTACATGATTTTTGACGTATTAAAGCAGAGATGGCTGCGTAAAGAATTTGAAACTCTAGAGAACGCTTCTAGGGATAAGGAGCCTAAGTGGCCCAGGTCTCTGGTTGTACTATTTGATTATGAAAATGTTACTGATACTACTATGTTTCAAAAATGGTGTAAAGAGTTACAAATTCCTGAAGATAATTTAACATTGATCGCCCGTTGTAAAGACGTTAAAAAAAACAACGACGAGCGTATTATATTTTTTGATAAGAAGTTATTGAAATGGAATGGTGGAATCGCAAAACCTGATATTAGTAAGGTGATTCAAAAAAGTTATGACTTACAGATCAACTTTTATGAGTCTAATCATGAGTTGATGAGGTATCTGGCAATGAAATTGAATAGTAATTTTAAAATGGGATATAGTCATCAAGAAGAAATTACATATGATCTTGCTGTTAACGTTCCTTTAACTAATCATGCACTTTTTATATCTGAAATTGCAAAATATTTAAAAATCCTTACTCAATAAAATGCAAGAATTAATAGGTACTGGAGTGGCGCTTGTGACGCCTTTTACAGCAAACGGAACAGTAGATTGTGAGGCTCTTAATAGAGTCGTGCGCCATCAAATCGATAATGGAGTTGATTACCTTGTAGTGTTAGGCACCACAGGAGAGTCTGTTACTTTATCTAAAGAAGAAAAACAGATCGTAATTGATACCATCGTTTCTTCAAACGCTGGAAAATTACCACTAGTGTTAGGAGTAGGTGGTAATAATACTCACGTAATTGTAGAAGAATTAAAGTCTATTGATCACGAGAATTTTACAGCGATATTGTCGGTATCACCGTCTTATAATAAGCCTACTCAAGAAGGAATTTACCTGCACTTTAAAGCTGTTTCAGAGGTGAGTCCTTTACCTATATTATTGTATAATGTGCCAGGAAGGACAGCTTCAAATATGTCGCTAGAAACAGTCGTGCGCCTAGCAGAATTTGAGAATATTATAGGGATTAAAGAAGCTGCAGGAGATCTCGTACAAGCCATGAATTTGATACAATATACTCCTAAAGATTTTCTTGTGATATCTGGTGATGACATGATTGCAAATGCTATGACACTGGCTGGTGGAGCAGGAGTGATCTCTGTAATAGGTCAAGCAATGGCTCAGGATTTCTCTGATATGATACGATATGCACTTAACGGAGACGTGGCAGAATCATATGAACTACACTACAAAATTGCTGCTAGTATAGATATGATTTTTGAACAAGGTAATCCTGCAGGTATTAAAGCGCTGCTTAATCATTTAAATTTATGTGAGCCTTTTGTGCGAT
>CAZBCH010000337.1:0-2337 GCA_964490235.1 uncultured Flavobacteriaceae bacterium | reverse complement strand
TATGCTATTGCTGCGTAATTCTGCATTACTAGTAACCACAAAACAATTAAAGAAAGTGGATAAGCTAGATATTACTGTTTGGGATTTATTTCAACCAGACCATGAACTTACCACGCAGCTTACTCATCAAGTAAGCGATATAAAAATAGATTTTACGCCTCAAAAATTACACCTTCATAAACAATTTGAATCGCTTCATGCCATAGCTTTAAAAACAGATCCATCCTTTGAAAATGCTGTAAAAGCTCAAGAGCGTAAACAAATAAAAGGACTAGAAAAGCTAGAGAAAAGACTTTTAAAAGCTCAAAAACGAAAATTAGAAGATTATTTGAAAAGAGCTTTACTCATTAAACAAGAGCTTTTTCCTAATGAGAGTTTGCAAGAACGACAGACTAATTTTTCATATTTCTATCAAGAATATGGAATGGAGTTTATAGATAAAATTAAGGATGCATTAGATCCTTTAGATATGAGATTCACGGTAATTGAGTTGTAAGAGATATTCAAGTACCTAGCTTCTAGAAATGTTTTGAAAACAAGTTAACAAATCTGTTGAATAGCAATGAACTTTAGTGATTAAAAAAGTAAATTTGCTCATGCAACACGACAAGATATTAATTTTAGATTTTGGATCGCAATACACACAACTTATTGCGCGCAGGGTAAGAGAGTTAAACATCTATTCTGAAATCCATCCTTTCAATAAAGTACCAGCTCAACTAGATCATTATAAGGCTATTATTCTATCCGGAAGCCCTATGTCAGTAAGGTCTAGTGAAGCATTTCACATCGATTTAAAAGAAATACGAGGTAAAAAACCATTGTTAGGTGTGTGTTATGGAGCTCAATACCTAGCTCATTTTCACGGCGGTGAAGTAGGTGCCTCGAGCACACGAGAATATGGTCGTGCTCATTTATCTTTTATTAAAGAAGATCCTTTTCTAGAAGGAATCGAAGTAGGTAGCCAGGTGTGGATGAGCCATAGTGATACTATTAAAAAATTACCTGATAACAGTACTTTGTTAGCAAGTACCACTGATGTTCAAAATGCGGCTTATAAAATAGAAGGAGAGCAAACTTATGCTATACAATTTCACCCAGAAGTTTACCACTCTACAGATGGAAAGAAACTTCTGGAAAATTTTTTAATCAATATCGCTCAAGTAACTCCAGACTGGACGCCAGATAGTTTTGTAGAAGAAACTGTCGAAAAGTTAAAAAAGCAATTAGGTAATGACCGTGTCGTTTTAGGACTTTCTGGTGGAGTAGACTCCTCTGTTGCTGCAATGCTTTTACATAAAGCCATAGGAAAAAACCTTTATTGCATATTTGTTAATAATGGTTTACTGCGCAAAAATGAATTCTCTCAAGTACTAGAACAATATGAAGGTATGGGATTGAATGTTAAGGGCGTGGATGCTTCGGCACGATTTATGGAAGCTCTTGCAGGAGAGAGTGATCCAGAATTAAAGCGCAAGGCTATAGGTCGTGTTTTTATTGAGGTTTTTGATGATGAGGCAAACGATGTTAAAAACGTCACTTGGTTAGCTCAAGGTACCATATATCCAGATGTCATAGAAAGTGTAAGTGCTACTGGTGGACCTAGTGCGACGATAAAATCGCATCACAATGTAGGTGGACTTCCAGATTTCATGAAATTAAAAATAGTAGAACCGTTAAAAGCTTTATTTAAAGATGAAGTACGTAGAGTAGGTAAATCCATGGGCATGGCGGCAGAGCTTTTAGGAAGACATCCCTTTCCTGGTCCTGGACTGGCTATTCGTATATTAGGTGATATAACGCCTGAAAAGGTAGCGATCCTACAAGAAGTTGATGCTGTTTTTATCAATAATCTTAAAAAATGGGATTTATATGATAAAGTCTGGCAAGCAGGTGCGATCCTTCTACCGGTTAACAGTGTCGGTGTCATGGGTGATGAGCGTACTTATGAAAAATGCGTTGCGTTAAGAGCAGTAGAAAGTACTGATGGTATGACTGCAGATTGGGTACATCTACCCTACGAGTTTTTGGCTAAGGTTTCGAATGAAATCATTAATAATGTGCGAGGGGTAAATCGTGTAGTATATGACATTAGCTCTAAACCACCTGCAACAATTGAATGGGAATAAATCAAAAGCTTTGAATCAAGTAATATCTATGAAAATCTCAACAACATTCCAATATATTATTGTAGCTATTTTTCTTTTAGCAATTGCAGGGTGTAAGACCAAAAATGTAAGTGGTCAGGCAGATGTAGTAGTCAAAGAAGGAGACAATTGGTCTACTAACAACAACTCGAACAATTCTGGCAATCAGGACACTGCCCAAGTTGTCATT
>CAZBCH010000336.1:0-10181 GCA_964490235.1 uncultured Flavobacteriaceae bacterium | reverse complement strand
TTAAATCGCAGCCTAGTAAGCCTACTGGAACACGATTGACATTTGGAAAATCACCACCAGAAACATAGGAGTGACCGATTGCAATTTCTCCGCTCATGATATCGACTACATAATTAAGATCTACACGATGGCGTACGTGCTTGATCCATGGCGCATACCACTCATAAACTTGATCCCATGGAGCGCCATGCGTATTATCTACATATAAAAAGTCTCTCATGTATCGCCATCCTTCCTTGAAGATTTGAGCATATTCCTCTTGTGGATTAACCTTTACTTTCATTGAAGTATTAAGAGTTTCCTTTTCTGCAGTTGGTTTTTTTGCATCGTTAAGACTCCAGCTTCCTGATTTAAATAATAGTAAATGATCACCATTGTAAGAGGAAACCATAGAGTTCACTCCAGTTGCAAATTCTTTAGCTTCTTGTTTTTTTACATCGTACTTGTGAACTTTTAAGCCGTTCTCATTTGGTATGGCCTCAGCGATAAAAACAGTTCCAGATGGTCCTTTAGCAAGTACTGGATAATTTCTAGATGGCAACTTCATCGGGATAATTCTTTCAAAAATTCCTTCTTCATCAATTGTTACGGCTACATCTTTAGCGTCTTTTTTATCATCTTTCTTTTCTTCCTTTTTATCAGCGTCTTCTTTTTTGATGACCTCTTCATCAGTTTCTGGTAAATGAGGTGCTTTTCCATCACTGGCAAGGACAACAGCATAGAGAGATCTGTTGACCGTTTTATCTATAGAACTCATGTCTAACCAGCCAGAGGTGAGACCGTAATCAGTACTAGAAAGTGTGTAAATGTAATCACCAGATTCATCCCATATAGGACTGATAGAATCTGCAATAGGATCTGTGATTTGAATGGTCTTTTTAGTTTCTACGTTATAAACAAATATGGCTTTAAAATGACTTTTCAATTGTTTACTATAAGCAACCCATTTGCTATCTGGTGACCACACAGGATTTAATGTTCTATTAGGATGTGCAAAATTATCAGTAGCTATTATTTGGGCTTTTCCGGTAGCGATATCTAACACGTAGGCATTAAAGTCAGTATCGGTAAAGCTCAAGTATTTCCCGTCTGGCGACCAGTCTGGCTTGAAGAAAAAGGTTGGATTTTCTATAGCAATGCTTTTTTTATTTTCTCCGTATTGATCGGTAATAACGACTTGGTATTCACCGCTCTCATCAGAAAACCATGCTATTTGATCACCTTGTGGAGACCAGATAGGACTGCGCTCTGCAACAGCAGTGGAGTTAGAAATATTGCGCCAGGTGCCATTCTCTTTAGGAACGGTAAAGATTTCTCCTCTATGTTCAAATAAAACGCGTTTACCATTAGGTGATACATTAGGGTTACTCAGATTCCAAGCACTTACCTCGTTCCAGCGTTCTCTTGCAAAATTATAATCAGCTTGAACGTTAATGATGATTTTATTAGTGGCACCAGTAGTAGGGTTTAATAAGTGTAAATAACCACCTTGTTCATAAACAATATTATTGTGATCTGTGTCAAGATTTTTAACATCAAAGGTTTTATGAAAAGTTATTTGTTTTTCGGATTTAGTTTTAGGATTGTAGGACCATATATTACTAGTGTAATCTCGCTCTGAGATATAATAAACCATGTCGTTGTGCCAGACAGGTGAAAGGTGACGTTCTTGATCTAATTGCGGAGTAGTTTGTAATTCTTTAGTTTTTAAATTTACGATCCATACAGGTAAGGCTTGTCCACCACGATAATTGCGCCATTCTGCATCCCAAGATGTAATAGGAGTATAGGCAATGTGTTTACCATCTAGTGAAACATTTCCAAAGGCTGCTCTTCCTATTTCTATTAGATCTGGAAAATGTTCATTAAGTCCTATGGTATATAAATGATTTGATTGAGTAGGTTTTGACGCTCGATTAGATCTAAAAATCACTTTATTATCAGGAGTCCATCCTTGCACAAAGTCTCCACTAGGATGAAAAGTCATTCGTACTGGTTCTCCACCGCTAGCAGGAATCACATATACATCAAAATTACCGTCATATTCTGCTGTGAAAGCAATCATTTTTCCATCAGGAGAGAATTGAGGTGACATTTCACCACCTATATCACTGGTAACTCTTACGGCATTTCCACCATTAGTACTGGCTTGCCACAAATCATTTGCATAAGAGAAAACCACTTTATCTTTATGAATAGTGGGCTGTCTTAAAAGTTGTGTTCCTTGACCACTTGCGATCATTGCTGATAAAACAAGTGCGATATTTAGTAAGTGTTTCATAGTTAGTAGTATTGAGGTTACAAGATAAGACGATTATTATATATTTTTGTTACGCTTTCGCGAAAGCGGAAAAACTCAAAGCATTACTTCATGAATCCTGCTCTAGAATATATAGATAAAGCACCAGAGCCGTATCGTTCTATAATGCTTCATTTACAATTGGTAATTGAATCGAGTTTTCCTGAATTGCAATTAAAATTTAAATGGTCGCTACCTTTCTATTATATAGGAGATAAAACTATGTTTTGCTTCTTAAATTATCGTAAGACATTTGTAGACTTAGGAATGACACATGCAAATGAGTTGAGTAATAAACATCAGGCTCTTGTCGCAGGTGAAGGTAGAAAAATGCTGCGGTCGTTACGTTTTAAAACTGTAGATGATATAGACGACGATATTTTAATAGAAACATTAGAAGAATTAATGCTCTTACGTAAATCTAAGATGAAAAAATGAATAGGCAAAGATGGATACTTATAAGCCTAGTCCTATCGGCATTTGTTATGATTTGTGCTGTTGTTTTAGTAGAACGTTACTCGTTTAAAAGATCGAGAAAACAGCCTTCTAATTCTTACCTTCATGATCGTATTTCCAAATTTGAGATTCAAGGAATTGATATTTCTCAACATCAAGGTGAAATAGAGTGGAACGATTTAGTTCACCCTAATCCTGCCAAAACCATTGATTTTATCTTCATGCGAGCATCTGTAGGAATTGAGAATGATACCAAATATCAAGAAAACTGGAAAAAAGCTAGAAAACAGGACTTTACATTAGGTGCTTATCATTATTACTGGAGCAATGTAAATAGTGCCAAACAAGCAGCTGTTTTTATAAAACAAGTAGATCTTAAAAAAGGTGATTTGCCGCCAGTTCTAGATATAGAAGATATATCAGACGTGCAAGATAAAACCTCTTTAAGAAAAGGACTGAAAAACTGGATACGAATCGTTGAATCACATTATCAGGTAAAGCCTATTATTTATAGTGGTGAAGCTTTTTACAGAGATGTTCTAATGCCAGATGCCTATTTTAAAAATTATCCACGAGTCTGGATTGCCAATTATAATAAAGTTTCAACTCCAGAAATACCTTGGAATTTCTGGCAGTTTACAGATCTTATGCCTATAAATGGTGTTGAAACACTTGTAGACGGTAATGTTTACAAAGGTACAAGGGAGAGCTTTGAACAGCTGCTTATTCCATAAGGTTTTAGTCTACAAAAGGATTACTCCACTTAACGTTAGTATACATATCACTACCGGTAAGTGTTCTAAGAAAATCTACTAAGGCTATTTTATCATCGTTAGAGAGATTTAAGTTCTGACCTTGTGGTCCGTTAGGACCTACGTTGCGCAGCAATATAGGATCGATATTTTGCTGGTTATTTGAATCTATATTATTATAGTGCTCGACAACTTCTAGCAAGGTAGAAAAACTACCATCGTGCATTAGTGGACCGTTCAAATCTCCATCTGGATTAACTAGATCTCTTAAGCTAGGTGATCGTGTGTTAGAATGGTCAAATACGTTAGGATTTGATATACTGCCTATAACACCATTATTGAGGCTGTTATCTCTTATCGCAAATTCTGGCGGTGCATGGCATGCAACACATCCAGCACCGCCATTTTGTGGAGCCGTAGTAAAGAGCTGTTTACCTCTATTTTCTGAGTTGCTGTAGTTAGGAAAAGGTTGTCCAGGATTTGCCGTCATTTCAAATCCTTGATCATATTTAGAATCAAATGACTGTATACTCATTACAAATTGAGATAAACATTCTTGAATCCTTTCTTCAGTTATGTTTTGATCTTCATAAACATGTTGAAATAAAACTTGATAATAATCGATAGCAGCAAGCTTTGATAACAAATCATTTAATGTAGGAGCTCCATTTGTTCCACTAAAACCCATTTCAACGTGATCTTGGATAGGTTGAGTGACTTGATGTTCTAGAGAAGAAGATCTTTCATCCCAGAAAAAACTAGTTCCTGGTTGATAACCTGTATTCACTAATCTCATACTGTGTCTTCCAGTAAAACCATTGACTCCTAGACTAGCGATAGCTGTATCACTAAAGGCATTTTCTTGCTTATGACAACTTGCACACGCAATGGTATTATCTACAGATAATTGTTTATCATAAAATAAAATACGACCTAAAACAGCCTTTTCATTATCTATAGCATTTCCCGTATTTGCAAATCTAATGTATGCTGGAACGTTTAGATTACGATAATCTACCGTCTGGCTCAAGTCTATATTGCTGCCAAAAGCACTTTCTAGAATCGCTTGATCTGTAGGGATGTAGTCTTCTGATTGTTCAGAATTATCACATGAAATGATGCTAAAAACGATAAGTGCTAATAGGTAGGTTCTAAATTTCATAAGTATAGTTTATGTTAAGACTATCTTAAAGTGAAAAAGTTTAATTGGTAAAAAAAAAAATAGATTTTAAATGCAAGCATCTAAAATCTATAATTCAAAATAAGATTGTTATCTCATCTATTTCATAGCAACAGCAACTCCATCTACGGTTTCTTTAGTAGATCGAGCATTTTTACATAGTACATTGCTATTTTCAGATCTTACAATATTAAGATTCTTAACTACCATATCGCCTGTGTTAATCTCGGCACCTTGGGTAGCCATTATGACTAGTGTATCCTGAAATTTAAATTTGGAAAAAACTACCGTACTTTTTCCATTCACAGCTAGAGCTTTTACATCATTAGTATAAATTCTAATTTTGAGATTTTTGATGGGCTGATTAATGTTTTGAGAAATTATTAAAGCATCATTTTCTGAACTGATTTTCATGCCTTTTACTTCAGATTCATTTTTATTAAAAGCTATGGCGCTTTTACTAGAATACACAATTTCTACTTGTGCGTCTGCATCGATTTTAATTTTAGAAAAGTCATCTACATTTTGAAGAAATTGAGCATTACAAATTCCGGCAAATAGCACTGCGGTCATTAAAATTAATTTTTTCATAGTTTAAAGTTTTAATAATTAGTTATTTATATAATGACATAGAAATACTTACTTTGTTACAGCTATCAATACTCACTCAATGGCTTCAAATAATAATCATTTAAAAAATAAGGTTTAACAAAATGATTATGAGTTGTTTATGTTTTTATCTGTTAAACACTGTTTAACTTTAATTAACATATTTATATAATACTTTAGACAAGTTTAAAGGTTCATTTTCAATCTAGATGATTTTGAAGACCACTTAAAATTCACCTTTATAATCATAAATAAAAAAGCGCCTTTCTTTTTAATAGAAAGGCGCTTATAATAGTAAATGAAAAATTATGTATGTATTAAAACGATTGTACCGTTTTTCTAATAGCTACTAGTCTAGTAAGTAATCCTTCTAGATGTTGTAAGTCTAGCATATTAGCACCATCACTTTTTGCATTTGCTGGATCAAAATGTGTTTCAATAAATAAACCATCTACCTGATTTACGATTCCTGCCCTTGCGATGGTCTCTATCATTTCAGGTCTTCCACCAGTAACACCGCTGGATTGGTTAGGTTGTTGTAAACTATGTGTCACATCTAGCACTGTAGGTGCAAATTGTCTCATAGTAGGAATACCTCTGAAGTCAACGATCATATCTTGATAGCCAAACATGGTCCCACGATCTGTAATCCATGCTTTATCACTTCCAGAATCTTTAACCTTTTGCACTGCATGTTGCATTGCTTCAGGAGACATAAATTGTCCTTTTTTGAGATTAACAACTTTCCCTGTTTCGGCTGCGGCGACTACTAGATCGGTTTGTCTAACAAGAAAAGCAGGGATTTGCAACACATCAACATACTCTGCAGCCATTGCGGCATCACTTACTTCATGAATGTCGGTTACTGTAGGTATGTCAAATGTTTCTGAAACTTTACGTAAAATTTTTAAGGCATTGATATCACCTATTCCTGTAAAACTATCTATACGACTGCGGTTTGCTTTTTTAAAACTACCTTTAAATACGTAAGGGATTTTTAAATCTGATGTGATCTTTACTACTTTCTCTGCGATTCTCATTGCCATATCTTCTCCTTCTATGGCGCAAGGACCTGCAAGTAAAAAGAAATTATCAGAGGTTGTGTTTTTTAATTTGGCTATTTGATCAAGCTGCATAAATGCTGTGTTTTTTTAATTTTTAACGATTACTTCTCTACCACTTTCTTCCCATTTTGCAATACCACCATCTAAGTCATAAATAAGCTTAAAACCCCTTTCTTGAAGTACTTTGGCACATCTTTCACTTTGTCCGCCTTTATTGCAATAAATGAGAAGTGGTTCGTTCTTATCCATTTTATCAAGGACGCCATTGAGATCGTCGTTTTCAACCTCAATGTTTATTGCCTTATTGATATGCTTTGAACTGTATTGAATCTCGCTGCGCACGTCTATGACTTTGACATCATTTAAATTCATAAGTGCAGCAGCTTCCTCTACAGAAACTACATTGATAACGCCAGCATTATCAGTAAAACAGCTGCTAAATGCTGTTACAATTAATAATACTACTATTATTTTATAAGCAGTTCTCACTTTTCAAGACTTGAAGTAGGTCCATCCCAATTGCTGAAACCACCTGATAGATTAAAAGTGTTTTTTAAACCTAAGGATTCCATTACTTGGCATGCCTGAGAACTTCTACTACCTGCACGACAATACACATAGTAATTCTTATCAGCATCCATATCATTCATGGCATTCATGAATTCTTGAGGCTTGAAAATATCATAGTGTAAGGCACCTGGAATTACACCTTCACTCACTTCTTCATCAGTGCGCACATCAATTATTAGGTAATCAGAATCTGCGGCTGTTTTTTCTTTCCACTCTTGGTTTGTAAGATCTGTCATGATATAAGTTATAAGGAACAGTTGCTAGTTGCAACTATTTTTTGGTTTTTTAAATCGGTTTTTTTAATAGAAGCATAACCACCTTCTACGTTCACTACCTTGTTGATTCCGTTTGCCTGTGCGATACTAGCATAGATTACAGATCTATAGCCACCACCACAGTAAATATGATACGTATTTTCAGGGTTAAATTGTTTTATTTCTTTATGTATCGCATCTAGTGTGTGTAAAGGCACGCTGCATAAATGTCCAGCTTCATATTCACCAGGTTTACGAGCGTCTATTGGATTTTTAATAGAATTATCTTCTAAGCCATTAATAAATTCTTGGGCACTTATATTAGGTATGGTACTTACTTCAAGATCATTGTTTGCCCAAGAATCAAAACCGCCAGATAAATAACCATGTGCGTTGTCATATCCTACACGAGCAAGCCTAGTAACCGCTTCTTTCTCTCTTCCCGGAGGAGCAATAAGAACAATTTTTTGATCAATGTCTTCTATGAGACTACCTACCCAAGGAGCAAATTGCCCATCAAGACCTATAAATAAAGACCCAGGAACGGCACCTGCAGTATATTCTTGAGGTGATCTTACGTCTAGGACTAAAAACTCAGGATCACTAGCAAGAGCTTTAAAAGCCTCTAAATTTAAAGGAGTATTCCCTCTAGAGATCACTTCATCTATACTAGAATTAACACCTTTATTCATCCATACATTTTTTGGAAAATAAGCTGGTGGTGCAGCGATACCTGTAGTAACTTCTTTAATAAAATCTTCCTTACTTAGATCTGGATTTAAAGCATAGTTAGTTTTTTTCTGGTTTCCTAGAGAATCACTTGTCTCTTTACTCATATTTTTTCCACAAGCACTTCCAGCACCATGCGCAGGATATACCGTTATATGATCTGGTAATGGCATGATATGATTTCTTAAAGAATCAAATAAATGACCAGCGAGATCTTTTGTACTTAAATCTGATTTAACGGCAAGATCTGGCCGTCCTACATCGCCTATGAATAGAGTGTCACCTGTAAAAATGGCTTGTTCTGTGCCATCTTCATCTTTAAGAAGATAACATGAGGATTCCATAGTATGACCAGGAGTATGCAATAATTGTAACGAGATATCTCCTATAGAAAATGTTTGTAGGTGTTCCGCTTTCGCGAAAGCGTAACTAGTAACAGCATTAGGACCTATTACAATAGTGGCACCGGTTTTATCGGCTAGATCTACATGACCTGAAACAAAATCTGCATGGAAATGAGTTAAGAATATATATTTAATGGTTACACCATCCTCACTAGCGCGGTCTATGTATGGTTGAACCTCTCTCAAAGGATCAATAATCGCCGCTTCACCATTTGAAGCTATATAATAAGTACCTTGAGCAAGACATTTAGTATAATATTGTTCTAGGATCATTTTGTAAATTTTCTACAAAAATACAATTTAAAACTGGCAGTAATTACTAAAAGCTCATGAGTAGATCATGAGCTGTAATAGATAAAAATTATAGTAAGTTTATTTAATTCTACAACCTATTGCGGGCGATGTCTTTACTGATATACTCTTACCGCTGATTAAGGATTGAAGAGCATCTTCTAAAAATTTGTTTTTAACAGCTTTTGCATCTTGATAATTATCATCTATGGCGCCTATGTATTTCACCACATTTTGTTCTCCCTCTTTTTGTAATAAAAATACATGTGGTGTTTTTGTAGCACCGTATTGAGGATATATTTTTTGACCGGTATCCATTAAGTAAGGAAAAGTAAAACCTTTTTCTTTTGCTCTAACTTTCATCGCTTCAAAACTATCTGTAGGATATTCTTTTGGATTGTTAGGATTGATAGCTATTACTGGATATCCTAGATTCTTGTACTTTTTATCAATGGCGATTATGCGATCTTCATATGCAACGCTGTAAGGACAATGGTTGCAAGTGAAAATAATTACAAAACCTTTAGCATCTTCAAAATCTTTTAACGATACAATGGAATCATCTATGTTTTTAAGTGAAAAGTCCGTAGCTACATCACCTATTTGATAACCTTTCATAGCACTCATTTCTCGAGCTTCTTGTCGGTCTACTTGTTCTTGATTAGGTATAGGTTTTTCAGCAAATAAATTTTCACGTTTAGAACTTTCTAGCATTCCAGACAAAAACGCTATAATTAAAGCGCCTATTAGAACTGTAACTAAAATTTTTAATGTCTTCATAAAAATGTGTTTATAGCATTTTCCAGTTCATCCTCTGTTAATGCTTTATTATAGAATTGCTTCTTATCTTTTGAAACGATCATTGTAACAGGTATAGCACCATCCCAATGCTCATCGACTAAAGGTATCCACTCTGCAGCGTATGGATCGTCTAATAACAAGACTGTAGATTTAATTTGATTTTCCTCTAAAAAAGGTTGAACAGCCTCATCAATTTTTTGTGCCTCATCTAGAGAAATAAGTATAACTTCTATTTGATCTTGATATCTGTAACCTAGATCTTCAAAGTAAGGAATTTCTTCAACGCATGGTGCACACCATGTTGCCCAAAAATTAATAACTTTAATTTTATCTTGATCAGGTTGAATCACTTTTTTCAATCCCTCTTGATCTATTTTTTCTACATGCGCGATAGGTCTTTCATCACATGATAAAAAGATAAATGAAATTGTAAGAATGTATAACAACCTTTTCATATACTCAAATATAATAGACACCGTGCAAAGGGCGATAAAGTTTAACAAAAGTTAGCTATAATTTTAAATATTGTAACATATCATATGTAGGAAAAATGATGTTTTAAGAAATTTAAAGCAATCTGAAATAGAAAAATAGGGTTTTCCATTATGTAGATGATAAGTATTCTATAATGGCAAATTTGCTTTCATACGTTCTACCACTTTATAGGCTGCTGGACATATAGAAGTATTTTTTACGGTAATATTTCCTATTTGATAAATCTTTTTTCTATCGGTATGAGGATATTCTCTACATGCTTTAGGTCTTACTTCAT
>CAZBCH010000335.1:0-3920 GCA_964490235.1 uncultured Flavobacteriaceae bacterium | reverse complement strand
TATTGATGATATAAGATTTATGAACATGGTAAAAATCATCAATGTTCAATAGTTTTTTAAAATGACCTATACTGTGAGAACTAAGCATAGCCTTTTTATTTGATAAATGAATTTTTGTATAGCCGTCAACACCTTCAAAATGAGTTATCGTTTTAACTTTTACAAATTCTAATCCTTCAGTAGAAGGAATAACGATTTTCTTTTTTTGAAATTTTTGAATCCCTAGATTTTCAATAAGAAGCTTATTTTTTTGTAAAGCATTTTTATCTTCTATATTACGTTTTGCATTTACTACTGCCTCTACAAGATCTTCATTATCAATAGGTTTAACAAGGTAGCCAATGGCGCAATGTTTAATCGCATCTAAAGCATATTGATCAAAAGCAGTTGCAAAAATAATTTCAAAATTAGGATTTGTAAATTGCTGTAGCACGTCAAAGCCAGTCATACCTGGCATAGCGATATCTATAAAAACGAGATCTGGTTGCTTTTCATTAATTATATCAAACGCCTCTTGTGGTTTATTTATCTTAGCTATAATTTCTAAATCGGGACAAAATCGGTTGATTTTATTTTCTAGAATTGCGATCGCTTTAGGTTCGTCGTCTATGATAATTGTCTTAATACTCATAATTTTAAAGTTGTTTAAACGTCATGAAAATGGCAGTTCCAGTGATTTTACTGTCTTGCGATCGATCAATAATTTGATAGGTAATATCCCATTCTTTGCTATCATTGAGTATTGAAATTCTTTCTTTTATCACCTCGCTGCTATGAGCTTTGGTACTAGCTTTATTTTTATTGTGAAGTTCTTTTGACTTTTTAAGTCCTATTCCATCATCTATAATACTTAATAAGAAACCTTTGCTGGCTGGATCTAATTGAAATGAAATCTCTATAAGCCCTGGTTCTGGCTTGTGAAAGATTCCGTGGTTAACAGCGTTTTCTATCATGGGTTGCAATAACATGGTAGGAATAAGATGTACATCTGTATCCAACTTATGATCGACAGTAATTTTATAATTTAACTTTTCTTCAAACCTTAATTTTTCAATTTGAAGATATTTTTTAAGAAAAGAAATTTCTTCCTCTAGAGTAATTTGTTTTTTACGGGAATAATCAAAAAATAACCTCATGAGCTTAGAAAACTTAGTCAGGTAATCTTCTGAAATTTCTACTTCATTACGTTGTATATAGTATTGTATGGCATTAAGACTATTGTGAACAAAATGCGGATTGAGTTGACTGCGCAAGGCGTTTAACTCGCTATTATGTTGTCTTTTTTGTGCTTCAAGTTGATCTTCTAATTTTTCTTGAAGCAGTTGATTCTTTCGCTTATTGAATGTAATGAATAAGGAAATGATACCTATGGTTATTACTGTCATAAAAACAAATGCTCCTAGGAAATAATGATAATTACTCATGAACAGTTTGTTTTAATCGCATCGCATAAATGAAGCATCCGTACATAATCATGTTTATAAATACAAGTACACCACTTACTTGCCAAGTAAGTCTATTGAGGTTAGGTAAAAATAAAACAAATGGCATGGAATTAATATGCCATACAAACAGGCCTAAGGCAATCCAGAAAGGACGATCCAACTTAAATTTATTGATGTTACTTTTCAATAATATTTGATTAAAAAATACAAAAACATTAATAGTTATAATTAACGCTGAGGCTATTGCTAAAGCTGGCAACTCTTCATTATATTTTTCTACATCATAGATGTTCAAAATGTAACTTATGATAACTAGTAATATACTCGTACTAGCTAATATTTTTGATTTTAAATAACTATAAAACCAGTAAATTGTAAATATGATTGATATTAAAGTATAGATATCTAGCACATATGCAGCACTTTTCTCTAGCACTTCAATATAATACTGACTGATTATCTCTATAATTATAGTAAAACAAAAGAATGGTAAAAAAATCCATTCTTTTGTTTTTTTTAAAACTATCCAGTTCTTAATACATACAAAAGTAGCTGTAACAATTAACAGATAGATAATTGTTGTGGAAACGTAATAATATGTATAATCATAAATCATAATTTACGGATACTGTAGTCCATTAGGCGGCATTCCAGATGTACCTTTATTAAGACCATCAGCTCCAGGTAGATTAGGCTCTACAATAGCACCACCGTCGTCATCTTGCAGTTTTTTAACACCTGCAAAACGACCAGTTCCATAAAAGAAAACTGTTGTTTGCGCCATACCATTACTTTGAGGCTGTTTAGAGCCCAAGTACACACGTATACCTAAATTATCGTAATTTTTATCCTTACCATATTGCTCTACGTAATTGATATAGTTTTTAAGTTCTTCTATATCAAACCATACTTCTCTAGTATCTTGATATGTTTCTCCTGTGGAGCTGATTAAAGAATCACGAGAACCTTCATATAGAAATTTAATGTAGTTTTCTTCTAATTCATTTGCTTCTTTATGTGAGATTCTTCCAGGTGTGTTTTCCCAGTTTTCGGCAATTTGTTCAGGTGTGAGCATGTGATTGTTATTTTGTTCACAAGATGTAATCGTTAACATCATAGCAACTAGGGCTATGCATGGGTAGATAATTTTTTTCATTTGGGTTGATTTTAAGATTTGAGAGTGTAATTTACGTATTCTATTTAAAGTTAAAATTCAATTTCTTCGGCAATGATTTTAAGAACATCATATTTTCCAATGCTTGCAATAGCGCTATTGATTCCTGGAGCTAGCTGTTCATGAGATTTGAATTGAGCAAGTAGGGATTCTAAATAGGCCGTAAAGTCGTTATTTTTATCATAATTAATCATTCCAGCGTCTTTGGCAGGTATCATAATTTGTTTAATCATTGATCTTACTGTTTCAATTTTTTGCTCCAATTCATTGAGTTTATCGCTCAACAATTGTTGTATAGGTTGCACTGTTGCAAGAGCAGCTTGACGTTTTACTTTTGAACTGGTACGTTTTTTCTTATCAATTGAGTTCATATTATTTAAGATTGCAGCACGATAGCCTGAAATCTCCGCCGTTTCTCTATAACCGTACTTTTTGAGCAAGTCCTCTAGATTTTTTATGAATGTCATCCATAAATCAAGGATTTCAATATGTTGTGTTTGGAATTTATCAACAAATAGAGAAACTTTAAATAGTTCCTCCTTAATTTGGGATGCTGGTTCTATAACTGATTTTCTCATTATTATTCTGGTGTTAATACGGAGGTTCTATCTCCATTTTCATCTTCAGAGGTATGCCATTCCATGCCGTCTTCAAAAAGTTTTAACTTGATTCGTACAATATTTTCATTAGGTATGTCTCTTAATTTGGACGCCTCGACAATTACTTGAGCATTTTCTAATGTGTTAGTTACTTGTCTTGTTTTCACATCTTCATAGACTTTATTCTTGAGAATTTGACGGTATTTATTAATCATCTCGTCGCGCTCGTTTACAGAAACTTTATCCATCTCAATAGCATTAGTAAAAGCAGCTGTCATTTTTTCTTCGTATTTTGAAAAGGCGATTTCCTTTGATTCGTTTGCTTTCATTTCCTTTTCTAATTCTTTTGACTTTTTTGCAATCTCAGAGTTCAAAAATCTCGAGGTCTCTCGTGAAAAGGAAGAAACTTTTGCAGCATCTTTCATGCTTTGATAAGTGCTGCTATTAAAAGATTTGTTATCAATGGGTTGATAATCCTCAACTGCCTGCTCATCAAAACTATCTATAGCTATAGGAATATCTAGCTCTACATCTTGAGCCCTGAATCTAGGAATAGGAAAATGTTTTAAAATGTTATCACTTGCATAAGCCTGCGCGATCTTGGCAGACTCAACGTCTGCCATTACACGCGCTTGGTTTACGCCAGAGATTAATGTTCCTAAATAATCTTTAAGCTTTACCATAGTTGGTTGGTTTTAGTTT
>CAZBCH010000334.1:0-5901 GCA_964490235.1 uncultured Flavobacteriaceae bacterium | reverse complement strand
TTTATATACGATTGCAATGTAGAACATATATCGGAATTGCTCGTTAGAACCAACAGGTGTATATCTCACGCTAATTCAGCAGTCTTTAATATTACAGCATGATTTTTACTCGTATCCTGAGGGAATAACCATGTTATATTTAATGTTTTGTAAATTAACAGTAAATATTATTTACTATAGAGTACTAGTGATTTAATATTTTAAGTATCGAGAATAGAATTTGAGCTCTGTTATTAATTAGTAATTCTAATTGTGATTTAGATTTGATGATTGTTATAATCACTAAAATATTTTATAAGACTTAAACATTTAATTCAAGTAAAATAGTTACCATTCTGAATTAAGTTTATCTCTTTATTGGTTTTGAGGAAAATCAGCTTTATTATATATGAACAGAGGTTTTTCAAAAATTATAATCTAAATTTAATCTTGTTACTTTTGCAACAACTGTGATCTTAGATTAGCATTATTAGCGCTTATTGTTATTTATTCTTCATTAGTAGAATTTCAATTATTCAATGAAATTCAGGAACACTTTTCTTTAAGAAACGATAAATTTCTTTTTGTGAAAATTTCATTTATTGCTATTCTAAACAATCACTTTGAATTGAAGAAGTAGGATTATTAAGTTACTTTAATGATTGATTAGTCATTAATCTCATTTTATTTCCTGAATAATCATGCATGTAATTGTCATTTGATGATATGCATGATTATAATGAATAAGATTGAAGTATTATTGAATAAAGCATGGTTTTCACTTTCATATCTTACCTTAAGCTGTATAAAAAAAAAATCCAGCATTTTTGATGATGGATTTAATTTCGTTATTTAAATACTACATTTAATTTTTCATTCGTGGATATTGTAACATCAACTCTTTGGTTTAAAATTTATATTCTATGTGCAAGTATTTCTTTTTAATGATTCTATTTAAACAAAGGGTATCCTTTTGTAAGATTGTAAACCTCATCAACTAATTTGTTTGTTTCATTCTTTTGAATACATCTATCAATGATGTCAACAATTTTGATCATTTCATTTTCTTGAAATCCTCTAGTCGTAATTGCAGCTGTCCCTATCCTGATACCGCTAGTAACGAACGGTGATTCTGTATCAAATGGAACCATATTTTTATTTACTGTTATGTGGATCGTGCCTAACAGTTCTTCAGCCTCTTTTCCTGTAATACCTTTATTTCTTAAATCTATCAGCATCATATGGTTATCTGTCCCTCCGGAAATTAAATGATAGTCCCTTTTTATGAATTCTTCAGCCATTATTTTTGCGTTCTTTTGTACTTGAATCATGTACTCTAAGAATTGATCAGTAAGTGCTTCTTTAAAAGCAACAGCTTTAGCCGCTATTACATGTTCTAAAGGTCCTCCTTGATTGCCTGGGAAAACACCGCTATTTAATAAGCTAGACATTTTTTTTAATTTCCCGCTTTTCAATTTTTGTCCGAAAGGATTTTCAAAGTCTTGGCCCATTATTATTAAACCACCTCGAGGACCTCTAAGTGTTTTATGTGTAGTTGTGGTACAAATATGTGCATAAGGTACAGCATCCATCAAAACGCCTTTAGCAATAAGTCCAGCTGGATGCGCAATATCTGCTAGTAGGATTGCATTAACTTTATCTGCTATTTCTCTAAATCGTTTATAATCAATCTCTCTACTATATGCTGAAGCTCCTGCTATTATGAGTTTTGGCTTTTCTGAAATCGCAATTTCTTCAATTTTATCATAATTTAACAGACCTGTTTCTTTTTCTACTCCATAAAAGGCGTTATCATATAATTTTCCAGAAAAATTAACAGGTGAACCATGAGTTAAATGTCCACCATGTGATAGATCAAAGCCTAGAATTTTATCTCCAGGATTTAAGCAAGCATGATATACAGCTGTATTTGCTTGACTACCTGAATGAGGTTGTACATTTACATACTCAGCATTAAACAAAATTTTGGCTCGTTCAATGGCGATATTTTCAATTTCATCAACTATTTCACAGCCTCCATAATATCTTTTTCCCGGATATCCTTCAGCATATTTATTAGTCAGGATTGAGCCTGCGGCAGCAAGAACATCATCACTGACATAATTTTCACTTGCGATTAACTCAATACCATTAGTTTGACGAATTCTTTCTTTTTCTATAAGGTCGAATATTTCTTGATCTGCGTGAGCCATTTCATTAAAATTAGATAACAAAAATAAGTTACAGATGCTTTCATACCATACTAAAATGATATATTTGAATATACTTTTTAACAAGAAATCAAAACAACATGCCTAATAAAACAAATGATCCTAAAAGAAATTCATGGATAGGTTATAATAGAGATACTCACTTTCCTATTCAAAACATTCCGTTTGGCGTTTTTCTTACCAGAGATAACGTCATCACAATTGGTACTAGAATTGGTGATTATGCTATAGATCTAGGAGCATTGCAGGAAATGGGATACTTTAGTTCTGTTCCATTGACAGATGATATGTTTATGCAAGACACGTTAAATGATTTCATTTCAGACGGCAAAAAGACATGGAAATTAGTTAGAAATAGAATAGGTGATATATTTGATAAAGAAAATCCAGAATTAAGAGATAATAAAGATCATAGAGATCGCATCATTTTTGCAATGGATGAAGTTGAGATGCAGTTGCCAGTGCTTATAGGTGATTATACAGACTTCTATAGTAGTAAAGAACATGCCACAAATGTAGGTACAATGTTCAGGGATCCAGATAATGCTTTACTTCCTAATTGGTTACATATGCCCGTTGCATATCACGGTAGATCAAGTTCAATTATCCCATCAGATATTCCTATACATCGTCCTCAAGGACAGACTTTTCCAGCTAATTCTGATAAGCCTATTTTTGGTCCATCAAAACTTGTTGATTTTGAATTGGAAATGGCATTTATCACAACAGACGCAAATAACTTGGGTCAGCCTATTCCTGTTGATGAGGCAGAGAAATATATATTTGGTATGGTGATGCTTAATGACTGGAGCGCTCGCGATATTCAAAAATGGGAGTATGTTCCACTGGGTCCATTCCTAGCAAAGAACTTTGCCAGCTCCATTTCTCCGTGGATAGTAACTTTAGATGCATTAGAGCCGTTCAGAACAGAAAGTCCTAAAAGAGAAAAGCCAGTTTTTGATTATTTAGACTCTAATAAGAATTCCAGTTTTGATATAAATTTAGAAGTAGATATTACACCACAACAAGGGCGACCTACTACTGTATGTAAGTCTAATTTTAAACATTTATACTGGAACATATCACAACAGTTAGCCCATCATACAGTTAATGGTTGCCCAGTAAATAGTGGAGACTTAATGGGTAGTGGTACGATTTCTGGTCCTACGCCAGATTCATACGGTTCTATGTTAGAATTAAGCTGGCGTGGTGAAAAACCAGTGAAACTAAATGATGGTACAGAGCGCAAATTTATTGAAGATTATGATACTGTAACTATGAGAGGTTACTGTCACAAAGGCGATCTGAGAATAGGTTTTGGAGAAGTATCAACAAAATTACTGCCATATTACAAGCCTAAAAGTAAGTAACATGAAGCATGTTTCTATTGTTATTTTTATCTCTTTATTGATTGTTTCCTGCAGCGGAGTTAAAGAAACGCAAACAGCCATAAATCAAGGTAATTATGATAATGCTATTGAAATTGCTGTGGATAAACTCGTAAGTGGTAAGAATCTTAAACGAAATCAGGAATACATACCATTACTTGAAGATGCCTTTAAAAAAGCAAATGAACAGGATTTACTATTAATTAATCGTTGGAATTTGGATCCTAATCCAGCAGTTCTAGAACCCATTTATGAAGCGTATTTGAGATTAGACAGAAGGCAGAATTTAATTCGTCCTTTGTTACCTCTTAGAGAAAAAGGAAAAAATAACAACGCGCAATTTGATTTTAAGGAATACGATGTGCAGATTTTAAATTCTCGCACAGAATTAAGCAATCACTTGCTCAAAAAATCTTCTACAGCTCTTAATAATGCTACCACGATTGAGGCGAGACAAATATATGATGACCTCATTTATCTAGATGGAATTAATCCTGATTTTAAAAATACTAGAGCTCTTATACAAACGGCCTTAGAACTAGGTACACATTATGTTTTAGTAAGTTTAACAAATGAATCCCAGGTGATTATTCCAGAAAAGTTAGAGAATGAATTATTAAATTTTTCTACTTATGGAATCAATAACAAATGGATTCAATATCACAATAATACTGTTGAGACTCTGGATTATGATTATGGAATAGATATTATTATAACAAACATATCTGTTTCTCCAGAGCAAGTACTACTTAAAGAATTAGTAAAGGAAAAAGAAATCATAGATGGATATATTTATGAGTATGATGCAAATGGTAACGTAAAAAAAGACAGTTTAGGAAATGATATTAAAAAAGATAAACTGGTCACTATAAAAGCAAATGTGCTGCAAAACACCCAACTTAAAGAATCTACTGTGACAGCTACCGTTCAGGTGCGAGATAATAATACACGCCAGATCGTCGATCGTTTTCCTGTTAATAGTAACTTTGTTTTTACTTATTTATACGGTTCTGTTTATGGAGATAGGAGAGCTCTAGATGCTAATTATATAGAGACTCTTAATCCACAAGCAATTCCTTTTCCCAGCGATGAGCAAATGGTTTATGAAACTGGAGAAGATCTAAAATTTAAAATCAAACAAATTTTATTAAGGATTAATTACGATTGATTTGATCTCGCTTTCGCGAAAGCGAAATTTAAACATCAACCTCTATCATTTCATTATTTATCTTAGGAAATACTTCACAGTTCAAATCTTATATTTGATCTCAACTCAAAATTAAAAGATGCAATGCAGCAACCTTATCAATCTATAAGACATTTTTCAAATTTAATGTCAGATTATTTAGATGAAAAGGAGCTATTGAAGCCTTTCTATAAAAGGTTTCCACATTCTGAAAATTTTGAAGCCCAAATTGTAGACAAAAAAACAGAATGGATAGATGCACAAAGAAAGCGAGATGTACTTTCTGAAGTTTTAGAGAAACAATATAAAAATATAGAGGATAAAGAAATCAGTTTGCAAAACATAAAGCTTCTCAAAAAAGAGAATACTTTTACTATAACAACTGGTCATCAACTCAACTTATTTACCGGACCTCTCTTTTTTTTGTATAAAATTATTTCTACTATTAATTTATGTAAAAAATTAGGCCAGTTGCATCCTGCATACAATTTTGTACCTATTTACTGGATGGCTACCGAAGATCATGATTTTGAAGAAATTCAATATTTTAATTATGCCGATAAAAAGGTAGTTTATAATAGAAAAGCGACAGGTGGAGTAGGTAGACTTTCTACTGCTGGATTAGAAGATGTACTATCTGTTTTTAAAAACATTTTAGGAAAACATGATAATGCACTAGAAGTAATTCGATTATTTAAAAAAGGCTATCTAGAAAATGACAATCTTGCCCAAGCTACTAGAGTAATCGCACACGAGCTTTTCAAAAATGAAGGTTTAGTCGTTTTAGATGCAGATCATGTAGATTTAAAATCAATAGCAGTTCCCTATTTCAAAGAAGAGTTGACCTCACAAAGAAGTTTTGAAACTGTTACTAAAACATTAGAAAACTGGCCAGAACAGTATAAGGTACAAGTTAATCCTAGAGAAATAAATCTGTTTTATCTCACAGAAAATTACCGTAAACGCATTATTAAAAAGGATGGTAAGTTTCATATAGACGAGACTCAAATAACTTTTACGCAAGAAGAGATTATAAGTGAATTAGGTAAGTATCCAGATAGATTCTCACCTAACGTAATTATGAGACCTCTTTATCAAGAAATTATTCTTCCTAATT
>CAZBCH010000333.1:0-7455 GCA_964490235.1 uncultured Flavobacteriaceae bacterium | reverse complement strand
CTTTAATATTTAATGATGTAAAAGTTCCTAAAGAAAATAGAATAGGTGAAGATGGATTTGGTTTCAAGTTTGCTATGAAGACACTTTCTGGTGGTCGTATAGGAATTGCCGCTCAAGCTTTAGGAATTGCTTCAGGAGCTTACGAATTAGCTAGAGATTATTCTAAAGTAAGAAAAGCCTTCGGTACTGAAATTTGTAATCATCAAGCAATTGCCTTTAAACTTGCAGATATGCATACCAATATTACTGCTGCACGTCATTTAGTAATGCAAAGTGCTTGGGATAAAGATCAAGGTCGCAATTATGATATGAGCGGTGCTATGGCAAAGTTATTTGCTTCTCAAGTAGCGATGGATACTACGGTAGAGGCTGTGCAAGTGCACGGTGGAAATGGATATGTAAAAGAATATCATGTAGAACGATTAATGAGAGATGCAAAAATCACTCAGATTTATGAAGGAACTAGCGAGATACAAAAAATCGTTATTTCTAGAGGATTGTTAAAAGACTAGATTGTAAATTATAAATAGTATGATAGGCAGCTGCAATTTTGCAGCTGTCTTTTTTTATAATCTATTGTAATAAATTGTAGTTTTGTTAACATGAAAATATTAGTTACCGGAGGATTAGGTTATATAGGATCACATGTTGTGGTAGAGCTACAAAATTTAGATTACGATGTTGTTGTTATTGACAATCTATCTAACTCGTCTATAAATGTCCTAGAAAATATCGCTAGTATAACTGGTAAGAAACCAGTCTTTGAAAAGTTAGATGTGAGGGACAAAAATAGACTTTCTACTTTTTTTAAAGAGCATGACGATATAGATGGTGTGATACATTTTGCTGCTTTTAAGGCAGTAGGCGAGAGCGTTGAAGACCCATTAATGTATTATGAAAATAATGTCAATTCACTTATTTATCTTTTACAAAATCTTCAAGATAAAGAGGTGAGCTTTATATTTAGTTCTTCTTGTACCGTCTACGGTCAAGCTGATGTTTTACCAGTGACCGAAGATTCTCTGGTACAACCAGCAGAATCTCCTTATGGAAATACCAAACAAATAGGTGAGGAAATCATAAAAGATACTTGTAAAGTAAAATCAAATTTAAAAGCTATATCATTAAGATATTTTAATCCTATAGGTGCTCATGAGAGTTCAAAAATAGGTGAGCTACCATTAGGTATACCGCAAAATTTAGTTCCTTACATAACACAAACAGCAATAGGTTTAAGAGAGCAGTTATCAGTATTTGGGACAGACTACCCTACGCGAGATGGTACCGCTGTGAGAGATTACATTCATGTTGTAGATTTGGCAAAAGCACATGTAGCAGCGCTAAAAAGGCTTTTGGAAAATCAAACTGAAAAGAATTATGAATACTTCAACGTAGGTACCGGAGATGGATCCACCGTTTTAGAAGTGATCAAAGGATTTGAGAGCGCTACTGGTAAAAAGCTCAATTACAAGTTTGATGAACGTAGATCAGGTGATGTTACAGCTGCTTATGCAGATACGACTAAGGTAAGTAAGGTGCTGGGATGGAAAGCAAAATATACTCTAGAAGAGTCTTTGCTAAGTGCTTGGAATTGGGAGAAAGAGGTGAGAAACAAGTAAAGATCAAGCTGCAAAAGTACTTAGATTGTTGTGCGATGAATACATCGTCTACCGGTTATAATCATTTTTTTATTGTTCCAAAAATTACTTATTTAAGATACTACCTAATGTCATTATATCAATTTGAGAAGAACAATTTTGCCTAAGAAACATGTAGAAATACATCTTTTGAATTATATTGCGTCAATTCCTAAAACTATTAATATTATGAGAAAAGTTTACCTTTTCATTATGTTTTTTGCTGTTCAAATAGTTACGGCTCAAGTAACTAATGAAGCGACTCCGAGAGGTTGGAACCTTGCTTTTAAAAGTCAGCCACAAAAAGTTATACTACCATCTTTTGATCTTGAGGCGATAAAGCAACAAGACGTTATTGATGATCAAATAATCACAAAGCCTTATAAATTCGGTCATAAAATACCAGTGGATTTAAATCTATTTAACTCTGGCTTATGGACAGAACTTGAGAATGGTGATCGTATTTGGAGGTTAAATATCGAATCCAAGGGTGCAAGAACAATTAATTTTTTGTTTGATAGATATGATTTACCAGCTGGTGCAGAAATGTACCTCTACAATAATGATCGATCTGACCGCATGGGGCCTTATACTGAAAGTGAAAATCAGGAAGACGGTATTCTAGGATCATGGATTATTTATGGAGATAATGTATGGATTGAATATTACGAGCCTGCGGCGGTAAGAAATCAAGGGAGAATATCTATAGAACAAGTTGTTCATGGTTATAGAGGTTTTGGTATCGAGGAAGAAAATTATTTGAAACTTAATGAATCTGGAGCTTGTAATGTAGATGTACAATGTAATCCTAATCAAGGATCTTTTACAGGGACAGATTGGACAACCATAAGAGATAATTATAGACAGGCAGTAGCACGAATTATTATTAATGGTAATGGATTGTGTACAGGAACGATGATTAATAATGTAAGAGAAGACGCTACTCCATATTTTTATACAGCAAATCACTGTCTAGGAGTTAGTGATGGTGCTTCAAGTTTTTATAATGCAAATAATTGGTCTTTTGGTTTTGAATGGTTTACTAATACGCCAGATTGCGCAACTTTTGCTAATACAACAGGTCCATTCAATCCTACGCAGGTTTTAAATGGCGCTTCATTGAAAATGAATCATGGATTTAGTGATACTGCGCTTTTTGAATTAAATCAAACTCCTCCAGCATCATGGAATCTTTATTATGGAGGTTGGGATCGTACAACTACCGTACCTACTGAACAATTAGGTGTTCACCATCCAAGTGGAGACATTATGAAATTATGCAGAAATGACCAAGCTGCTGTTGTTCAAAATGTTACCATAGGTGGCGTTACTGCAAATACATGGGCTATTGCTGACTGGGATTACGGAGTAACTGAAGGTGGATCTTCAGGTAGTTGTCTTCTTAATAACAGTGGTCGAATCATTGGTGAATTATATGGAGGAGCCGCGTTTTGCAGTGGTACAGTAGATAATGGACAACCTGATTTTTATGGAAGATTTAGTACCGCATGGAATGGCGGTGGCAATGCTGCAACAAGATTAAGTGATTGGTTAGATCCAGATAATACGTTAGCAAACACTTTAGATGGTGAATTTTATGATATTTTAAACAATGAAGAAGTGGCTTCTACGATAAGTATTGAAATTTACCCTAATCCTACTTCTGGATTATTGAATGTTAGACTTGAAAATCCAGCAATTTATAATGTTTACGATCTTTCAGGAAAATTGATTCAGTCTGGTTCTTTTGATCAATTAGACAATCAGTTAAACATTAAATCTCTAGCAAATGGTATCTACTTTTTAAAAGTGCAAGATGGTACTCGATCTATAACAGAAAAGATTTCTAAGATTTAAATAATTATTTTAATAAAACTCTTAATGAACGCGTTGCAAGATCATGTAATTTTGCAACGCGTTTTTTATTTAAAGATTTGAAGGAGAAAAAAAGAGACATAAGGGCATTAACTAAAGAGCAACTAAGAGACTTCTTTATTGAAAAAGGAGAAAAAGCTTTTAGAGGTAATCAAGTATATGAATGGTTGTGGAAAAAAGGGGCTCATTCATTTGATGATATGACTAACCTTTCTAAAGAAACAAGACTTTTTCTAAATACTCATTTTGATATCAATCACATCAAAGTTGATGACATGCAAAGAAGTCAAGATGGTACCATAAAAAATGCTGTGAAATTGCATGACGGTCTTACGGTTGAGTCTGTTTTAATACCTACGGCAACACGTACTACAGCTTGTGTGTCTTCGCAAGTAGGTTGCAGTTTAAATTGCGAATTTTGTGCTACAGCAAGATTAAAACGCATGCGTAATTTACAACCAGATGAAATTTACGATCAAGTGGTAGCTATAGATCAACAAAGTAGAATGTACCACGGCTTTCCATTATCTAATATCGTTTTTATGGGAATGGGTGAGCCATTGATGAATTACAACAATGTTCTTAAATCCATAGAGAAAATAACTGGTGATGATGGTTTAGGGATGTCACCTAAAAGAATAACACTTTCTACTAGTGGTATTCCTAAAATGATGAAAAAGCTGGCAGACGATGGTCCTAAGTTTAATCTTGCTTTATCATTACATAGTGCGATTGATGAAAAACGCACTAAGATCATGCCTTTTAACGAGCAGTTTCCATTAGCTGACATTAAGGAAGCATTGAAATACTGGTATGATAAAACGGGCACAAGAGTTACTTATGAGTATGTGGTCTGGAAGGGCATCAATGATACACTTGATGATGTTCATGAATTGATCAAATTCTGTAAAGTCATTCCTTGTAAGGTTAATATTATTGAGTATAATTCTATTGATGATCCTAGGTTTGAACAGGCTAGTCCTCAAGCTATAGATTTATATAAAACTCAGTTAGAACGCAATCACATCATAGTAAATGTACGTCGCAGTAGAGGTAAAGATATTGACGCTGCATGTGGTCAGCTGGCTAATAAACAATAGAGATTACTAGTATGTCTCAAATGTTTTATCATCAGTTAATTCTGTTAGGTATTCCGCTTTCGCGAAAGCGAGATATTCTCAAAAGGTCAGAGATAATTTTTAAGACGTTTAACTGTACTATAAGTGTCAATCAAATACTATTATAGATCCAATGCGATAACCCCAGCATAATCTTTAGGATAACTTCTTGATTTAAAACCAGAAGAATTAATTTCTAAAACGCCGTCTACTTCGATTGTTGTATCTAATTCCCACAAAATCTCTCCTGCGTAGTTGACTTCTCTAATAATAGCTCCAGATGTGCTCGTTATAAGAGTGTTACCAGATGGCAATCTTTGAACTCCTGAGGTACGTGGCGATAGAATTTCTTCGTTAGAATAACTCCATACAGGAGTGCTTGGATTATTTCCACTAGCCGGTATAGAAGGATAAACACCATCTGCAGTTACGTTAATGTTTACCTCTTTAATAGTGGAAAAATTAGGGTCGTCCTGATTATCAAACACTAAAAATGTGCCACGAGATAGACTATTATCTCCTACAAAGGTAGTGTCATGTTGATCATGCAATTCACGATCTGTTGCTGTTCCTGAATTGTAGCTTTCTGGATTTCCCCATCTATAAAGAATTTGACCACCTTTATTATATCTGCCGCCAGTATTAGTAGCAGCTTGTTGAGTTGTAAGATTGTGGTCGATTATAATAAATTCATCTAGAACACGGCTGTTTAATATAATTTGATCTAATGAAGAGATGTAATCTAGTCCATTTACATGAGTAAAATTGATCCCTTCTGTAGACTGGTTGATATCAAAAAGACTACCATTGCTCGCATCTCCAAAATTAAGTTGATTAGAATCAAAATCTTGTACCAGATGATCCCAAAGTGTCCATTCCCAGACTATATTTGCTTGATCAGTTCCTACTGGCTCTATTTCTATAACTTTATCAATAATTAATCTGTCCTCAACAATAGTACTTGGGTCTCTACCATTTGCAATACATTCTGCACGGTCTTTGATTACCCAAACAGATGCTAGAATATTTCCATTAGGTAAAAGAGCGATGTCATGATGTAAGGCTTCTGTTGTAGTGTCTAGCTCCCATTTCCATATTTGATTGTTGTCTTTATCGATAATTTCAATTGCGCCAGTTTTACCTCCTATATTGATTCCATTATCCACTCCTGTGACAATAGATCTTACTACAGAACCATCTTCTCTTAGATATCCCATCAATGTAGATTCGGCACTGGACCATCTTTGTAAAATATTACCTTCTCGATTTATAAGATAGGATGTGTTGCCTCTAAAAGGTGACACAAGAACATAATCGTCAGTCAGGTTATCTGCATCATAAACTGTAATATTTGCTTCTGGTACAACTTCAGGAATGATGGTCATCACATCATCATCACTCTTACAAGAATACAATAGTCCTAAGATTAAAACTATAAATAGTTTTTGTTGTATACTATGTAATGAAATATTGATCAACATAATTGTGCGGTGTTTTTAAGATTACAATGTTAATTATTAGATATCACAATACCATAATATCGTCACATTAAGTTTGTCTTTTTTATGTAATAAAAAAAGGCAATAACTATGTCAAGTTATTGCCTTCATTTAAACTTTTTTGGGTCGTTACTTTTTCACAAAACGTTCTGTTTGTGTACCTAGATCACTTGTGACTGATATAAAATATAATCCGTTTTTTAAAGAACTAACATCTATTCTGTTATTGATTAATCTAAAAGTGTTTTCGATATTTTGTCCCAAAACATTAGCTATGGAAAAAGATTCAATTTCTGATTCTGTATCAATGTTGATGATTCCATTAGTAGGATTTGGACTAAGAGTGAAGAAGTTAACATTGTTGTCATTTACTGAGGCTGGCATGCCTGTGGTAAACTCCCAAACTGGGCTAGATGTGTTTTCCCCACCTACATTTTGTGGTTCTAATTTCCAATAAAAAGTCGTGTTGTCTGGTAAACCTGATAATCTAAAAGAGGTTGCTGGACCAGCAAATCCTGTTGTGAAGGCGGTTAAATCTGTAGGGTCTGTACCTAAGCTAAAAATATATAGCTCAACAGGATCTCCTACTGTAGGTTCATCCCACATAAAGGTAACGGCATTATCAGGATTACCATCCATATTAGCATCATTCGTTTCTAATGGAACGGTAGCCATATCTGCTGGAGTTGGATTAGAGACTACGCCTGGTGCTGTAACTGGGTTTCTTCCTGGGCCAGTGGTAAAGCTCCAAACTGGTTGATTTACTGAAGGTCCTGCGGTGTTTGTTGGAATAACTTGCCAAAAGTATGTGGTGCTTTGGAAAAATCTAGGAAGTGTAACCGATGTTGTTGTTGCTGCCACAGTACCTAATGAGTTTAATGTAGTAGCAGAATCTCCCAATAAAAATTCATATTCATCAACTGGCTCTCCAGTCGTAGGAGCGCCCCAAGCAAAGTCTACAGAATTATCTGGCACACCATCTGCGTTTGCGTCGGCTACATTAATATTTACTGACGGCGCCATATCAGCCGGAGTAGGATTGATAGCATTGTTAGGAGGAGCAGTGGCTCCTTGAATTAATTCAACATTATCTAAAAACCATACATCACCATCATCGTTTGCAAAAACAAAAGCAATATAAACGCTTTGTCCAGTATAAGCGCTTAAATCTACAGTATAGCTAGAGAATACCGCTGCGGCTCCATTTTGAACACTAGTTTCATCTTGAGTGTCAACAATGGTAAAACTATTAATGTCAGTTTGTGAAGTTGTCGAAACTCTTACTGTATATATAGAATTGTAATCGACAGCAAAATTATCAGTTTG
>CAZBCH010000332.1:0-6957 GCA_964490235.1 uncultured Flavobacteriaceae bacterium | reverse complement strand
CAAATGCTACTCGATGTTTTTGTGCTATCCAATAGCTCACCTAATAGGTCGGACATCACTCGATATCCTATCGAGAGCATTCGAGAACTCACAACTTAAAAACTCAAAGACGCCTAGCTACGAAACTCAGGACTATCCATTACCTTTGCCACATGCACAAACTTCCTATTAACAACAGCTTTACAAATACTTTACCAGAAGACTCTATTAAAGAGAATTTTACACGTCAGGTAACTGGTGTGGCCTATTCTCAGGCGACTCCTTTAAAGTTTGAAAAAGCCAGTTTGATTCATGTTTCAAAACTAGCCGAAAAGTTAGGTTTTGACCAGGATGAATTAAAGAAAAAAGAGTTTTTGAAGTTGTTTACAGGACAGGTTGTTTATCCTAAAACTGTTCCTTATGCCATGGCTTATGCCGGGCATCAATTTGGTAATTGGGCTGGACAATTAGGTGATGGACGTGCGATTAATTTGTTTGAAATTTTACAAAATGACAAGCGTTGGGCGTTTCAATTAAAAGGTGCTGGTCCTACGCCCTATTCCCGTCGTGGTGATGGTCTTGCGGTATTGCGTTCCAGTATTAGAGAACATTTATGTAGCGAGGCGATGCATCATTTAGGCATTCCCACTACTCGATCGCTTTCTCTTTCTTTGAGTGGTGAACAAGTATTACGTGACGTCATGTACGACGGCAATCCTGATTATGAAAAAGGTGCCATCGTCTGTCGTGTTGCACCTAGTTTTATACGTTTTGGTAATTTTGAGTTGGCTGCCGCTCAAGGCGAAAACGAGTTGCTCAAAAAGCTCACCGATTATACGATTTCTACGTTTTATAAGGACATTACAACAACTGGAAAAGACGCCTATATTCAATTTTTCCAGCAAGTTACAGATCGCACCCTAGAAATGATCATGCACTGGCAACGTGTAGGTTTTGTACATGGCGTGATGAATACGGATAATATGTCCATTCTAGGAATTACTATCGATTATGGACCTTACGGCTGGTTAGAACCTTATGATCACGGCTGGACACCAAATACGACTGATCGCCAACATAAACGATACCGCTACGGCGCGCAACCAGAAATAGGATTGTGGAACTTGCTCCAATTGGCTAATGCGTTATTTCCGCTAATTGAAGATGCTAAGCCCTTGCAAGAAGTTTTGGATAGTTATAAAACTAATTATCAGGTGCAGTACTTGGAAACCATGATGAATAAATTAGGCATTTATCATACTCACAAAGACGATCGTGATCTGATCCAGCAATTAGAAGAAATCCTGCATCTTCATGAAACCGACATGACTATATTTTATCGAGAATTGAGTAAAATTGACTCCAAAACAGATAAAAATGACGCTTTTGAAGTGATTTCTATAGCTTTTTATCATTTAAACCAATTATCTGTAGCTCATAAAAAGGAATGGCTGGATTGGTTAGGAAAATATATTTTACGATTAGAGCTGGATTTAAAAATGGAAACTGGTGATATCCTTGATCTCGAAAAATCGAGAACTCAAAAAATGAATGCAATTAATCCAAAATACGTCCTTAGAAACTACATCGCACAATTAGTAATCGACGAAGCAAATAAAGGTGATTATTCTTTATTAAACGAAATCTACACCATACTCCAAAAACCTTATGACGAGCAACCAGAGTTTGAAAAATGGTACGCTTTACGACCAGAATGGGCACGATCTAAAGTAGGTTGCAGTATGTTGAGTTGTAGTAGTTAGGTTGGGTTATTGAGTTGTTAGGTTTTTGGTTAATTAGGTTTACAACCTAAATTAATTGCTTGATCTTTTTAAAAACTTTTAGATAAATTCAAAAACTGTATCAACTAATCCTGATGGCATCGCCGCTGGTACGACGTAATCCATCTGTCCTAACCTTTGCTAAGGCAAGGAGTTTTTTGATCTCTTAAAGTAAAACTCCGTTCCTTAAATAATGGATCCGACGAATGGAGCTTGCGAAAAGCGAGAAATACACAGGTGGGCAAAATTAGCTGAAGTAAACTTTGGTAGTTTGAATTTAAAAGATAATGTTTGACACCTAAAAAATCAATCTAGCCTCGGTGCCACCTTCATTGATGTTGCGTAGCTGGATCTTTCCTTGGTGTAAATTCATGATTTGCTTAGATAGACTTAGTCCTACTCCACTGCCTCGTTTTTTAGTACTGAAAAACGGTACAAAAACGTTATCTAAAACCTCATCAGTGATACCAGTTCCATTGTCTTTTACAGTTATTTGAAAATTACCTTTAAAAGTTTTACCAGCAGTCACTAGTACGGTAGGATTCTCTTTACCTTCTGCAGCTTCTATCGCATTGATAATTAAATTGATTAAAACTTGCTCTATCAAATAATTATCCATTTTGATAATAAGACCTGGCTCAGTGATTTTAAACTCTAAAGTAATGTTCTTTTCTAAAATAGTAGGCTGAAGCAACTGTTCAATACTTTCAAACAATCCATCTATTTGCACAGGCAGTCTATTAATTTGAGTAACTTTATTTAAACTGCGGTAAGTTCTTGCAAATTGCATCAATCCTTCACTACGTTTTCTAATGCTACTGATTCCTGATAGAATATCTTCTGAATCTAAGTTGTTTTCTTGAGGTTGTTCTATAGATGATTTAAGATTAGTTTCTAATGTTTCTGCTAGGGAAGAAATAGGTGCAATACTGTTCATGATCTCATGTGTCATTACGCTTAAAAGTTTCTTCCATGCTTCACTCTCATTTTTATTAAGCGTTTCTTCAATATTCTGTAGTACTATAAGCTTAAAAGAAGATTCCTCGATTTCAAAAATAGTATCTGAAATCAAGATCTTGGTTTCTTCTTGACGCATCTTCAATGTGATGGAATCGGCTTGAGTGTGGTAGGTTTCAAAGAGTTCCTGATATACTTCTGGACGTCTAGATTCAATAAAACTAATGTTTTTAAAACTAGGTAAGTCCAATGTTTGAAGCAAAGAATCATTAGTCCATAATACAGATCCATCTTCAACATTATAAGCAATGATCCCTACATCTACCATTTCCAGTATTTTCTGAAGGTAGACAAATTGTGCCTGACGTTCTCTATTGATGGATTTAATGGTGTTGTTAACAAGGTTAAACCCTTTGTGTAATTCTCGTATGTCTTGAGAACCTTTGGTCTCTACAAACCATCTTGAGAAATCGCGGTATTTCACAGATTCAAAGAAATCGTCCATTTCAATAAAGCGTTTCAAAACAAACTTGTACAAATTGATAATGACAAGAATAGTAACAAAACTAGCGCCTATAATTAAATATAACTCAGACCAAGAAATCCCAAAGGCTAAAGAAGTTACCGAAGCAATTAATAAGAATACACGCCACGTAAGCGAAAAAACATAGCTTTTATAAGTCATATTTATTCAGTCTGCGGTAAAGTGCGGTGCGCGTCAGTCCCAATTCTTTTGCACTTTTTGAAATATTACCATTATTATTTTCAATGACTTTTAGAATAGTATTTTTTTCAAGATCCTCTAGATTGGTAGGTTTTTGATGAGAGGTAATTTCTGACTGCTCAATTTCTGGAAAAGCAAGGTCTGTTGCTTTTAGGTATGAATCATCAGCCATTATTACAGCTCGTTCTAGCGCATGTTGCAATTCTCTTATGTTACCTGGAAAAGGATGGTTCTTGAGTTTATGTAGAAATTCTGGACTGAATTTCATTTCTTCTTTACCATACTTTCTAGAATAATAATCTGCAAAATGATGAGCAAGAATAGTTATATCATTGCCGCGATCTCTTAAAGGCGGCACCACAATATCAACAGTATTGATGCGATACACCAAATCTTTTCTAAATCGACTCTCATCTGCCAGCTGACTCATAGTTAAGTTTGTGGCACAAATTAATCTGATATCGATAGGTACAGGAACATTAGAACCTAGAGGAATTACTTTTCTATTTTGAAGAACACTTAGTAATCTAGACTGCTGCTGTAAAGTTATATTACCTATTTCATCCAGAAATAAAGTACCACCTTGCGCCGCTTCAAATCTTCCTATGTGATCTGATTTGGCATCGGTAAACGCGCCTTTTTTATAACCAAATAACTCACTTTCAAAAAGCGACGCGGTTAACGAACCAATATCTACTTTTACAAACGGTTTATCTTTACGTGAAGAGTTTTCATGAATGGATTGTGCAACTAGTTCTTTACCAGTACCATTTTCTCCTAAAATGAGAATGTTAGCCTCAGTAGGAGCTACTTTTTTAATTTTTATAAGAACGTCATTAATGGCATCGCTCTCGCCCACCATTTCTGTCTTATTAGAAAGAACTACTTTATTACTTTTTGAGGTATTAACCTTTTTGAGAATTTCAGTTAAGGTTTGTACCATCTTGTCATTTTTCCATGGCTTTACCATAAAATCGGTAGCGCCTTTCTTTAATGACCTAATAGCCAAATCAATATCTGCATAAGCGGTAATCAATATGACATCTACATCAGGATGTTTGGATTTGATTTTATTGAGCCAGAAGATGCCTTCGTTTCCAGTATTCACGAGCCCGTTAAAGTTCATATCCAGAATAACAGCATCAAACTTCTGTGTTTCCATCAGTCGTTCTATGTTATTAGGATTCTTATTGGTAACGACTTCTTTAACCTTAGACTTGAGTAGCAATTTTAATGCGATAAGAACATCTTCATCGTCATCAATTATTAATATTTGGGCATTCCTGAGTTGCATACCTACAATATTACAATTATTTGATTTTTTATTATCTAATCTACTCTTTTAAAATTTTAAATTGAAAAACTGTATCGCTTTCATACAGATAGTGTATCAAAACCGAACACTTTTAAAAACCCTAAAATAACTAGTTGTTTAAAATTCAGTCATTTAAAGTTTTGGCATCATTATAACAATAGGACTAGCAAGAAAATAAATTATCACCATGGACATTCCTTTAGAAAAGAAACGATTTACTACCAAAAAGATATTAGTAGCTGTAGGTATTACAGGACTTGCCGCATTGATTGTTTTTGTTCTTCTATCCTCGACTGGAGCTTCAAAACTTAATGTAAATAAAGAACGTATCTCTATCAATTCAGTTCAAAACGGCATTTTTCAAGTAAATATTCCCGTAAATGGAATCGTGTTACCTATTACCACTATATATCTGGATGCTCTTGAAGGTGGACGTGTAGAAGAAAAATTTGTGGAAGATGGTGCCATTATGAAAAAAGGAGATCCTATTCTTAGGTTATCAAATACAGATTTAGAATTAAGTCTGGTTAATCAAGAAACACAGGTATATAATTTACTGACTCAAATGCAAATTTCTCAAAATGCTGCTAGTCAAAATACCATCATGAAATTAAACAACTTTACTGATGTAGAGAATAGTCTAATAGAAGCAAAAAGGGTTTATGATCTTAATAAAACGCTCTATGAAAAAGACGTGATCGCTAGACAAGAATTCATTCAATCAGAGAATGCTTACAACTACCAGAAGCAACGCATGAATCTTTCTAGAGAGATTCTTAAAGAAGATTCTCTAGCAGTAAAACAAGAAGGTAATCAAATCACCAGTTCTTATGCACGTACACAAAATGCATTACAATTGATGCGTCGTAAAGTAGCCGATCTTGTGGTAAGAGCGCCTGTAGATGGCCAGCTTACTTCACTTGATGCAGAAATAGGACAATCTAAAAATAAAGGAGAACGCCTAGGCCAAATTGATGTCCTGAGCGGTTTCAAAGTACGAGTAGAAATTGACGAGCATTATATATCCAGAATTTATTCCGGTCAGAAAGGAAGTTTTGAGTTTAATGGACAGCCTTATGAACTCATGATTAAAAAAGTATTTACACAGGTAAATGATAGTGGTCGATTTCAAGTAGAGATGGCATTTAATGACGAGGTTCCAGAGGGAATTCGGCGTGGTCAAAGTTTACAAATTAGACTAGCGCTAAGTCAAGAAAAAGAAGCATTACTGATTCCTAAAGGTGGCTTTTTTCAGGTAACTGGCGGCAACTGGATCTACAAAATAAGTGACGATGGTTCTACAGCCTATAAAGCAGAAATAAGACTAGGAAGTCAAAATACAGAGTATTACGAAGTCTTAAGCGGTTTGCAACCTGGCGATCAGGTAATCACAAGCAGTTATGACAATTACGGCGATGTAGAAGAGCTAGTGCTGAAAAAGTAAAATGGATAAAAAAAATAAAGAATTTATCTATAAACTAATGAGTAGCACGCTTTCGCGAAAGCGCACTAAAAATAAAAAACTATGAAAAATACAAATACACCTTTGCGATTAAATAAAGTCTGGAACAGTAGACCATTTGTTAAAAATCAATCTAAAACTTCCAGATTCAAAAAACCAACTTTTTAAAATCATTTCACATGAATAATATGATCAGCATAACAGACTTAGAAAAGTACTACGTAACAGAAGAAGTACGTACGGTAGCCTTGAACAAGCTCTCATTTTCTGTGCAAGAAGGAGAATTTGTCGCTATCATGGGACCTTCTGGTTGCGGTAAATCTACTTTACTTAATATTTTAGGATTGCTGGACGATCCTGACGGCGGTAGTTTTGTTTTTAATGATATTGAGGTTTCTGGCTTTAATGAGCGTAAAAGAGCAGATTTAAGAAAACACAACATAGGTTTTGTATTCCAAAGCTTTAATCTCATTGATGAATTGACCGTTTTTGAAAATGTAGAATTACCATTGATTTACACTGGAGTAAAGCCGGCAGAACGTAAAAAACGAGTGGATGAGGTGCTAGAAAAAATGCAAATCATGCACAGACGCAAGCATTTTCCACAACAACTTTCTGGTGGACAACAACAAAGAGTAGCTGTAGCAAGAGCCGTGGTAAACAACCCAAAATTAATCCTTGCCGATGAACCTACAGGTAATCTAGACAGCAGCAACGGTAATGAAGTAATGGACTTACT
>CAZBCH010000331.1:0-3213 GCA_964490235.1 uncultured Flavobacteriaceae bacterium | reverse complement strand
TACATTATTAGCGAGTCTTTTTTATTATTCCGCTTTCGCGAAAGCGGAACAATCAAACCTATCAACTTTATGATACTGCAAAAAAAAGAGCGGCAACAGCCGCTCTCTAGCTAACTCAATCTTGGATTATTATTCCTTTATAATTTTACGGTTAGTAATCTCACCATCTGTATCAGTTATTTTCATGATATAAATACCGTCAGTAAGCGAGGCAATTTCAAAATTAGTTTTATCTGTTGTGAATACCGTTTTACCCAAAACATCGATTATTTGGATATGGTCGATAGTAGTATTAGTAGCCTCTACGGTGATTTGATTCTTTGTAGGGTTAGGGAAGACTTTGAAAGAAACTTTTTCTAATACTTCTTCATCTACACTTAAAGTACTGTTATAATTATAAGTTGTTCTACTGGATAGATTGTAAGTCATGTTACTCGAATCGTAGTCTGAATAGGTTTGTGTTAAAACTTTATTGATATGAGGCTCGTTACTAAAAGTGAAATCTATACCTGTTTTATCTTTAAAAGGATGCCCAAGCGTAGACATTAATATAGATGTATCATAGGTATAATCGTATTTTTCATTAGGCGTGGTGGCAGGATTATAAGATGATATTTCTGTCACGATATTGTTGTTAGCATCAAAGATGTAATCATTTCTTTCATCTTCTACAAAATTAGTTCCATCAAACACCTCATAATTAGATCTTGTAATCAATCCAGTGCTAGTGACGGTATTTACCTCACGACCATAAGCTTCAAACATTCCGTTTACAATTTCTTCATAAGTAAAAATGGTAAGGAAACCGTTTGAATTATAAGTGGCGTCACCTCTTTCTTCTTGCACCCATTGAGAACCATTCCATTCTTCTGCTAGGTAAGAGTCAACTCTACCATTTGCATAAGAAAAAGTAATCCTATAGTCATTTACATATTGTCCATTTACATAATCTTCATCAAGAAATACGAGTATATCGCCGGCAGAATTATAAATGTAGTTGGTGCGATAACCTATACCGAATATACCGTTATTTGTAAATTCGTACACTTCGGTAGCTACCTTATTATTTGCATTATAGGTATAAGTAGTACGATCGCCTAAAACCCAGCTGTTATTAACAAAATCCCAGAAATAATAAGTTTCAGAAGTTAGGTTGTTATTTGCGTCATATGTATAATCATAACCAAAACTATTTTCATAACTACCGGTAGAAGAATCGTAGCTTTCTGTAAGCGCAGATAGCAACTGATTTTGTGCAAATAACATGGTACTTGAAAATAAAAATAAAATAAGAGTAATTTTTTTCATGATTTGAATTATTAGTTGATTCAAATCTATAAGTAATTCTCTTGCAATAACATACCCTTTAATGGGTATGTTACTAAATTATAACTTACTGTAATCGGTAATTAATTCTTTATACCATTTTCCTAAATCTTTAGGAATTACTTTATAATTTTTTACAAGTTCTGTGGCTAGTCTGGAAAGCGATCTATCTTTAAGAGATGTATTTGCGGTAAGAAAACCATGAAATTTACCTTTATCGTCAAGAATTTTAGGAGGAGTATTAGTAACTTCATTCCATGGAGACAGCTTTTTATTAGGATCACCGTAGTTGTTATAATCGTTCCATATAGAAGTGTTGCTAAAGCTACTCCCATAATCTCCAAAGGCATTCCAAATAGATTTGCTATCAAATCGAGAACAGTCCAGGCACCCTAAATATTCGGTATAATCTGCACCACCGTATAAATGCAAGTTTTGAGCTGTCGCATTATAGGTAGTGGTTAAAATTAGAATAAATAATAACTTCTTCATTTAAATAGTTTTTTGCAAATAGCTGTGATTAATTTTAATAGAGTTAACGGTTTTATTGATAACCTGCAGCTTGCAAATTAAATAATTTCTCATACAATTTAGGCTTTGCCATTAACTCTTCGTGTGTTCCTATTTCAGCAATTGTGCCATTTTCTAGCACTAGAATACGATCTGCCATACGTACGGTAGAAAACCTATGAGAAATTATGATACTAGTTTTGCCTTTGGTGAGTCCTATAAATCTTTCAAATACATCATACTCTGCTTGTGCATCTAATGCGCTGGTAGGCTCGTCGAGAACGATAACATCTGCATCTTTCATATAGGCTCGAGCGAGAGCCACCTTTTGCCATTGTCCACCACTCAATTCTTGACCTTGAGCAAATCTTCTTCCTAGTTGTTGATCTAGTCCACCTTTCATAACTTCGATTACCTGATCTGCAAGACTGCGTTGCGCGGCATCTTGAATTTTAGGATCGTTACTTAATTCTTCAATATTTCCTACGGCGATATTTTCTCTTAATTTGAACTCGTATTTAAAGAAATCCTGAAATATCACTCCAAAACGCTTGCGGTATTCTTGCTTATTAAATTTTGAGATATTGATTCCGTCTAGAAGAATTTCACCTTGAGTAGGCTCATAGAACCTTAAGATCAATTTGATAAGTGTAGTTTTTCCAGCGCCATTTTGTCCTACAAAAGCTATTTTCTCGCCAGCTTTAATAGTGAAGTTAACTCCTTTAAGAACTTCTACATCACTTCCTGCATAACCAAAATGCACATTCTTCAGTTCAAACCCTTTTTCAATTGTTTCAGGAATAGGAGTGTAGTGCAATGCATTCTCTTGGATCTCTATATCTAAAAAATCAAAGTAATCTCTCAAGTATAAAGAACTTTCTGAAATGGCTGTAAACCTAGAAAAGAAACCTTGTAAGTTGTTGCGCAACCTATTAAACGAGCCTGATAAGAAAGTAAGTTCTCCTATAGAAAGTGTTCCCGATATTACTTTAAAAATGATAAAAATATAAGCGCCATAATAAAACAGAATTCCTAAAATATTAAAAAGCGATCCATATAGACTTTGTTTAAGAGAGAGCTTTTTATTGATCTCATAATAATCTCCAGAAAGCTTCTTAAAACGACCGGCAATGTAATCAGTAAGTCCGAAAAGTTTCACTTCTTTTGCGGTTTGATTATTAGCTCCTATGAATCGTAAATAGTCTAGCTCGCGACGCTCTGCAGTCCAACTTCTCGCAACAGAGTAACGATGGGAACTGTATTTAGCTTCATTAATAAAAGAAGGAATGATGCTTAAAACTAATAAAATGATCAATAACGGCTCAAAGTAAATCAATCCAGCGATGAGAGAACTTATAGAAATAATACTTTGAATTT
>CAZBCH010000330.1:0-6311 GCA_964490235.1 uncultured Flavobacteriaceae bacterium | reverse complement strand
TCAATGGCGCTAGGAGCATCGATCATTACATCACGACCACTATTATTTTTAGGGAAAGCGATAAAGTCACGTATCGTTTCTTGACCTCCTAAGATAGAAACTAATCTATCAAAGCCAAAAGCCAGTCCTGCATGCGGTGGTGCGCCGTACTCAAAAGCATCCATTAAGAAACCAAATTGGGCTCTTGCTTCTTCTGGAGTAAACCCTAAATGATCAAACATTAAAGCTTGCAGCTCCTTATCAAAAATACGAACAGATCCGCCGCCTATTTCATTACCATTCATTACAAGATCGTAAGCGTTTGCTCTTACGTTACCTGGATCTGTTTTTAGTTTTTCAATATCTTCTGGTTTAGGAGAAGTAAAAGGATGGTGCATCGCGTGGTAACGCTGTGTGTCTTCATCCCATTCTAGTAAAGGAAAATCTACCACCCATAAAGGAGCAAATTCATTAGGGTTGCGCAATCCTAGACGCTCAGCCATTTCCATACGCAAGGCACTTAATTGCGCTCTAGTTTTATCTGCAGGTCCAGACATTACACAAATTAAATCACCAGGTTCTGCTCCAGTAGCTTCTGCCCATTTTGCAAGATCTTCTTGCGAGTAAAATTTATCAACGCTAGACTTGTAAGTACCGTCTAGGTTATATTTTGCGTAGACCATTCCAGTAGCACCTACTTGTGGACGTCGTACCCAATCGATTAATTTATCAATTTCTTTACGAGTCATGCTTTCACCACCAGGAATTGCAAGGGCAACTACTAGTTCTGCCTCGTTAAAGATTTTGAAATCTCCCGCTTTCGCGAAAGCGGAAATATCAGCAAACTCCATCCCAAAACGTATGTCTGGTTTATCGTTACCATATTTTTCCATCGCCTCTTGATAAGTCATGCGAGGAAAATCTGCTATATCTACATTCTTCACTTTTTTCAATAAGTGACGAGTCATTTCTTCAAAGATATTCAAAACATCTTCTTGCTCTACAAAAGACATCTCGCAGTCTATCTGTGTAAATTCTGGCTGACGATCTGCACGTAAATCTTCATCTCTAAAGCATTTTACAATCTGGAAATATTTATCCATACCACCTACCATAAGCAATTGCTTAAATGTTTGTGGTGATTGAGGCAAGGCATAAAATTGACCTTCATTCATACGCGATGGCACCACAAAGTCGCGGGCACCTTCTGGAGTGGATTTGATTAAAACAGGTGTTTCTACTTCTACAAAGTCTTTTCCAGCAAGGAAATTGCGCACTTCCATCGCTACTTTAGAACGGAAAATCAAGTTCTCACGTACAGGATTACGACGTATGTCTAGATAGCGGTATTTCATACGCAGCTCTTCACCACCATCAGTGTTGTCTTCTATTGTAAAGGGTGGAGTTTTAGACTCGCTTAATATTTCTAATTCCTTAACAAGTATTTCGATTTCTCCAGTAGGAATATTATTATTCTTAGATTCACGCTCTATGACAATTCCTTTTACCTGGATCACAAACTCACGACCAAGATTTTGTGCTTTTTCAATAAGGGCTTTGTCTGTGCGTTCTTCATCAAAAAGCAATTGAGTAATCCCGTATCTATCTCTTAAATCTACCCAAACGATAAAACCTTTATCGCGGCTTTTTTGCACCCATCCGGCAAGTGTTACTTCTTTATTTATATCGCTAGCTCTTAGGCTACCACAGTCGTGTGATCTATACATAATGAATCCTTCTTATAAGCTTGCAAAAATAAACCGATTTTAATAGATAAACACATAAGAAAAAGGCAAAGATTTATTGTTAAAACAGTATAAACTCGTTAATAATACAATATAAATACATATTTAAGTAACTGTAAAACAATATAATAAGTACTTAATGTAAATTTAATGTTACCTAAGTGTTGTGTAAAAGTAATTTTAAAGTTAACTTTGAGTAATATTAAAGAATACGATGATGAAGAAATTATTGATTATTACAGTGATGATGTTAGGTGCCGTAGGAATGGCACAAGAGGTTAAACCTACTTTTGAAAAGATGGAAGATGGCTTAGTAAAAGCGACTTATTATCATGAAAATGGAGCAGTTGCACAAGTAGGAACTTTTTTAAACAACAAAAGACACGGTGAGTGGATCAGCTATAGTGCTGAAGGTCAAAAAACTGCTAAGGCAGAGTATAAAAACAATAGAAAAGCAGGTAAATGGTTTTTCTGGAATAACGACCAACTTACTGAGGTAGATTATCGTGAAAATGCTATTGTAGCAGTTAACACTTGGGTAAGTAAAGAGCCAGTGGCAACAAACAGACCGTAGTTCACGATTCACGTTAATCTTGAAAATCCCTTTCTAAAATTTTTAGAAAGGGATTTTTTTATGGCGTTAATAGGGTCAACGTAGCATGAAAATCTAGAGTAAACTCATTACCGACTGCATCTAAAAAACCGTTATCAATATTAAAAATATAAGTTCCATTTGAGTTTTTAGTGATGGTTAATGTTCCTGATTCAATTTCTTCTTCTTGATCTAATTTATCATTTTCAATATCATAATTAATTTCAAAATACATTATTACTTGCCCAGTAGCTACCTTAATATACGTTATGGTGTAAACTTCTTCTATTTTAAATTAAGGATCGTCTCAATATACAATCATGATTACGGTATCAGCTCCTCCTGTAAACCGATTTTGACTCCACGTATATTCAACGCTTTGATAGCAAGATATTTTGTAATAACGTTTGGACATTCAGTCAATATTACAGCTGTATTAATTATTGTTCAGAATTAAAAATCCCTTTCTAAAATTTTAGAAAGGGATTTTTAATTTAAATAATGTATCGATCAAAACTTATTCTTTGATAACTTGTACTGTTTTAGTGGCATCGTTAAGACTTAATTCTACAAAATAACTACCGCTAGCTAGATTTCCTAAATCTTTGATATTAGACGCATTGCCCGTGAAGTCGAGTGTTCCTGTTCTTATTATTTGTCCCAGCGTGTTAATCAATCTATAGGATAATTCTTCTTCTTGAGAGCCGTTGTTGTTCCATCTTATATAAATAATGTCTTTCACTGGATTAGGATATAGTTCAAAACCAGTAAGTACTTCAATAGGATCTTCACTCAAGGTAGTATTTGTAAAGAATAGGTGAAAGCGATCTTCTTGAATAGAGCCTGCTATATTTGAATCTACTGTAAATTGATAGTCGTTTAAACCTTCATTTAATTGACTACTTGTATTTAAATGATTATCCTGTAGGTAAACATTTGTACCAGCTGGAATCGCATCTATTTTAAACTGATAGTTATAAGATGAATGCCTATAATTGGTGTGATTTAGAGGAATAATATCTAAATTACTAGGGACATTTCTAAACTCAATATTTAAATAATCTGTACCATTAACTATACTTATGGTCTCATCTGGGTTTCCTAAAGAAGGAGCGTCCATAGGGTCTACCGAATTGGTATACTGGCTTCTCATAAATATTCCCCACGCATCTAGAAACTGCAATGGTTGTCCTGGCACAACTTTATTCAATTTCCCTATAATTTCAAAATCATTTGTTGGAATAGAGAAAACAGTAGTTTGATTTCCATTCACAATGTCATCTTGATTATAGATAATTTCAGTTGGAGAAACGACTGTTGTATTGTTAAGCGTCGTTACAAAAGCAGACTGAGACGGTTGTAAATACTCATTTGCAGAAGATCCAGCTATATTACTACCAGAAGGAAGCATTACAGTTACATAAGCGCCTCGTGCATTAATTGTAGGATCCCATACGTAGTATCTATTAAGGTTTAAGTTATTAGAGCCTTGTAAAACGGTGTTTATGTTTACCGTCGCTTGAAAAGGATTTGCTATAAAATTGAATCCTCCAGCTGTAATAGAAAGTTGATCATCCTGATAAATTCCAACATTCATTGTACCTTTTGCTCTAAGTGTTGTAGGAGTAGGAGTGGTAGCATTATTTGTTAAATCTACAGTACGGTCACCTCTGATCATAATTCTATAGGCTTCGCCTATATCGAGTCCTCTAACATCAGTATTTGCAACAGCATTCCAACCTTGATTTAAGTTGTCATAGGTGAACATACTTGAGTTTCCAGATTGCGTCGCGTCAAAACCATTTGCACCGCTCATTGAACCAGAAATGTGGGTTCCTAATCCACTGTTGTTAGAACCGTTTTCTTGCCAATTTTCAAAAATACTACCGCTAGTATTTACACTACTTGCAAGAAATCTATAAGCTCTTTTAGGTGGGATATATCTTTGTATAACTGACTCTCCAAGCATTGAGCCGCCTTCATTTGGTGCAATTTCGGCAGTATTTGATGAGGTGCTTAGAAATATCAAATTTCCATTTGCAGTATCCACAACACCATTCTTAAGTGTAAAAAGATTTGTAAGAGTCATTGCCTCATTTAAAGTGAAGGAATCACTACCATCTTTCACAAAATTTTCTACATTTATTCCAGTAGTGTATAATTGATTTGATTCTCCATTATCTCCTACAAATACAAGATTACCATTTGTTACAGAGCTATTTTGGCTTGATAAATCTCCTTTAAAGGATAAGTTGAAGCTTCCTAAATTTATGGTATATGCGCCTTCTATTGTTATATCTTTTATATCTATGGCACTGCCTAAAACTGCACCATCACTTCTTATAAAGAAATTATCTATAAAAGTAGCGTTAGATTCTGGTGCATATGGTCTCCAGTTACTTGATTCATATATATAATCGATGTACTTTCTTCCCTGCTGAAAACCAGAGGCTACATCATCGCTTGTGTTACTTGAGACTATGACAAGATCACCTAGGCTCTGTTCGAGTACCACATTCCCTACTGTTTCTGTACTTCCTAATGAACCAATAACTTGATGTGATAAGGTCGTTTGTGATAATCCCGCTTTCGCGAAAGCGAGACAACAAATTAAAATTAGATACCTCATAATTCTAGTTTTATTTTTTCTTATCAATCAGTAATTGCATCTGAGCTTGCAGTTGCTTTACTTGATTTTTAAGATCTTGTATTTCTGTGTTTTGGCTAGACTTTGCAGCTCTTGAGCCAGTAGTTCCTGTAGATCCTGTTATGAAGTCTGCGCTTCTAGCATGTAATGCATAGGGAACACTTAATAGTTGCGTGGTACTCAAAGTGGTAAAAGTTCCTGTTTGAGCAGCGTCAAGTGAAACTTCTAGATAATACTCGTGCTCACCCCAATCGATAGTAGAAAAATCTCCATTCAATAAAGTTCCTCCACCTACTTTCAAACTCAATACACCATATTCTGAACTGGTCAAACTATGCTCTTCATTATACACAACTGTTCCAGTAACTCCATCTTCTCTTACTGCTATACGCACATCTACAGCATCATTTTTGATAGGGTTACCGTCTGTATCTCTAATTACCGACTGATAGTTAAATAATAGAGGTGTCATATCTCCAGAAGAAGCTGATCCTGTTGCATTTTCTAGAGCAGCAACTCGAGTTTCTAAATCTGCAGTTAACGGTGATAGGTCTACTGTATTCATACTATTTGTAATGCCTAGATTGCTACCATTAAGTGCAAGTTCTTGATTATCTGTATTTGCTGCAGACTGCCACGCAGTTCCATCCCAAACTTGAAAAACATTATTTGTCGCATCATAAAGCGCAAGACCTTTATGTGCAGTTGTTAACGAAGTCTCTAATGTAGTTATTTGTGCATCAGTTAATCTATTGAAAAGAATACCTTTATTAGTATCTCCTAAGTCTAGAGATGCGAGCGCATCTGGAGCATCTGTCCCGATTCCTACAGATAGTGGATTTGTGACTCCACCTAAAACCATTGTATTATCATTTGGAGCTGTTGCTCCTTGACCTATGGCCATCGCATTCTCACCGCTAGCAATGGATGTTGCTCCAATGGCGATACTATTGTTGTTAGTTGCTGAGGCTTCGTATCCTATCGCCATATTATTTCCAGTGAAAGTGGTCGTATTTCCAGTGCCATCTACCGTAGCTTGATGTCCTATCGCAATACCACCATTTGCTTGAGCAATAGAATTGGAACCTACCGCCACGGCTTCTTGATTATCTATTTCTACCTCACGACCTATTCCTACAGAGTTGTTAGAACCAGAAGCGATAGTTGTATTATATCCTAATCCTATAGAGCCTGTACTTAAAACATCTGTATTTGTACCCATTGCAACACCATACTGTCCATCTACTCGAGTACTATAACCTATTAGTGTAACATCATTATTTCCAGCATCTGCAAAAGTACCTATGAAAGTAGTTCGACTTAAATTATTTCTGCTACCAGTTACTAG
>CAZBCH010000329.1:0-7337 GCA_964490235.1 uncultured Flavobacteriaceae bacterium | reverse complement strand
TTAATTGTTTTAGGTGTATTCTCTTTATTATATAAAGTAATGCCTTTCTCAATGGAAATTAATCAAGCATTTATAGCCGCAATATTAACAGTAATTGGATACTCATTAAATGATACGGTGGTAGTATTTGATAGAATTCGTGAATTTATTAATGAGAGAACTAATTGGGATTTCCCAAGGACTGTAAATGGAGCGATAAGTAGTACAATTTCTCGTACTTTGAATACATCTTTAACTACATTAATTGTACTACTAGCGATCTTTATTTTTGGAGGTGAATCTATTAAAGGATTTATGCTGGCATTAATTATAGGGGTAATTGTAGGTACTTATTCTTCAGTATTTATAGCAACACCTGTAATGTTTGATACTATGAATAAATCAAAGGGTAAATTAACTCCTAAAGAAACTAAGGAAGAAAAAGAGTCTAAGTAAGGCTTGAAATATTGATAGATTAATAAAAACGCTTGGTATTTTACCAGGCGTTTTTTTGTTTCCTATGATCGTATTATTATGTATTTTAGCTAATAATGCAAAATTGTTGAACAAAAGTTTCATAGAAAACTTAAAAACTTAATAGTGAGTTAATAGAATTCATTATTTTGCATGTATTATTTATATCCAAAAAGCAATATTATTCTCTTATGAAAAATCTAATCTTTAGTTGCATAAGTATACTCTTCTTTGCAGCCTTTGTCTCAGCCCAAGAAATCCCCATGGCAGATGGACGACTAACAGTTTGTTCTGGTAGTTTTACAGATTCTGGTGGTCTTACTGGTGATTATACTAATGGAGAAGACTCAATCATCACGTTTTGTTCTCCATTTGTAACAGATGATATGCAAATCTCTTTTAATTCATTTAATTTAGCTTCTGGAGATTTATTATTTGTTTATGATGGTGATGATACGACAGCTCCTTTAACTGGAGTTTTTTTGGGAAGTAACTCACCTGGTATAGTACTATCTAGTGCTGCAAATACTTCAGGATGTTTAACCTTCAGATTTAGATCTGACTCTTCAAATGTAAGTGAAGGTTGGGAAGCCACAGTTGCATGTATAGATAACTGTCAGACTATAACGAGTTCTGTTACTTCGGTGCCAGCACCAGATGTAGATGGCATAATCAGAATTTGCCAAGGTGAAACTGTAAACTTTACAGGTAGCGCAAACTTTAGTAATGATTCAACAGGTGCAACATTTGAGTTTTTATTATCAGACGGTACAATCGTTCCAGGAACCACAGCTTCAGAAACCTATGCTGGACCTGGTATATATAGAGTTGATTATGTTGCAAGAGATCCTACAGGTTGTAGAGATCGATCTATAGGAGAATCTAGTGATGTGTTAATTCAGGTTTCTACAACTCCTGATTTTACAGGAACTCAAGCGGCAGATACTTCTATCTGTTTTGGTGAATCAACTGATATTACTGGTATGGTTGAAACAGTAGAATTTTTTGCTGATGTAGCTCCGCCTATTACTGGTCAAACATTTCTTCCTGACGGTAGTGGTGTAGCTTATCAAACATGTATTGACGTAACAGGTTTTAATGTAGGTACTACATTTCAAAGTGCTTCAGATATAGCTAGTGTTTTTATTAATATGGAGCACTCTTATATGGGTGATTTAGATATCATTCTTACCGCTCCTGACGGAACACAAGTAAGATTTTTAACTTTTCCAAACTCAGGTGGTGGTAGATTCTTAGGGCAAGCTCTAGATGATGGTACAACTACACCTGGCGTAGGTTTTATTTATAACTTCACTGAAGGAGGATCTGCAACTGCAACGCTAGATAACTCCACAGCTGCAGTAAATTTTGGAACTCCTATGCCAGCGGGAGATTATTTACCAGAAGATCCATTTTCCAGCTTTATAGGAACCCCTTTAAATGGTTTATGGTGTCTGGATATAATTGATAACTTAAGTATTGACAACGGCTATATTTTTGAATGGGGAATCAATTTTAATCCTGCAATTATTCCTACAGCAGGAAGTTATGAGCCAGGTGAAGTTACCGAGGCTTGGGCTGCAAATCCAGATATAACTGCCACTAATGGGAATGTTATCACGGTAACTCCTACAACCGCTGGACAGAATTGTTATGATTTTGAATTTACTGATAGTTTTGGATGTACTTATACAGAGACAGTATGTATAGACGTAGCAGCCGAAATAACAACTGCTGCGCCTAATGATCTAATAATATGCCAGCCTTCTGGTGCCGCAACAATTGATTTAACCGCACAAAACACTACAGTCCTCAATGGTTTAGATTCAACTCTTTATGATGTCACATTTTACAATGATTCTACAAACGCTGATGCTGGGACAAATGCTATAGCTACTCCAGCAGCTTATGATGTGAACGCTGATGAAACTGTGTTTGTTAGAGTTGAAGAAAGAGCAACAGGATGTTTCAATGTGCAGCAATTAAATATTGTTTACTCCACAGCAGAATTTAATTTTGTAGCAGATTTAGAATTATGTGAAGATCCTAGCGATGCTACAATTGTTCCTGTTTTTGATCTAACTAGCCAAGATGCAACCATTTTAGGTTCTCAATCATCGACAGAATTTAGAGTAGATTATTTTACTTCACAGGCTGATGCTGATGCAAATATCAATGCAATAGCTAATCCAGATGTTTATGCTTCTACTGGAGAAACCATCTTTGCTAGAGTATCTAATATCCAAGATCCTAACTGTTTTACAGTTGGTGTTTTTGATTTAATCGTTAATGCGCCACCTTTAGTAGGGAATGCACCAGATGTAACAGAATGTGATGAATCACCTATCGATGGTGCTACAGCATTTGACTTTAGTGTCAATGATGCAGCGATATTAAATGGTCAATCTGCTACAGGTTTCACCATTTCATATCATACTTCTCAATCAGATGCAGATAATGGTAGTAATGCGCTTTCTTCAACTTCTATTGTATCAGGCGGTACTATTTATGTAAGGTTAGTTGACAATACAACCGGTTGTTACAATACATCTACATTTAATTTTATTGTAGAAACCTGTGAAGTAGAGGTGCCAGAAGGTTTTTCTCCTAACGGTGACTCTATTAATGATACTTTCTCCATTCCTGGAATCGATCAATATTCAAATTTTGAATTAAAAGTATTTAATAGATTAGGCTCTGTTGTTTATGAAACTAAAGCAAGCAATTATGTAGAATTTGCAGGAATTCCTAATGCAGGATTGAATAGTGGAGATGGATTATTACCTGTTGGAACGTATTTCTATGTAATTAAATTTAATGATCCTGATACTGAGGATATTGCCAGCTGGTTATATATTAATTATTAAATGCTGTAATTTGAAGTATCGCTTTCGCGAAAGCGATCCCTTTATATACATTTTAAAAAATGCCACTTCTAAGAGTGGCATTTTTTTATTAGATAACTATAATAATGTAGAAATTAACACTACGGTAGTTTTGTAGTTTGTGATCTAACTTAAATCGATCCAAATGTAAATAATATTAAAGATTGACCTTATTTTATTTTATAAAGTAATACAGAACAGCATTGTAATCGATAATTGAAGAGCCAAAGTCTATAAAAATCAACGATAACCTTATTTCCAGATAAACTGGTCACCTTCTTTAAGACCTATTTTGGTGGCATTACCAGCTTTTAAATCGAGTACAAATTTCACTGGTTTTTTACTTTTCCAGATAGTAGTGTCTTTGGGTAGGGCATGAGAAACAAAACTATCTACAACATTGTTTTCGTCCAAAAAAACTATATCTAAAGCCATCTTAGTGTCTTTCATATAAAACTGCCGTGGATAAGAAGTGTCAAATACAAACAGTAACCCTTGATTCTCATTAAGTTCTTCTTTAAAAGTCATCCCTAAATGAATTTTGTAGTCAGTCTCAGCGAGTTCTAATTGTAGTTTTTTTATAGTGTCTTGATTACGTGAGATAAAGTAACCAGTAGCTTCATTTTTAAAACTGAAGTCTTTAGCCTTCATCTCTTCTTCAAAATTAGGCTTGCAGCCGCTCGTGAGACCAGCTGTTATCAAAACACCTATAAGTAGATTACGCATTGGTTTTCTTTTCAAACAATCCTTCTGGCCTGAACATAAGGAAAAGACCGATGAGAATAAATGGTATGCTTAATAATTGTCCGGTATTGAGACCTAGGTCTATCATTAATTCCTTATCGGCATCTGTTTGAGGTGCTTTGATAAATTCAATAAAGAAACGCACTACAAAAAGAAGGACAAAAAATAACCCTAATAAATAACCTAGTTTGTTACGTTTTTCTGTTTTCCAATATACAGTATGTAAAATTATAAATACACCTACGTAACAAATGGCCTCATACAATTGAGCAGGATGTTTGTAAGGAATAGAAGCTAGTAAATCTGCATATTGAGGATCATTAACTAGAGCATCTATTTTATTATCAGTACCTTGAACTTGAACTTTACTTAGAGCCGCAACAACATCATCATCGCTTGTGTCCCTTACAAATTTGAAACCAGCAAAAAAATCGGTTGCTTCACCATTGATTTCACTGTTCATTAAATTTCCCAATCGTACAAAAGTTCCACCTATAGCGGTAGGTATTACAATGCGATCTAAGATCCATAACATGTTTTTTTGTAAGTGCTTGCGACTATAAAAGAACATCGCTATTATAATACCTATTGCTGCTCCATGACTTGCCATTCCAGCAAATCCTGTCCATTCAAATGGATCCGTTTTAAAAGGTAGCAATACGTGTAGTGGATCGTTAAATAATATGGCAGTTTCATAGAATAAATAATGTCCTATACGTGCGCCTACTAGGCAACCTATAACGGTATACATGAACAATGGGTCTATTTTCTCCACGCTCACATTGTCTCTTTTGAAAATAGGTTTGATAACATACCAGCCTAACACAAAAGCTATGACATATGATAGACTATAAAAATGTAGGGTAAAAAAACCTAAATCAAGACCTTCTAGCGGATTCCAGATCACTTTTAGTGAAAACATAAACTTATTTGTTAAGCTGCTAAATTACTATTTCTAGGTCACAAATAAAGCCATAGTTCAATGATTTATCTATGATCTCCATGGCTTATATAGAAGAATTTGAACTTACCATTTCAATTTTAATGGATAATTAATGCTTTACATTATATTCTACTTCCATTTGATATTGCATCCCATACTAGGTTTTTGCAACAATGGGACTTGCTTATTCCCCAAAATAGCATCCATAGCCTCTCTTAAAGATCTTCCTGTTAATGGGATACCATTCCCAGGGCGTGAATTATCTAATTGTCCACGATATACTAATTTAAGTGATGTGTCAAAAAGGTATATATCGGGAGTGCAAGCAGCGTCATATGCTTTAGCAACCTCTTGAGTAGCATCATATAAATAAGGAAATGGGTAATCATGCTCATCAGCATGCTGTTTCATTTTTTCAGGGCTGTCCTGTGGATACTTCACAACATCATTGCTAGAAATTGCTATAAAATGAAAACCAGTAACTCTATAATCATTTGCAACTCGCACGAGTTCTTCATTAACATGAAGGACAAAGGGACAATGATTGCATATAAACATAATAACGGTACCTTTTGAACCCTTAAGTTGATTCAGTTGCATCATGTCGCCGCTTACTGTATCTAGCAACGTAAAATCTGGAGCTTTAGTTCCTAATGGTAACATAGTAGATGGTGTTAATGACATAAAATCGCTTTGTTTAATTAGTAGTAAAAATAGAGGTTTTGTTACGGTATTTTGGATTTTTCGCTTTCGCGAAAGCGAGATCATCAATATAAAAATTTCTCAAACAGTCATCGTGTTCATAAATGAAGACATCTAAATCTACTAAATCGAGTTGCTAAACTTTATTTAAAGGTTCTTTTAATTCATTGAAGTTTTATAAGTTTAAAATAAAAAACATGAAAAAGGCGTACGATACAGTTACAGAAGCAACAGAAGATTTACAAAATAAAGGTTATACAATTGATTTTGATCTAGTTGAGGATGGTGTTCATTCCAAAGAGTTGAAAAAAGAATGGAAAGCCGGAGAGATAGAGGTTGTAGAGTTCTATCGTTTTGAAGGAATGACTAATCCTGGTGACAATATGATTCTATATGCACTTGAATGTAAAGATGGTAGTAAGGGACTTTTACTTGATGCATATGGTGCCGATGTCGCGATTTCAAGAGAAATGATTGAGAAGCTTAAAATGCACTAATGGAATTATCCTGGGATGATTTTGAAAAGATAGATATGCGTGTAGGGACTATACTTACAGTATGTGATTTCCCTCAAGCTAGAAATCCATCTTTTCAATTACAAATTGATTTTGGAGATTTAGGAATTAAAAAATCAAGTGCTCAAATCACAAAGCGATACACTAAGAAACAATTAGTAGGAAAGCAAGTGATTGCGGTGGTCAATTTTCCTAAAAAACAAATAGCAAATTTTATGAGTGAATGTCTTGTTCTAGGCATTGTAGGAGACGATAAAGATGTAATATTGCTTCAACCAGATGCTCATGCAAAAAATGGTGATCGTGTAGGTTAAAACTTTATTGATCCATAATTTAAACTAAATAAAACTCCTTTAAACTGAATTTAAAGGAGTTTTTTTATTCTTTAGTTGTGAATATAATTGGATGCCAAAAATATTCCACGATTTAAGATAAGAAGTTTCAATAAAACACTGCTTATTAGAGCATCCAATTTCAGATCTTATCAATTTGATTTTGGTTCCCATAACTAATCCTGATTGGGATAAAATTCCCTCAATGAGAATGTCATCTTGATTAATATCTCTGGATTTTATAAACAGATTCACTTCTTCAAAAGCAATTTTCTCTAACTGGTAATAATTAGTTTCAAAACTTGTTGATGTCAAATTGCTACTATAGACTTTGAATGAATTGGTTTCTTCATCATTCTTATTTCCCAACTGAATTAAAGTTAGTATTAAAACTATGATGCTTGCCGTTTTATTACGATGTTCAAAAACGTTTTTACCATATTTAATTAAACCTCTTAAAAAATAGAGCAAATAGAACACGAAAGACAAATTTGCTATTACTATCAATATTTTGAAAAAGGCTTCCATATTTTTAACTCAAAACTGTATTTAATTCAATCTTTATTAAATTAACACCTAATCATTACATTTCCTCAGCAAAGAAAATAGCATTCATCAATAATTTATTAGTTCCATACCAGAAAGCTCTAAACTGCGTGTTATCTGTAAAACCGATCACATCGCCACGACCATAATTATTATGTTGAAATGGTACTGTGTTTTTAAGTGCCTCTAGGTTGATATCTGATATATAGCCGCTCAT
>CAZBCH010000328.1:0-4380 GCA_964490235.1 uncultured Flavobacteriaceae bacterium | reverse complement strand
GCTTTTTTTATGCGTTTTAATTCCGCTTTCGCGAAAGCGATATTACCTAATCCATTTATAAAAATATCTTGATCAAAACCTGGAAGTTCACTAGTATCTTTTCTCATAAAACGTAATGCTCTATATGCAAATACGCGTTCTGTATCGATATCGTGCATTAAGACTTGCCCAATAGACCACTTATCAGAAGTATATTTATAAGTCAGAGGCTTATCAACCTCTTCAAGTAAACTTAACGTATTTGCTAATGAATTACTTAAAACGTCCTTTATAAAAACCTCTTGATCGATTAAAGATAAATACCTGCTGTAATAATCAGAATATTCATCACTAGTAATTTCTTTTAATTGAAACATTATAAATCTTGAAATACCTTGTGTAATAATCGCTTCTTATCATTGATGCTTTCTTCTAGGCTTATCATTGTTTCAGTGCGACTTACTCCATCAATGTCGTCAAGCATGAAAATGATTTTTTTTGCATGAGTTGTGTCCTTTGCACGAATTTTACAGAAAATATTAAATTTTCCGGTAGTGATATGAGCAACAGTAACAAATGGTATCTCCTTGATTCTACTAATTACAAATTGTGTAGTACTAGTTTTTTCTAGAAAAACGCCTATGTATGCGATAAAGGTATATCCTAATTGATGGTAATCTACTGTAAGAGAAGATCCATGAATTATTCCTGACTCTTCCATTTTTTTTACTCTTACATGCACTGTACCAGCACTTATATTAAGCCTTTTTGCTATATCTGTAAAAGGAGTTCTGGTGTTTTCAATAAGAACGTCTAGAATTTGCTTATCTATTTCGTCGATTTTCGCCATTTTATTATCTTTTTCTAACAATTAATCGCAAAATAAAGATAATCATTATTAATAAACTAAGAAATAAGAAGGTTTTACAATTAATTGGCAAAAATTTTAATATCTAAGGACACACACGTGACTTCTAGGTTTTCATCTATAATTAAATCATTTTTATAACCAGTATGATTAGATAGATCAATTACTCTATGAGCGTTTAAAATATCATTTTTATTAAGCCCTATAAGAATAGGCACAAAATAAAGAGAATTTTCATGAATCTGCTCGTGGAACTGGATGAACAAAGATGTTTTGCCGTTACTAGTAGGGTAGTTTTTAATTATTACATCGGTAAAGTTGCTATCGATAGGAGAAATTTTTTCATAATCACTTGCAGTTGTTTCAGAATATTGGATATGATCATTAATTGTTTTAAGAGCTATCTTCAATGAACTTAGTATTAGATCGCTTATTTCATTTCTGGAATAATCGTCTCCTGAATGACCTGCTTCAAACAGTATAGTAGGAACTTCAACACTAGTAAGATAATCTCCTACACAATTTAAATTAAATGAGTCATTATATCTACCTATAATCCCATTTACATGATTTTGTAATTGAAGGTTTATCTGATTAATGACATTCATAGCTTTTAATCGCGTTTCTGTAATTGTCCTATCAATATTACCAGCTGGTGCTAAAAATGACATTTGACAAGGTAATTTACCATCTATTGATCCGTAAATAGTACGCTGTCCATGAAGATTAAAACAATAATCTGGATTGAAATCAGTGATAACGTTTCTAAGTAACATGCTTTCTGGTTGTGATAAGTGGATAGCATCTCGATTTAAATCTACTTGATTTGCATTAAATCTGGTCCATGACTCAGCACCATCAGGATTTAATATGGGAATAATATACAATTGTAATTTATCAAATTCTCTTTCAATTTCTACTGTTTCAAGAAGCTTACAAATTGCTCGTGTAGTGGTAGATTCATTTCCATGCATTTGAGACCATACCAAAACCTTTGTATTTCCAGATCCTATTTTCAAACCATAAATAGATTTTCCTAATACGGATTTTCCGATTTCTATTTTTTTAATTGAATCTATTTTGAATCGAGATAGTAACGTAGAAAAGTAAGATTCAAATTCAGAATAGGTATAGTATCTAGGCAGCATAGTAAAGTATAATGTATATGTAAAAAATCAATGTTCTCCTGAAGTGATATTGAGATTGACAAATGTAACCTCAATATCGTTTACAAACGTAAACATCTCCTTATTTACAATTGTAAACATTTGCATTACGACACTTGTTTACAATTGTAATAAATAAAACATTCTTTTTATAATAGTATTTCATACACATTATTATAGAAGGTTTACAAAAATTTTAAAGGGTCAAAATAATTATTTAAATTATTTAAATTCAGTTGAAAATATCTAACGAAATAAACCTTTAGTTTAACGAATTTCATTGATGATTTGTAGTCTTTACGGATGAAATGAGCATCTGTTTACAATAATAAACACATTTGTAAACAATAATTTGTTTACTTTTGTAACTATGATAAACTCAGCAGAATTTTCTAAAAGATTGCAAAAAATTATGGATCAGCATGGTTTAAATGCCTCATCGTTTGCTGAACGTATTCATGTAGGACGTAGTTCCATCTCGCATATCATCTCTGGTCGTAATAAGCCTAGTCTCGATTTTGTAATTAATACAGTTAAAGAATTTCCTGAAGTAGACTTGTACTGGTTGCTTAATGGAAAAGGTACCTATCCTAAATCTCAAGAAAAGAATATCTCTACTCCTTCTACAGATTTACCTAATCGTTCTAAAGTACAATCAACAACTACTAATGAAGCTGAGGTAAAAAAAAGTGAAGCTTCTCATGACTTGTTCAGCACTATGGAAACAAGAAGCACCGTAGTTAATACAAAGCAAAATAACGGGAAAAATATACAAAAAGTGATTTTGCTTTATGATGATGGAAGTTTTGAATATTTTATACCTTAGCTATGAATACAAGAATTAACTTTGTAAAAAAAGTTAGATGAAAAGACATCCCTTATTACTTCTCCTTATTTTATTTTGTAGTGCTTGTTATGAAAATAAAAGAGACTGTCAGGATTTTCAAGAAGGAACATTTATCTGGGAGCAAGAAAGTGGTGGTAAATTATTGAGAACCGAATTTACTCGTACAAAAAATCTACAAATTGAAAGATTTGAAAATAAAGTGGATACATCAAGAATTGAGTGGATCAATGATTGTGAATGGAGAGTAATACCTATAGATCCTGAAACAAACGCCGAAAGTCGTGCCTATTTATTTAAAATCCTATCTACAAGTGAGGATTCTTATTCATTTGAATTTACACAATCTGGTCGTGACCAGATTTATAAAGGCACTGCAGTAAAGAAATAAATGTATATAAAATAATAAAGGCGCTTTACAATACGTAAAGCGCCTTTATTAAAAGTACTTAGTTTACAAAAAAAATCACTTTGCTTTAAGCAGTCTATTCTGCTCTTGCATCAATTCTTTAAGATCATTTAAAAGTTCTATATCCTTAGGAGTAACCACCTGTTTATTTTTAGGATCCTGCGCATCATTGCGCAATTTATTCATAAGTTTTACAACTATAAAAACTACAAAGCCTATCACAAGAAAGTCTATAGTTACATTAATTAACTCTCCGTAGCTTATAGCGATTTCTTTTGCCCGATCTCCTGTTGCACCTTCTACAGCTTCTCGTAATACGTATTTCTTATCTTCAAAGTTAACACCATCGGTTAAAAATGATAATGGAGGAAGAAACACTTTCTTAACTAGTGTTTGAACTACATTATTAAAAGCAGTACCTATGATTATACCTACTGCCATGTCTATCATGTTACCTTTTACGGCAAATTCTTTAAACTCACTTATTAGTTTCATTACTAATTAATTTATAGTTGGTTGTTATGAAAATCTCGCTTTCGCGAAAGCGGAAACAAAATAAAAGCGGTAAAGTTAAAATTTACCGCTTTTATGAAACTTATAAATATCTTAAAATAAACTGGATTGCCCAGTATCGTCTATCTCAGGATCAGGTAAGTCTTGATTATAATTAGAAGATGGTTTTATTTCACTTTGAGCTTTTTGATCATTATCGAGTTCCTCTTCTCCTTTCACCTCTATTTCTGCAGCTGGAGTTTGTTCTTCAGGTTCGTATGGCAAAGGATCTAACAAATTAATTTGTTTGATTTTACTTTTAGTAAGCATATTACCTTGTGCAGCAATTCCTTTTACAGCAATAAATTCTTCTAAAAGGATTTCTTCATTTTCTGGCTGCTCCTTACCTCTAGGCTTAGCATGAACAAGCTCTGCAACTGGTTTATAATCTGTAGAAATTATTTCTAAATAAGACCCTTCATGATCTGTAATGATGGATTCTTCGCGCTCTTCATTTTCAATTAAAAACCGCTTTACGTAAAATAATTCCCTTTCTCCATTGAAATAAATAGCTGAAAGTGGCTTATTAGGAATCCATTTTTCTAGCACCACCATATCGTCA
>CAZBCH010000327.1:0-3451 GCA_964490235.1 uncultured Flavobacteriaceae bacterium | reverse complement strand
GACTTCCCGATCATTGCAGACATAGACATGAAGGTATCAAAACTTTATGGAATGCTACAACCTAATGAAAGTGAGACCGCTGCAGTTAGAGCAGTATTCTTCATTGATCCTTCAAAAAAAATAAGACTTATCATGTATTATCCACTTAACGTTGGTCGTAATATGGATGAAATTTTAAGAGCCTTAGATGCGTTACAGATGTCTGATAAGCACAAAGTAGCAATGCCATTAGACTGGAAAAGAGGTGATCAAGCAATCTGTCCACCGCCTAAATCATTAGATGCATTAAATGCAAGACTAGCAGATGATTCTGTTGAAAAAATCACTTGGTATCTTGCAAAAAAAGATATTTAAATCAAATAAATAAGGGCTTTATTTATCTTTAATAAAGTCCTTAAATAAATTAAAAATACAGCTATGAACATTAAACAATTTGAATACAAACCGTTAGCACATTACTCCTATGCGATAGTTAGTAATGGCGAGATGGCTATTGTTGATCCAGAACGTGATCCTAGTCAGTATTACGCTTTCGCGAAAGCGAACAACGCTACCATCACTGCTATCATTGAAACGCATCCTCATGCAGATTTTCTAAGCTCGCATCTAGAGCTGCATAAAGGAACAGGTGCTACCATTTATAATAGTGAAAAGCTAGGTGCAGACTATCCGCATCAACCATTTGACGATGGTGATCATATTACGATAGGCGATATTACTCTAAAAGCAATCAACACGCCGGGACACTCACCAGACAGTATTACAATCGTTGCCACAGATGGTGATGATACAGCTTTATTTACAGGTGACACTTTATTTATAGGTGATGTAGGTCGTCCAGATTTACGTGAAAAAGCCGGAAATATGCAAGCAAAACGAGAAGAGCTTGCGGGAATGATGTATGATACCGTAACTACTAAGTTTACTGATTTACCAGATGATGCTATAGTTTATCCAGCACACGGTGCAGGATCCTTATGTGGTAAAAATTTAAGCGATGCAGTGAGTAGTACATTAGGAGATGAACGCAGAGATAATTGGGCTTTTAAAACGCAGTCTAAAGAAGATTTTATGTCAACTATACTGGATGGACAACCTTTCATTCCATCTTATTTTGGGTATGATGTTGATATTAATAAAACAGGTGCAGACAGTTTAGAACCATCCATATCTGAAATACCATTTGAAGAAAATACAAGTGCTACTGGTCTTATAGTAGATATGCGAGATGAAGCTACTTTCAAAAAAGGCCACATTAAAGGTAGTTTTAATATTCAGGCCGTTTCTGAAAATTCCAAATTTGAAACTTGGTTAGGTTCCATCGTCACTCCAGAAGATACTTTTACTCTTGTGATTGATACTGAAGAAAATAAAGATGCTATGTTGCATCGAGTGGCAAAAATCGGATATGAAAAATTACTTACAAAGGTAATCACCCTTGCTCAGGAAAACCTAGAACAAACACCATCACTAGATCTAGCCGATTTCAAAGAGAATCCAGATAATTATACCATAGTAGATATACGTAATACCAGCGAGGTAGAAGAAGAAAAGTTTTTTGAGAGTGCCTTATCTCATCCATTAAATGAATTGAGAGATACAGCAAGCGAGATCCCTACCGATAAACCTATCGTAGTACATTGTGCAGGTGGTTATCGCAGCGCTGCAGGAAGTAGCATTTTACAGAAAAAACTAGCAAGTGCCACCGTATATGATTTAAGTGATAACATAGAACAATTTAAATAATATATTATGAAAAAGATGAACAACATAGGACTAGACATTAATGCATCTCAAAACACAGCAGTTGAGCTTAATGATCTTCTTGCAAACTATCAAATGTTCTATATGAACTTAAGAGGTTTTCACTGGAATATAAAAGGGAAAAAATTCTTTGAACTACATCTTAAATTTGAAGAACTTTATAACGATGCCTTAATCAAGGTTGATGAAATTGCAGAGCGTGTTCTAACCTTAAGCGCGACACCTTTACATACTTTTACTGCATACCTAGATACGTCAGAGATAAAATCTGCAGAAAACGTGACAGATGGTGAAATTGCTATTAACAGTATACTTGAATCCTTAAAAATTCTTTTAACTAAAGAGAGAGCAATATTATCTATTGCCGGTGATGCAAACGATGAAGGAACGGTAGCGCTTATGAGTGATTATATCGTACAACAAGAGAAACTTGTATGGATGCTGTCTGCTTACCAAGATTAATAACCCAATTTTTAATAGTTATAAAGCCCTTCTGTTTTCTACATAAGGGCTTTATAATTTATACACTTTAAAAATCATGACTTTCAAAATCTCAGAAAATCTTTTTCCCAAATACAACCGTTACAACTAGGTAAAATGGTTGACATCATTGCTTTCGCGAAAGCGTAATTTTAAAAATTATAAGCTTTTAAGTGACTATTGTAACATAACAAAATAAGCCTAGAACCTATTTTTGTAAGACAAAATTATATCATGATGGATACAGAAATTCTAGCCCGTATACAATTTGCCTTTACCATTGCCTTTCACTATATCTATCCACCACTTAGTATTGGATTAGGTCTAATTATGGTGTTTATGGAAGGAATGTATTTAAAAACTGGAAATAAACAATATGAGATTCTTACACGTTTTTGGTTAAAGATTTTTGCAATCACCTTTGGGATAGGTGTTGCAACTGGTATCATCATGGAATTTGAGTTCGGGACTAACTGGGCTGTATATTCTAGATATGTAGGAGATATTTTTGGAAGTGCTCTTGCTGCCGAAGGTTTGTTTGCTTTTGGGTTAGAAAGTGCGTTTTTAGGGATTCTTCTTTTTGGCTGGAATCGAGTTTCTCCTCGAGTGCATTTCATTTCTACCATAGGTGTATTTCTGGGATCTATGTTTTCTGCAGTCTGGATTGTTGTAGCAAATAGCTGGCAACAAACGCCTGCCGGATACCATATCGTAGGTGAAGGTTTTGATGCGAGAGCAGAGGTTACTGATTTCTGGGCAATGGTTTTTAATCCATCTAGTGTAGATAGAATCATTCACGTGTGGCAAGGAGCCTTTCTTGCTGGAGCATTTTTGGTTTTGAGTGTCCACGCTTATTATTTATTAAAAGGTCGATACATAGAAGTTTCTAAAAAAGCTTTTAAAATCGCTCTAGGGCTAGCTACAATTATTTCTCTCACTCAACTTATTTCTGGACACAGCTCTGCAGATGGTGTTGCCGTTAATCAACCAGCAAAACTGGCTGCTATGGAAGGACATTATGAAAAATCAGCTCCGGCAGATTTGTATCTTTTCGGTTGGGTAGATGATGAGACTCAAGAGGTCACTGGTATCAAATTACCTGGTGGATTATCCTTTCTAGTACATCAAGATTTTGAAGAGCCTATTACAGGTTTAAACGCTTTTCCTAAAGATGAACGTCCTGGACAGGTAAATGCAGTATTCCAGT
>CAZBCH010000326.1:0-4580 GCA_964490235.1 uncultured Flavobacteriaceae bacterium | reverse complement strand
TCCAATTATAAGATATATTTATTTTACGTTCCACATTGAGGATAATGAGCTTATTATACAAAAAGGCCTATTGCAAAAAGAGCGTAAGGCTATACCATTAGAGCGCATTCAATCTATTAATATCAATCAAAATATAGTACAGCGTATTCTAGGAATAGTTTCTCTAGAAGTAGAAACGGCTGGTTCTAAAGCAAAAGAATTAGAAATTCCTGGTCTCGATAAAGTTTTTGCCGGTCAGTTCAAAGAATTACTACAAGAACGTAAGGAAGAAATTACAGAAGAAATCAATCCTGTAGAAGAAGAAATATCTGAATCAAACGAATTGCATGCAGCTACTACTGAAACGGTGAATGCAGCAACTACCAAAAAAAGAACCACTGTTGCAGAAACTGTCATCTTAAAACTAGGTTTTCTAGATATTTTAAAAGTAGGTATCACTCAAAACCATCTGAAAAGTGGCGGTCTTGCCATAGGAGTTGCTGCTGGTGGATGGTATCAAATAAATGAAATTTTGCAAGAAATTTTACCAGATCTATTTGAAGAATTCTCATGGCAAAATATAGTTTCTAGCGCTAGTGCTGGGATTGCAGTTACCTTTTTAATCCTATTCTTATTCTTCTCTGTGATCATAAGTATTGTTCTTGCGTTCAATAAATATTGGGACTTTAGCATTGTTAAGAAAGGCGAAGATCTTGAAGTTAAAATGGGGCTGTTCAATAAACGAGAAATAAAAATACCTTTAAGTAAAATACAGGTGTTAGAATTCCATTCAAATCCGTTGCGTAAATTGTTAGGTTTTAAAACAGCTTACATTTATCAAGCGCAGTCTACAGACAGTAAATTAGGCAGCGTGTCTGTTCCTGCTTGTAAAAAGGAGCATAGAATCTTGTTGCAAAATTTAATCTTTAAAGAGACTATTGATGTAACCGAACAAGAATTACATTGTAATCCTTTTTCTTATGCACGATTACGATTTTACATAGCATCTACTATCATATTTCCGATAATTGCGGTTGCTGTTTATTTAGAACAATACGTGGCGATCATACCATTGATAATAGTATTGATTTTACTCGTACTTACTTCCTTTATGTATGGAAAACACAGTAAAGTGGTAAAAGATGATGATTTTGTTGTTTTTCATAAAGGCTGGATTTTTCCTCAAACTATTGTCTCGCCAGTATTCAAAACTCAGGCAGTAGAAAAATGGCGCAGTGTTTTTTTAAAGCGTAGACGCGAGGCCCATTTCAAGCTGCATACCGCCGGTGGCACTAGAGGTTTAAGGTATTTTAAAGAAGATGAGCTTGATACATTACTGAATTCAGTGAACAATCAAGTTATTGTCAATGACAAAAAATGGATGTGATATTAAAGGCTTGATATCACCAGCCAAATGCTTCATTGATTTCTTGACAAACTATCTCTCCAGAAATGATATTTAATCCAGATCGTAATGTGGCATCTTTCTCACATGCTTTTTCCCATCCCAGTTTTGCTAATTTCAAAACATAGGGTAGTGTAACATTAGTAAGTGCCACAGTTGATGTATAAGGAACCGCACCAGGCATGTTTGCTACGGTATAATGCACGACATCATCAATGATATAAACAGGATCTTCATGGGTCGTAGGTCTTGTAGTTTCTACACAACCACCTTGATCTACCGCTACATCAACGATCACAGTTCCTGGACGCATTTCTTTGAGCATGTCTCTTGTTATTAGGTTTGGAGCTTTAGCACCTTTAAGCAATACGCCTCCTATAATCAAGTCATGAGTTTTAATATGTTTTCTAATATTGAATTCGTTTGAAAACTCTGTAACTACATGTGGTGGCATGACATCATTTACATACCTCAAACGTTTCATATTAATATCCATTATGGTAACGTGAGCTCCTAAACCAGCAGCCATTTTAGCAGCTTGAATTCCTACCACACCAGCTCCTAAAACCAATACTTTACCAGGAGCAACACCAGGAACACCACCTAAAAGCACACCACGACCTTTAACTGGTTTTTCTAGGTATTTGGCACCTTGCTGCACTGCAAGTCTACCAGCAACCTCTGACATAGGTGTGAGTAGCGGTAAAGTTCCATCTGCATCTTCTACAGTTTCATAGGCAATGCAAATGGCCTTTGATTTGATCATGGCCTTAGTTAACGGCTCGCTAGATGCAAAATGAAAATAAGTAAAAACTAGTTGCCCTTCCTTAATCAAATCATACTCCTCTGCAATAGGCTCTTTGACTTTTACAATCATCTCGCTACTGTTATAGACTTCTTCAATGCGATCCAGAACAACAGCTCCAGCATGTTGATAATCCTCATCAAAAAAACCGCTTCCTTCTCCAGCTCCTTTTTGAACATAAACGGTATGATTATCTTTGATTAGCTCAAATACTCCTGCAGGAGTAATTCCTACTCTGCTTTCGTTATTTTTTATCTCTTTAGGAATCCCTACAACCATTTTGGTATATTTTAATTACAGGGCTAAGTTGGTTTATTTTACGTTAATATGAAAGTTATAACAGTAATTTATAGGGTATGAAGTTTAAATTGATATATTATTTGTGTTTATACCCTATAAAAAATAGGGTGCAATGTTGTTGTAGTCATTTAAATATAGTTTTGAAGCAATGGATAAATTAGGTTCCGCTTTCGCGAAAGCGAGATTACAAAAAGATTCCTCAGCAAATTTGTGTGGTTAAAAGATATATAGAAGACCTTTTTTAAAATAGATTCTAATAAACGTAGAGATACAAACACCTTCACATTTATTGTCCTAAGTAGTATAAAACTTAAGGCGTTAATGCCAAAGTCTACATAACAAAATAATAGAAGAAAACTATGCCATCGATTGGTGAGAAATCGCTTTCTTGTGCAGGATCAACTCTGAAATCGCGTCCCATAACTGGATACGTTTCTCTAAAGATTGCTTTGCAACTGCTAGTGTTTCACTCCACTTTTGGTCGTCGTCCTGACACAGTTCTGCAACCATTTCTAGGGATAATGGTCCGTGTTCATCGCCATCTAACTCTATGTGTCTATTGAGGTAATAATTTACCTTGCTGTATTGATGGTCTTTTTGATCAGAATTTTCTAATATTTCTAAGAACATATCAGGAATTACATCTTCACGACCAAAGGTAAATGCAGATGCCACAAGGTGCATTTTATTAGTTGCTATAATGGAGAATGTAAACTTTACAAAATTTGCTACATTTTCATCTATATCAATTTCATTCAAAGCATGATTTACCGATTGTCCCGAATTAATGTGGCTGATGAATGCGTCGATTTCACTCGTAGATGCATCCATTTGCTTCATGGCATCTAGATACATTTCAAAATGACTTTTAGGTTCTCCTAGCTCGTTTACATCACTTTCTTCACCATGTACAATCTCGTTAATGAATCTGGATAGTGTGGGATTTTCTGGTGGCGTCCATGGTGTGCTAACATTTGTAAGATTTACTTGAAGAGTTTTCAATAGAGACATAAAATCCCAAACAGCAAACACATGGTTTTCCATAAAGATCTTGATGTCTTCTATGTTTTTGAGATTTTTATAAAGTTGGTGATTCTTTAATTGAGATCTCAGGTCTACTAGTTCGTTTTCTATATGTTGTATTCTCTTCATGTTACTCATCAATATCTATAGTTTTATTGCAGTCACCTCACTGAAGAGGCAAAAATAACACTTATAAGTTCGAAGTTTTTCTTAAAACTTTCAACAAAATTATAAGTCTACCTAGTTGCAATCTAATGGTGAAAAAGAGCACATGATTGAAAATAAAGCTCTAATCGCCATAACAAACAAGCTCCTAAAACATTGTTTTGCTATCGCAAAATCAGGTAGGCCTTATGATGAAACCTACGTTTCTATAGTGCCTAGATAGTTAACATTAAATAGAATAAAAAAAAAGGCTCTAGAATTCAATCAATGAATCTACGAGCCCAGAATAATAATGTCTCAAATTAATGAAGAAAAGTGTTGTTTTTCACCTCAGTTCTTTGTTGGGCAACGTTTTTTATTCCGATTCAATTTTCCAATTTTCCGTATTTAGAAATCCGTTTATAATTTCATAATCAGGTAATTTCTCAAAGTTTACCTTTAATTTTATTCCGCTATATTTTCCAAATACGATATTGTCAATTCCAAATTCGAGATTTATAAATTCTGTTTTATGTTTTTTGTCAAATGTTCCAATTTGGTCATAATCCGCAATAATAAATTTATCCTGAGTTGGAATTTCCGCTAAATCTCTAAATTCCGTTTGTTGGTCAAAAAATAGAGTTTCTCTTTTCTCAATATCCAAAATATAAAATCCGTCACTTGTCAAAATAGCAGTCTGATTTATTTTTTCCGCAATTGCAACTTTTTTAGGTTCTCCTCGAAACATTCCAACCCATTCAATTCCGCTATTTGTTGTGAATTTTATCCAACTCCAAATTTGACTTTTCCAAACAGTATTTAGGTCAAAAGTTTTTTCTTCATATTGACCAGAAGTCGGTTGATAAATAAATTCAGCTTTCAATTTTTTCTTTCAATTTAGAGTTGAGTGGTTAATGTTGGGTA
>CAZBCH010000325.1:0-18079 GCA_964490235.1 uncultured Flavobacteriaceae bacterium | reverse complement strand
CATAATATTACCAAAAGCAAATCCCGCGACGCCTAGTTTATAAATAAGACTACGGTCCTTATCTATATTTTTCTTATGTGTATCTTCTAGTGATATGTACGGCTCATAACCTAATTTAGATAATAGAAGTACAAGATCTTGAAGGTTCAAGTTTACAGTGGAATAGGTAATTCTAACTGTTTTTTCTGGGAAATTAACTTGTGAGGACTTAACACCAGGTAGTAATTTTTGTAAATTTTCTAATACCCAAATGCACGAGCTACAATGAATGGATGGTATCAAAAGGGAGATTACTTGTATACCTTGTTCATTAAATTCAAGTAATTGCGATATTATCTCATTGCTTTCTAAAAAATCAAATTTGCCTTCTTGTATAACTGGAGTTGTTCCAGGAGATTGTTCTAAATCATAATAGTACGATAGGTCATTATCGTTTAAAATATCATAGACGGTTTTACAACCATTACAACAAAAGGATTTATCTTGATGGGTAATGATGGTCTTGCGACATTCATCACCACAATGGAAACAGCTTTCCATAATTTATTTAATTTACTTAAGTGCAGGCACTTTTATCATTAATCAGGGCAAATATGACAAGAATGATAGGGTAGAAACGGTGACTTTTGTCACCTATATTTGTTATTTTTGATGATATGTTGAATATTCTAAGAGAACAAGTAAAATCATCAGATGATTAATGAACTCCTCCAGTTTTTTACATGAATAAGACACTATATGTAGATCTATAATATTTAATAATAAAGTACTTTAGGTTTATAAAACTATTTGAACAGCCACATGAGTGAACACACAGAGCAACGATGCGAGAATTGTATCGTAAGAAGATTAAATACGCTTAAAGCACTTACAAAGGAAGAACTTAAAAAAATTTCTGATAGTAAGGAGACTAAATCTGTGAAAAAAGGCGATGAAATCTTTAAGGAAGGTGATAAATTAAATGGTGTTTTTTGTATAAGAGAAGGCGTTTCAAAGTAGTCTAAAATGAGTGATAATGGTAAAGATCAAATAGTAAAACTGGTTAAACGAGGCGAGTTGTTAGGCCAGCGATCTGTCATAACCGAAGAGTCTACAAATTTAAGTGCGGTAGCTTTAAGTGATATGACTGTTTGTTTTATTCCAAAGAATCACCTCAAGGATAACATAAGTAATAATATTAAATTTACTAACGCGATACTTAAGCAAATGGCAAGTGAGTTAAAATTTGCTGATGATGTCATTGTGAACATGGCACAGAAGAATGTAAGCCAGCGCATTGCCGAAACTTTAAAATACCTTGAAGATACCTTCGGAACTGATGAAGAAGGTTTTATTAAAATGATTCTTACTAGAGAAGATATTGCTAATGTCGTAGGTACTGCAAAAGAGGCCTGTATTAGGCAACTTACCAAATTTAAAAAATCTGGTTATATCACCACTGATGGTAAACGTATAAAGATTATTGATCATAAATCACTTTATAACATTATAGAAGGTTTTATGTAATCTATTGATTAATAGCTTTTTTAATATATTTATAATAGTTTTTTTATTACTTCTAGTATTACCTTATTTATATGACTTCATCTTTTGAAAAATCTACTAAAAAGAAACTGGCACAAATAAAAAGCAGTTTTGAAGAAGATAACAAATTATCTTATGAGGTATTTCAACAAATGCCTATAGGTATATGTATCACAGATTCTGAAGGTTTTTTTACAGATGTAAATTTGACCTATTGCGATATCTATGGATATTCTAAAGAAGAATTGATAGGTAAACCATTTACAACAGTGGTACCTGATGAATACAGAAGTATGCTTATGAAACTTCATGAAGAATTTCTAGAAAAGGAATATGAGCTTCAAGGAAGGTGGACAGTGCAAAATAAGCATAGTGAAAAGTTTGAAATCATCACAAATGCTGCATTTCTTTATGATCAACAAACTCAAGTAAAGAAAAAAATGACGTTGGTAGTTAAGGCTGAAGAGCTAGAACTTACCATTGACCGACTTAAAACTACTATAGGTATTTTAGAAAACAAGCTTAAGACTCAAGATATTGCAAATGAAATGGTAGATCATGACATGCGCAATAGAGTTGCATCAATGGTATCCATCGCAACTATTCTCTCAAAAACTAAGCTGGATAAGCAACAAGCTAAGTGGGTGAATATGTTGAAGAACATAGGTAATGATACTATTAAATTGCTCACCTCAGCAAATGATTTTGCAAAGATGGAACGTGGAGAGTACAAACCAGATGTGTCTACTTTTGATCTAATAGGACTCATTGCAAATGAAACTTCAGAATTAAAAGATTTAATTATAGAAAAGCAGGCAGATTTTAACCTTGTTTACGATGGTAAAGTATGCGAGCCTGGTACAGATGAATTTATGATTAAAGGTGATAAATTTTATCTGCAGCATCTATTTCAAAACTTGTTGCGCAATGCCCTTGAAGCATCTCCTGAAAAGGAAGTAATAGGGATCTCAATAGAGACAGATCAAATTTTTAACGTAAAAATTAGTAATAAAGGAGTGATTCCTAAAAGTGTAAGAAATAACTTTTTTGAAAAGTATGCCACTTCTGGAAAAGATACAGGAACAGGCCTAGGAACATATATTTCAAAAATGATTGCTGAAGTTCACGGCGGTTCTCTTTCATTCTTAACTAGTGAAGAAGAAGGTACAATTCTAACCTTAAAGTTGCCTAACGATATCATATCGATATAACTTCAAAATCTATAACCAGCAATTAATTATTTTATGGCGTTTTGGTACTTGCAAACGCAAGAATATAAAATAAAAAAGCCAGATGTTTTTATAAAAACATCTGGCTTTTAGTTTTGAATAGATCGGTTTAACTGCTTATCAATAATAGATATATCAGTTAAACTTTATGAGGACAGAGAAATTATAGGGCTATCACACTGTTCTCAGCTCCAGCATAGTCATTCCATGCAAAAGAGTCTGCTTCTTCTTCATTTAGATAAGAGCTACCGTCCACAATATATCTAAACTCGTACGTATTTGAAGTATCTAAGTTGACGGAAGTTTTAAACGTACCATTTTTTAATTTTTTTAATGGAGTAGCCTTTTGATCCCATTCATTAAAAGTTCCTATAACGGCAACATTTTTTGCATTTTCAATAGGTAAAGTAAATGTCACTTTACACACCGGTTTACTTTTTAGAAATTGTTTCTTAATAGCCATAATCTTAAATTAAATTATGCTTTAAAAGTATCAAAAATTTGTAGCTAACTGCTTAAAAATCAATTATATTTTCAGGAATTAGGAATAAGGTAGAATAAACTGTTTTTAATTATAGAAACAATAATTTATGGAGTGAATAACAAAGATATTTTCAATAAATTGTTAATATATATTAAGTGACTTTTTGAATTCATTTTAAACGAAATCGTGTTCGTAAATTTAGAATTGGTGAAAAATGAGTTTAAAAAAGCAGATTGTTTTCAATTAGATCAAATATGAAGTCTAAAATCACATTTGTCAAATAATATCAAAATTGAAAATAGGAATAAACAAAAATCCCAGTTTCTTTCTAGAAACCGGGATTCGTAAAGCGGAGAAGAAGGGATTCGAACCCCTGGAGGTGTGACCCTCGCTGGTTTTCAAGACCAGTGCATTCGACCACTCTGCCACTTCTCCTTTAAACTTAATCAAAATGCTTTTTGCTTAAGCGGTTGCAAATATACAGTTATTCTTTTAAAAAATAAGTTTATTGTAAAAAAAATCTACAATTGTTATGTAGATTTTTTACCTAAATCATGGAATTGTTTTAGGATTGATCTTGTGTGGCATCTCTAGGTTGATGATGTTCTTTTTTATCTTTTACCTGATGATTAATGTCTTTTCCGTGAGTAGCTTCTAGATTAATAGCTTGCTCTTTTTTACTTGTTTTTTCTGGATTAGATTTGTTTGTGCTCATAATTTTTATTTTCAATTTAAAAATAAATACAGGTAAATAAGGAGCGATTAACAGATTTTAACCGTTTAATTGATTAGAATTAATACTATTTTAAGTGTTTATAAGAGTGGTTCAGTAAAATCATCCATGTAATGTGTCTTAGGTTTGATTTTTAACTTCGACTTGTTCTTTTAACTATTATTATTCTATTATGTTGTGAAAATGTACAATTAGGATTAGAAATCGAGACGTAATAATTAATCTTTATCATGTGATAATTTACTGTCTCCGGTAATAGGGATTACTGGTCCAGAATAAGTTGGCTTTTTCTCAATATTAAGTTCCATCCAGGCTTTGATATTTGCTAGCCATTCTCTTCTAGCAAAATGACTGCTGCCAGGATATTCTCTTTGATCAGCGACATATCCTTGTATGTTCAGACCTAGATTTTTACCTAAATAAATAGCCCTAGGTAAATGAAATTTTTGAGTAAAGACTATACTACTTTCAACTTGAAAAACATCTCTTGCCCTATACATGGTATCATAAGTATCAAAACCAGCGTGATCTAAGAAGATATCTTCATCAGGAACACCTTTGTTATTAAGGTAGTTTTTCATTGCATTTACTTCATCATAATTTTTTTTACCATGATCACCGCTCAATAAGAATTTTTTTATCTTTTTATTTTTATAAGCAAGATATGCAGCGTCTACTCGATCTTGTAAAATAGGTGATAAACTCTTATCAGGGCGCACACTTGCACCTAAAACGATACCTGTGTGTGCAGATTCAAGTTCCTGAACATTTGTAAAAATCTGATTTCTTGAAGTACGATTAACGTGTATTTGTAAAATTAATACGCCCACAACCACCATTATAATTCCAAAAACGAGTATGTTTAAAAATTTACGCATTAGATGATAGAGGTTGGTTTTTTATTATCATCCACAGCAACAAATGTGAAAGTTCCCGCCACGACTTTTTCTCTTGTGTAACTGTACATATCTTCCATAAAAATGTCTATTCCTACTTCACAGCTGGTATTTCCCACTTTAGTAATTTTTCCTATGAGTTCAATAATACTTCCTTGTGGGATGGGTTTTTTAAAGTCAATTTGATCAGTACTAATGGTAACCACTTTTTTTCTTGAAAATCTAGTAGCGCAAATAAAGGCTACTTCATCCATCAAATGCAATGCAGTTCCTCCAAAAAGAGTGTCGTAATGATTTGTAGTATTAGGAAAAACAGCTTTAAAAATACGTGTTTCAGAATCCTCGATTCGTTTATTGATATCTTGCATTGATATTTATTATAGCAAAGCTATTTTAGGGCTTGAGAGGTTAGTTACCTTTGTTTTAATTGTGATGATCTCGCTTTCGCGAAAGCGAAATTGAATTCATAATTATAGTTACAAATATAACGTAAGACATATATGAATAGTATAGAAAGTTTACAATGGAGATACGCAACTAAAAAATTTGATCCTGCTAGAAAGATAGAAGTAGATCAATTAGAATTGCTAGCTACGGCTTTTAATTTAACTGCCACTTCTTACGGTTTACAGCCATGTAGGCTAGTTATAGTTCAAGATCAGGGAATTAAAGATAAGATGGTTGCTCATTCCTATGGGCAGTTACAAGTTAAAGATGCAAGTGCTGTTTTAGTTTTGTGTACCACAGCAGTAGATTCTAATTATATAAAAGAATATTTTTCTCTTGTGAAAAAACAGCGCAATACACCAGATGAGGTATTGCAACCATTTGAAGATTTTTTGACAAATTCCTTTTCTAAAAAAGAGGTAGAAGAGGTAGAGTCCTGGGCAAGAAATCAAGCTTATTTGATCCTAGGAAACTTACTGACCGTATGTGCACAAGAACAAATAGATTCTTGCCCTATGGAAGGTTTTGTACCTGAAAAAGTTGACGAGTTGTTAGGACTTCCTGAAGTAGGTTTAAAAAGTACTTTATTATTACCAGTAGGTTATCGTGCCGGAGACGACATGATGTCTCAACTTAAGAAAGTACGTAGACCGCAACAAGAAATGGTATCCTACATTTAGAAGTATGGCAAGATAATTGTCTAGTTTTAAGTATTATTATACTTTTGAATTGATAACTAAAGGATCATGAGATTATTTGTAATTATAACTTTTCTATTTATTTCTTTTATTGCTGTAGGACAAGATATGAATATGGAAGGTATTGAGTCTGAAGAAAAGGTAAAGACTATTGAAAGTGTAGAAGAGGTTCATCTTAACTGGATGACCAGCTTAGATAAAGCAAAATCTAAAGCTAAGAGGTCAAAGAAACCTATTTTAGTATATTTTTCTGGTAGTGACTGGTGTACACCTTGTAAAAGGTTAGAAAAACATTTCTTCAATACACTTGAATTTAAAAAAGCTGCAGAGCAATATCATCTCGTTTATTTAGATAACCCTTATAGAGACGATATTATTCCAGAAAAAGAGAAAAAAGAAAATAAAAAAATAGCCGATAAGTTTGATGTTAAGTTTCCTACTATCATTGCGTTTGATTACAACGGTAAAGAGCGTAATAGAGTAGAACGATTCAGTGGAAACGACCCTAGATACCACTGGCAGTTCATGAAACAAAACGAGAGTATTTTTAAATTGTAAATATATCAAAACAAAAAAAAGAGCGGTTTTTAAAAGAAACCGCTCTTTTTATGTTTTAGTATTTACCTAATTTTTAGCTATTGAACGATATATTCTAATTCATAGACTTCAGATATTCTGAAGTAACCGAAAGGGAAACGATCAGCATTTGTGGTGTTTATAATATTACCTCTTACCACGGCTGGCTGTGTAGCAAATGGACCGCCGCCACCGCCATCAGATTGTTGCAATAGGGTTTCATAAAAATTGTAACACCTCTGGTTTATTCCTTCAATTGTTATAGTAGTAGAAGTACCAGCTTCTAGATCCTCTAGAAAGAATGTAGTTTGAGAGCGATTACCGTTTGTAAACTCATCATCACCTATATCTACTTCATCATTTTCTCCATCTATATATTCAAATAGGTAGAAATTTCCTTCTTCTGGTGGATCATTAAAAAAGGCAGTAATTTCAGTAATGTCATCGCCAAAACCTGAGATCGTTTCTTGTTCAACATCGATCAAAGGAACTGTTTGCTGTAAGACCTCAGTTGCCGTGTAAATATTTCCATTATCATTTATGTTCAATGTATAACTTACCTCAGTAGGATTATTGATTCTGATAAAAGGAAAATTAGAATCATAAATACCATCTGCTCTAAATGGAATAGGAGTAACAGTACCTTCACTATCAGTAATGGTTATGGTAGCATCATTTACAAAAACTAAATCTTCATCATAAAATCCTGCAGATCTTGTCAATTGTATTCTAGTATAAGTTGTTCCAGACTCGTTGCGCTGCATTACTGCATCAATTACCAGGCGTGAATCTGTGTTGTTAAGATCTAGTTCTACCACGTCTGAACATGAAGAAAGAACTAAAAGCGCTATTAAGTGTATATAAAATCTTCGCATCTCTTAAAATTTAAAATTATAGGTAACTGCTGGCACTATACCAAAAATCGCTAGCCTAGTAGCTTCATTCCTTCCTGTATCTTCATTCTCTCCGAAGGTGATACTTACCGCATTTCTTCTATTATAGGCGTTGTACAAACTAAAGACCCAACTGGATTGCCATCCTTTTTTCTTGTCAGGTTTTGGCGTGTAGGTAGCAGAAAAATCTAGTCGATGCACCATAGGTAACCCACTACTATTGCGTGTCTCAAAAGTTGGGATAAATAATCCATCAAATTCATACTGACCATTAGGATAGGTGATAGGTTGTCCCGTTTGCAAAGTAAAGTTAGCGCCTAGATCCCATTTTGTATTTAATTCATAATTTGTTGTAATGGTTAGATCATGTGTTTTATCCCATGCCGCGTTATACCACTGTCCATTATTTATTCCTGGTTCTAACGCAGTTCTTCCTGGTGTGCGCTGTTCACTTCTAGAAAGTGTGTATGCGATCCAGCCTTGTAGTCTACCTCTATTTTTTCTGAGCAATAATTCTAGTCCATAGGCTCTTGCTTCACCTTCTAACAAAATTTGTTCTACAGCATCATTTGCTATCAGGTCTGCTCCATCTATGTAGTCCAGTCTATTTTGGACTGTCTTATAAAAAGCTTCTGTCTCAATACTATAGTCGCCTATGTTTTTAAAAAAACCAGCTGCCACTTGATCTCCTACTTGTGGATCTATAAAAGTCCCGCTAGGCGCATACAGATCAAATGGAGTAGGAGCGTTAGTATTAGAGATTAAATGAATGTATTGATTTATACGCTGGTAACTGGCTTTTATACTTGTATCATCATCTAGAGAGTAAGCAATAGAAAAACGAGGTTCTAAGTTTACAAATGATTTAAGTGTCTCACTACGGCTACTGGAAAAGGTTCCTATTTCTTCGGCACTTTCATAAACACCTAAGTCTTGATTGTATAAAAGAGGCTGATTGTTTTCATAGATATTTAAGCTTTCTTGACCTAATCTATTAAAAGTACTTAATCGTAATCCTGCATTGATGTTGATATCATCTGTAACGGCAAATTCTCCATCTGCATAAACACCGTTCTCCCATGCATATTTTTTTATTAATTGACGGTCATTTATACCGCTGGTAGGGCTTGTAGGCCTGATACGTCCAGGATCAAATTCATAATAAATAGAGTTAAGTCCGTATTTCATTTTTACCTTATCATTGACAAAATGAGTCAAATCGTATTTGGCGTTTAAATTAGTAATGCCGCTATCAAAGGTAAATTCTACAAAATTCAATTCTAGTCCATAGTTATAATCGCTATAAATAAGAGAAGCATTAGAAAACCACTTTTCATTAAATAAATGATTCCATCTTACATTAACAAAACTGTTTCCAAAGGTGTTTGCAAACAAATTATTTACATTAAACACGTCCCTTCCAAAATAACTTGAGAGATATAATCTATTATCATCATTTAAATTAAAACTCAACTTGGCATTTAAGTCATAAAAATAAGCTTCATTCTCAATATCAAATAAGGGTAGAAAAAGGTGTGCATAACTACTGCGTCCACCTACCAGAAAAGACGCTTTATCCTTTATAATTGGTCCTTCAAAAAGAAGCCTACTAGCGACGATACCTATTCCTCCAGTACCACTAAATTGTTTTTTATTTCCATCTCTTTGATAGATATCGAGCACACTAGATACACGACCGCCGTATCGTGCAGGTATTCCACCTTTGTAAAGTTTTAAATCTTTGATTGCATCTGGATTGAAAACAGAAAAGAACCCAAATAGGTGATCGCTGCCATAAAGGGTAGCTTCATCTAGTAACACCAGATTTTGATCAGCAGCGCCACCACGCACATTAAAACCAGCAGCACCTTCTCCAGCGTTGCTTACACCTGGTAGCAAGGTTAAGGCTTTTATCAAATCAGTTTCACCCAAAACTACTGGTACTTTTTTAATTGTTTCTATAGAAAGTGCATTGACACTCATTTGTGGAGATTTAGTGCTCAATTTCTCCACATCGGCATTAATGACAATAACTTCTAGCTCTTCACCTTCTTCTTTCAGAGAAATATCTAATTTTATATTTTCAGTAAGAGATATCTTTTTCTCTACTGTTGCATAACCTATACTTGAATATTGTACCGTATAGTCTCCATTAGGAAGTGTGATAGAGTAATATCCATATTCATTAGTGATCGTTCCAGATTTAAGTTCTACAATGGTAACATTTACATTGAGCATGGTTTCTCCAGTACCTGCTTCAATAACAGTTCCTGATAGGGTGGCTTTTTGTGAGTACGCTTTCGCGAAAGCGAGAACAGCAAAAACACTTAATATTAAATTTTTCAATAGTCCTGTTTTGGTTATGTGAAGGAAACGGTTGGAATGGGAAAATGTTACAAAAGTAAACTTGTAATTTACTTAGATCGTATGCTTAACATTTATTTTAAATCTTTTCAAAACACTATGCATACATAATAAAACACTTTAGTAACTTTGATAAAAATAAATTTCATGACTACTCAACAGCTTACAGACCAACTTTCATTGCCAGTGGTGGCGGCACCTATGTTTTTAATTTCAGGACCTGAACTTGTTATTTCTTGTTGTAAAAACGGCATAGTAGGTACATTCCCTGCTTTGAACCAGCGTTCTAGTGAAGGTTTTGAGGAGTGGTTAGTGCAAATTAATACAGAGCTTGCTCAATGGGAAGAAGAAACTGGTAAGAAAGCAGCTCCATTTGGCGTGAACTTAATTGTGCACGGCAGTAATCCACGTCTTAAGGCAGATCTAATGTTATGTGTAAAACATAAAGTGCCTTTGGTGATTACTTCATTAGGCGCAGTAAGTGATGTTGTAAATGCGGTACATAGCTATGGTGGTATTGTATTTCATGACGTGATTAAAAAACGTCATGCACAAAAAGCACAGGAAGCAGGAGTTGATGGACTTATTTTAGTTTGTGCAGGAGCTGGTGGGCATGCGGGAACTCATAACCCAATGCCATTTGTAAGAGAGGTAAAAGAATTTTTTAATGGAACTATTTTACTTTCTGGAGCAATGAGTTCTGGTCAGGATGTTGCTAGTGCATTACAAATGGGAGCAGATCTTGCTTATATGGGTACACGCTTTATAAATACTGATGAATCTAAGGCGACCGACGAATATCGAGATATGATTATTGAAGCTGGTTGTAGCGATATCGTTTATACAGCAGCGATATCTGGAGTGAGTGCTAATTTTTTAGGTGCTAGTCTTCAGGCTGCAGGAATCACAGAAGAGCAAATGAAAGCCAAAGTTAAAATTGATTTTGGTAAAGAGATGGATACTGAAGCCAAAGCATGGAAAACTATCTGGAGTGCCGGACAAGGTAGCGCAACTATAAAAGACAGTATGCCTGCTACAGACTTAATCAATAGAATGAAAACCGAATTTAAGACAGCTATTGAGAATCAAATTCAAAACTTGAAGAAGTACAGTTGATATTGCACTGATGTGCAGATGTGCTGATTTGCCGATATGACAATTTGGTGACTCATGATTCTTAATTTTCCATTTACCTTTGCTGCATGAGCCAGCTTGTACAAATCTCTATTCTACCACATCATCTAGAAGATGAAGATCACATACTTGAAAAAGTATTTGAAAAAGTAGACTTGCGCATCGATGATGTTCAAAAATGGAACATAAGAAAAAGGTCTATAGACGCACGCCAGAAGAAAGTAAAATACAATCTACAAATAGAATTATGGCTCGCAGGTGAAGAACTGCCTGTGAGAGAAACTTTTAAAGCTCAAGATGTTTCTAATGCAAAGGAAGTTGCAATTATAGGAGCTGGTCCTGCTGGATTATATGCTGCGTTAAGAGCAATAGAAGGAGGATTGAAACCTATTGTTTATGAACGAGGTAAAGACGTTAGGTCTAGAAGAAGAGATCTTGCAGCCTTAAACAAGGAACAAATAGTAAATCCTGAATCTAATTACTGTTTTGGTGAAGGTGGCGCTGGTACCTATAGCGATGGTAAGTTATATACGCGTTCTAAAAAACGCGGCAATGTTCTTAAAGCAATGGAGTGGTTTGTAGACTTTGGCGCCACACCAGATATTCTGGTTGATGCTCATCCACATATAGGAACAAATAAACTACCACAGATAATTACCTCAATGCGTGAGGCAATTGAAAAAGCTGGTGGTGAGGTTCACTTTTCCTCAAAATTGATTGATATACGTCATGAAAACCAAAAAATTAAGGCGATTCTAATAGATGGTCAAGAGTGGAAAGAGTATGATAATGTTATTCTAGCAACAGGTCATAGTGCGCGCGATATTTTTTATTTACTTGATAAAAGAGGTATAAAAGTGCAGGCTAAACCATTTGCAATAGGAGTACGTGTAGAACATCAACAAGATCTTATAAATCAAATCCAGTATCATGGCGATGATCAAAATCCATATTTACCACCAGCAAGTTATAGCCTGGTGGAGCAAGTAGATGGCATGGGTGTTTATTCCTTTTGCATGTGTCCCGGTGGTATTATTGCTCCTTGCGCAACAGATACTGATGAAGTAGTGACGAATGGATGGAGTCCTAGCAAGCGCAATAATCCATATGCAAATAGTGGTATCGTGGTGAGTGTGGCTCCTGAAGATTTACCTAATTACGATCTACAAGATCCTTTTTTAACTCTGAAATTTCAAAAAAAGGTAGAAAATGATTGCTGGATCGCCGCAGGAAAAACTCAAAAAGTTCCAGCACAGCGCATGATTGATTTTGTCGAAGGTAAAGTTTCTGATGATTTACCTAAAACTTCTTATTTTCCTGGTTTAACAAGTCTGGATTTAAATGAAATCTTACCAGAGATACTTTCCAGTAGATTAAGAGTAGCTTTTAAAGCCTTTGGTAAAAAAATGAAAGGGTACTATACAAATGAAGCCGTATTGCATGCGCCAGAAAGTAGAACCAGTTCACCAATACAGATCCCTAGGGACAACTTTACACTTGAACATATAGAAATCAAAGGTTTGTATCCATGTGCAGAAGGCGCTGGATATGCCGGCGGAATTATTAGTGCAGCAATAGACGGTATAAATTGTATGGATCGTATTCTAGAAAAAAGTAAATTAGGATAACTAATTTGTGATTTCTCATTATTTACTATTAGCAAATACAGATTTCATAATTTTTGAATTAGTTTTGTATTGAATTATGAAAAACTGCTATGTTATCTATCACCTATTACGATCTCTCGTATGCGGAGCTGTTTGTATTCCCTAAATACATGATTGCTCAAGTAAAAGACGGCACGATACTCGAGCCCGAAAATAACGACGAGTTGAACAAAATAGCTCAAAAACATTTTGAGGGTAAAAACTTTGTATACATTTCAAATCGCGTATTTGAATATAATGTTAGTCCCATGACCTACATAGAAACTTCAAAAATTTCTAATTTAAAAGGAGTAGCTATCGTTACTAATACAGATATTGGTAGAAAAACGGCCTCGTTTGAAAGCAAATTTTACACTAAAGATTTTATGGTCGTATCTACTATAGAAGATGCAATAAACTGGGCTGTTCACGTATTAGAGAAATATGAATAGATAATTGTTCCGCTTTCGCGAAAGCGGAAATGAATTAACAATAAGTTTTAATAGTGTAAAACTGAATCTATTTTAGAGTCAGGTAATTTTTCACGGCCTTTAAGGAAGTCTAACTCTATTATAAAACTATATCCAGCAATTTGAGCACCTATTTTTGAGATTAAAGAATAAGCGGCCGCCGCAGTGCCACCGGTGGCTAGTACATCATCGTGAATCAGTACGTTATCTGTAGGAAGTATGGCGTTTTTTTGGATTTCGATGGTATCTGTTCCGTATTCTAGCTCATATTGTTGCTTTAAAATTTCACCTGGTAATTTTCCTGGTTTGCGCACCATAACAAACTTTGCATTAAGAGCATTTGCTATAAGCATTCCAAAAAGAAAGCCTCTGGATTCAATTCCTACCACTGTATTGATATTAAAATCCTGATAGTTTTTAATTAAACTTTCTGTCATTTTAATTCTAGCTTCTTGTGATGCTAGTAATGGTGAAATATCTTTAAAGACGATTCCAGGTTTTGGGAAATCTGGAATATCATGAATATGTTTTTCTAAATAAGGATCGTTCATGGTTTAAATATAAATAACGCTCTACATTTTTGAGCTGTCAATTCAAAGTTTAATAAAAATGTTTTGAAATCAGTGAGAACTTAAAATAAAAGCTAACTTTATTTTGAAATATAGTTGGCAATATTTTAAAAAGCTTTATATTTGCAGCCGCTTAAGCAACATGCTTTTGTTTTTTAGGCCTCGTAGCATAACTGAATAGTGCACCACATTACGGCTGTGGAGGTTGCAGGTTTGAATCCTGCCGAGGTCACAATTTATTTCAAAGCTCTTTAAACTAATTGTTTAAAGAGCTTTCTTTTTTTATTGAATTGCATTGAGAGACTTGCTATTTAACCATAACTAGCCGTTTTAAGTAAATACAATTGAAGTCATATCCATAGTTGAACTTATGGTTATATATTCTCTGTTGCTACATATCAAATACTTTTGGTCTCTTAAGTTTTTAATATTTATTCTTTTAATAAGGTAATTTTTATTTGTCTCAACACTTAATTACAAGAAAATAGTTTTCTATGAACATCATTTTGTCAAAATGAGCTTGATTAGATTGTTTTTTAATTACGGTAAACACTCCTAATTTAATTAAATAGATTAAAAAGAACGCCTAAAGCATTATAGAGACTACTGTAACTCTTACATATTTTTAATAGTATCATTAAGATTATATCAATGCTTAAGATTTAATAATAAAAATAGTTGACCTAAGTGATACTTGTCACCTATAGCAATTATCAAAACGGTATTTGTATATTTTGATTTAGCTTTAACTACTTTTACCATATTATGGATTCACTTACACAAATTGTACTAGGAGCCGCAGTAGGCGAGGCTGTTTTAGGTAAAAAGGTAGGTAATAAAGCCATGTTATATGGCGCTATTGCAGGCACTATACCAGATTTAGATGTGTTAGCTTCTAATTTTACAGATACTGTTACTGCACTTTCTATACATCGTGGATTTACACACTCTATTGTTTTTTCAGTATTATTTGCACCTATAATGGGCTGGCTAGTGACTAGATATGAAAAGTACAAAGTTGTGAAAAGCTGGTCGTGGTTATTTTTTTGGTCATTTGTAACGCATCCTATTCTTGACTCCTATACAACATGGGGAACGCAACTATTTTGGCCATTTGACTTGAGACTTGCCTTTAAAACTATTTTTGTTGTTGATCCTTTATATACCGTTCCATTTTTAGTGTTTTTGATTCTTGCCATGCGGCAAAAACGTACGGCGAGTAAAAGAAGTTTTTATAATAAAATGGGATTAATAGTAAGCTCTTCTTATCTCATACTGACCTGCTTTTTAAAATGGGCTGCATATTCTCAGTTTCAAGAAGCTTTGGAATTTCAAAGCATAGAATATCAACAAATGGATACCAGACCAGCGGCGTTAAATACCATTTTATGGAATGCAAATGTAGAAGTAAAAGATGCCTACTTATTAGGCGATTACTCTTTCTTTGACTCTAAACCTATAAAATTTGTAACCTATCCAAAGAATCATGAGTTATTAGGCGACTTGATAAATAATGAAAAGGTTAAGCGCATGATCAGCAATTCTGAGAACTGGTATACCATCACTAAAAAAGACGGACAACTCTATTTCAATGATCTTAGATTTGGTCTTTTAAGTACAGAACCATATTCACAAGATTTTGTTTTTCAGTATCGCATACAAAAAAATGATTCGGAAAACATAGAGTTTATAGAGATTAAAGGTGAGCGCAACCCTAAACGATTACTTACTCAATTATGGGAACGTTTAAAAGGGAATTAGTAAAATAACCTTGGTTTTAATGCGCTTGACTGAACTAGTGGACGCTAATTACTTTAAAGTTTAATAAAAACAAATTTAAATCGTTATAACACTTGCCATTTAGGAGAGAAGTAAGTTGCTCTACCACCCAATTGTATTTTCTGAATCGCTTCTTTTGTATGGTAACAAGTACCGTCTTTTTCTCTAAAATGCATTAAAAAGTCCTCGGGAAAATCGCTGTAATGAGCGTCATTTTTAATAGCTACTTCTATGACTTTTTTCATGGCGTCATAAACGTTTTTTAAGTCACCTTCACTCATTTCTTCTACTTTCTTTTTAGGATGTATTTGCGCTTGATATAAAATTTCATCGGCCATCCAGTTGCCTACTCCAGCACAAACGCTTTGATCTAGAAGAACTTTTTTAATATGTGTTTTGCGAGTTTTTAAAGAATTTCTAAAATCTTCAAAACTCAAATCTCTTGCATCATCACTTAACCCATGCTCTTTCTTATAGTCTTGAATATCATCGATTAAATCCCACCATCCAAATTTTCTCTTATTTTCAAAGGCAAAATGAAAATCATTATCAAAAGTCAGGACTATGTGACCAAATTTAGGTCGGTCTTCTTTTGATTTATAATACGTAGGTCTTCCTGTCATTCCAAAATGCATTACCAAAATTTTCTCACCGCTAGTCTCGACAAACAAATATTTACCTATTCTAACAGTATTTAATAAATGTTGTCCTACAAGAAATTTTTCAAAATCAGTTACTGGTTTTTTTAATAATCTATTGTCTCTGCAATCTAAAGAAGTAATTTTTTTGTGAAGACATGTACTATCTATATAAACTTTATAGCCATGTACCTCTGGTAATTCTGGCATGATATTTTTCTTTAAAATTACAGCAATAAGAGGTAATAATTAGGACTTTTTATAATTCATTAAGAAATCAATCACTTTATCCACAGGCATTTCACAAGGCTTGAGCAGGTTTTTTGAAGTTAAAATGTAATAATTTAAACTAATGAAATCTGTTCCACCTAATTCTTCAGCATAGATCTTGTAACTTTTACCATCGTTAAAATCTGTACGAGTTACTCCGTAATTTTTACCATGATAGGATACGATGGAATATGCTTTAGGTAGATTATGGATTCTTTTAAGGAGCATGTTAAGGTGACGTTTCCGCTTTCGCGAAAGCGAGATAAAATATTATACTATTTTAATGCAGTGCTATGTTGTAAACCTGTGTGGCAATTTCCAGTTCTTCATTAGTCGGAATTACTAGAATCTTTACTTTTGAATCTGGCGCTTGAATCTCTCTTAGGTCTTTAGATCGTTTATTATTCTTAATCTTATCTATTTGAATCCCCATAAAATTCATGTCAGCACATGCCATTTCTCTTATAAGAGCTGAGTTTTCTCCTATCCCTGCCGTAAAAATAATGGCATCAACGCCATTCATAGCGGCAACATAGGCGCCAATGTACTTTTTAATACGGTAGGTGTTCATTTCTAGTGCCAGCTGGCAATCTACATCGCCACTTGCTGCTTTTTCTTGAATATCTCTAAGATCTGCATGGCCAGTGAGACCTAGCATACCACTTTTTTTAGTGAGCATGTTTTCTACATCTTCTATTGGATAGCCTAGTTTATGAACAAGATGAAAAATAATGGCATGATCGATATCACCACTACGCGATCCCATAATTAGTCCATTAGATGGTGCAAAGCCTAGCGTTGTGTCTACGCTTTTACCATTTAAAACGGCTGCCATACTACAGCCGTTACCTAGATGTATAGAAATAATTTTAGAATATTCTAGTTTAAGGTGTTCCATAGCTTTAGCCGTAACATATTTATGGCTTGTTCCATGAAAACCATATATCTGTATATCGTGCTGGTTATAAAGCTCATTAGGTACGGCGTATTTTTTAACCTTTAGAGGTATTGATTGATGAAAAGCTGTGTCAAAGACAGCAATTTGTTTTGCATCAGGAAAAAGTTCTTCGGCAATTAAAATTCCTTCTAAATTATGCGGATTATGCAATGGTGCAAGAGAAGAAAACTCTTTAATTTTTGCTTTTACGTTCTCATTAATTAGGGTTGTGTCACTGAATAATTTGCCACCATGTACAACTCTATGTCCTACTGCATTTATTTCGTTCACATTTGCTATTACACCTCGTTCTTGATCTAATAGTAATGACGTAATTTTTAATAAACCATCTTTATGATTTGGAATAGAGCTTATATCTTGAAATTGTTCAGCATCGGTAGTATAGGTAAGTTTTGCATCTTTTTCTCCTATACGCTCTACTAGGCCGCTACAATTAACTTTTTCTAGAGGTAGTTGTAAAAGTTGGAATTTAATGGAAGAACTTCCTGCGTTTAATACTAGAATTTTCATATTTAATTTCTTAAAAGTTCTCTTGAGCCTGAATTGCAGTAACTACTACAGTGTTAAAAATATCATCTACCGTACATCCTCGACTAAGATCATTAATTGGCTTATTCAATCCTTGTATAATAGGACCAATAGCCAGTGCTTTTGTCTCTCTTTGTACCGCTTTATAGGTATTGTTACCCGTATTGAGATCAGGAAAGATAAATACATTGGCTTGTCCTGCAACTTCAGAATTAGGCATTTTGGTTTTACCCACTTGCATAT
>CAZBCH010000324.1:0-6412 GCA_964490235.1 uncultured Flavobacteriaceae bacterium | reverse complement strand
CGCTTTCGCGAAAGCGATACCTGATAACAACTTTTGATCTAAATTTCCGTTCTTAAAAAGCAGCACAAAAATAGCATAATAAACCGTATGTCAAAGGTCAAGTACTACTACGATTCTGAAACACTTTCTTATAGAAAGGTAGAGACTAAAAAAAGGAGAGTTTTTTTTAGAAGTCTTCTCTTTTTAGTAGCTAGTTTTTGTTTTGGACTGGTTTGTTTCTTCTTTGCAGATATGTTTATTGAGTCTCCACAATTAAGAAAGGCTAGAGGTAAGGTAGAGTATCTGGAATTGCGTCTGGATGAGATGCAGCAAGATGTGAACCAGTTAACAACAGTAATAGAAAATGTTGAAGAACGAGATAATACCATTTACAGAATATATTTTGATGCAAATCCTATTCCTGTAGAACAGCGCCAGGCAGGTTTTGGTGGTGTGAATCGTTATAAGGAGTTTGAAGGACAGCCTAGTGCACAAAAAATTATATCTCTTAAAGAGTCTATCGATAAACTTAAGAAAAGAACAGCAATACAATCCCAATCTCTAGAAGAAATTGCGGTACTCGCTGAAGATAAAGAGAAGCTTTTATCTTCTATTCCTGCAATACAGCCTGTACGTAACCAGGATTTAACGCGCATGGCGAGTGGTTATGGTTATCGTACTGATCCATTTAATAAAACTAGAAAGTTTCATTATGGTATGGATTTTACCGCTCCTAGAGGTACACCAGTTTTTGCAACTGGAGATGGAGTAGTGGAGCGAGCAGATGCTAATAGTTCTGGTTATGGGAACCATATTAGGATAGATCACGGTTTTGGTTATGTATCGCTTTATGCACATTTGCGTAATGTTAAACCGTACAATGTAAGACCAGGTCAAAAAGTTAAACGCGGTGATATTATAGGCTATGTAGGAAGTACTGGTAGATCTCAGGCACCACATTTACATTATGAGGTGTTTAAAGATGATGAACGTATTAACCCTATAAACTTTTATTACGGTAACTTGAGTCCACAAGAATTTAATGCCTTACTTAAGAAGTCTCAAGAGGAGAACATTTCATTAGATTAAGATTAAAGTTGTTATTACATTCACTGAATTCTAAATAATTTAATAATGCATATAGAACTTCCTGAAAAACTATACTACTCTATGGGAGAAGTTACAAAGGCTTTTCAAGTTAATGCTTCTTTGGTGCGTTTTTGGGAGAAAGAATTTGATGTTTTACAACCCAAGAAAAATTCTCGAGGTAACCGTAAATTTTCTAAAGAAGATGTCAAACATCTTAAAATCATTTATCATCTTGTGAAAGAAAAGGGTTTTACCCTAGAAGGTGCGAGAGATTACATGAAAAACCATAGAAAAGAATTAAATACCATAGAGATCATCAGTAAATTAGAATTTGTAAAAAAGGAATTACTGAAAATTAAATCACAGTTATAATTCCTATAGGTTCTTAGTTGTCTAGTTAAGGTAAAACCTTAGATTTGTATTTCTTTAGTATTCTATTTTAATTACTGCGATTTTAATGATCAAATTTGAGAAGCTTCCATATTCTTTAATAATTGCAGGGCATATTGTGATCACCATTTTTATGATCGCTATTCCGTTTTTAGTGAAGATTTTCTTTTATGCTACAATCGTATATTTTCTACTACGATTACTCACAAGTGCTAATAAGAATAATGAAGTAATTCTAGCAGCATGCTATTTATCATGTCTTGAAGTCTTTTTAAGGATGAATAGTGCATTGATGTTTTATGAGATGATCAAGTATTTAGTTATCCTATTTATGCTTGCTGGTCTAGTATTAAAAGGATTCTCTTTAAAATCTATTCCTTTTGTATTTTATTTATTATTACTAGTCCCCAGTATAGTTATAGCTTCTCAGAACATACCTTTAAATGAATCTCTAAGAAAAGCCGTTGCTTTTAACTTAAGCGGTCCAGTAACACTAGGTATTGTTGCTTTATATTGTTTTCAAAGAAAAATAACGGCTACAAGATTAGAAGAGATTTTAAAGCTATCGATAGGTCCTATAGTTATGTTGTGTTTTTATCTGTTTGTTGTTACTCCAGATATCAGGGACGTAGTGACTAATACAGCATCTAATTTTGCGACTTCAGGTGGTTATGGACCTAATCAGGTGGCTACGGCATTAGGTATAGGTATGTTTATAAGTTTTATAAGATTCTTGCGCATCAAGAGTTTACGATTAAATATTCTAGATATAATATTATTTCTTGCATTTACATATCGCGGTTGGGTAACCTTTTCTCGTGGTGGTGTTTTAACAGCCTTTTTAATGATTGCGGCGGTAATATTTACGTTATTCTTTTTGAGAAGATCTGAATTTAGATTTGCTTTCATTCCTAAATTAAGTGTTATTGCTGTAGGATTAGTACTTGCTTGGGGTTATACCTCGCTTGCAACAAGTGGATTAATCGATAAACGGTATGCAAATGAAGATGCGGCAGGTAGAGCAAAAGAGGACCTCTCTACTGGTAGAGCTGAACTCATTACTATCGAACTAGAGGCGTTTCTAGAAAACCCTATCGGTGGAATAGGTGCAGGAATGGTAAAATATTATAGAGCAAAAAAGGATGGTATTGTGGCAGCATCTCACAATGAAACTAGTAGACTTTTATCTGAGCATGGTAGCATAGGTATTCTATCGCTACTAGTTTTAATTATTACACCGCTTATTTTCCGTCTATCGCACAAAGGAAACGTCTATTTTTATGCTTTTTTAATTTTCTGGATAGCCACGATTAATCATAGCGCAATGCGTATCGCAGCTCCTGCTTTTTTCTATGGTATGGCATTGCTTTACGTTGTAAAACCTAAGATTAAGAAAAAACAGCTCTTAGAAAATAAGTTACCAGAACTAGCGACATTGCAATGAAAAATATTCTCTATATAGGTAATAAATTAGCAACTAAAGGCAGGACTGCGACTACAATAGATTCTCTTGGACCACTTTTACATAAGGAAGGATATAACGTTAGGTATGCATCCTCTATAAACAATATAAGTAGACGTATGTTGCACATGATGCGCATGACTTATATCAATAGAAAATGGGCAAATGTTGTTTTAATTGATACTTACAGTACTAAGAATTTTTGGTATGCGATTACTATTTCTCGTCTGTGTAGAAGTTTAAAAATTAAATATATTCCCATTCTTCATGGAGGAAATTTACCCAAAAGAATTACTAAAAACCCCAAAGTAATTCATTCTTATCTAGAAAATGCACATGCAGTCGTGAGTCCTAGTGATTATTTAATTTCCGCTTTCGCGAAAGCGGGATATCATCATCTTACTAAGATCAATAATTTTATTGAGCTAGATAACTATCTATTTCAAGAAAGAGAAATAAAAACACCTAAGTTGTTATGGGTAAGATCTTTTGCGCAAATTTACCATCCAGAAATGGCGGTACATGTATTCAAATCCATTAAAGAAAAATACCCTGAAGCTATACTAACCATGATAGGTCCAGAAAAAGACGGCTCGTTAGCAAAATGTAAGAAACTAGCTCAGGAATTACATTTGAAAATTAATTTTACAGGCTTGTTGTCCAAAGGCAAATGGATCGAGCTCAGTAAATCTCATAATATTTTTATTAATACTACTCATTTTGATAATTTACCAGTAAGCTTAATAGAAGCTATGGCACTAGGTTTACCTGTTGTATCTACAAACGTAGGAGGAATTTCTTTTCTCATAGAAAATGAAAAAAACGGCAAGCTCGTACCAGATGGTAACATTGATAAAATGGTCTGTGCTATTGATGAGTTGATAAGTCAACCTAAACATAGTCAGGAGATTATAAAAAAAGGTAGAGAGACGGCAACTTTTTATTCATGGAGTACAGTTCGTCACAAATGGAATGCCTTACTACAATCTTAAGGTGTATATTTACGGTCTTAAATTAATTTTGTAGTGTCCAAATCTATACATTTTGAGATGTCTGAACGCAAGATACTATTACGTATCATTGATGTTTGTGTAGTTTTAGCATCTTTAGAATTAGTTGGGATCATATTTGGATTAGAATACTTTGCGATTAACCGAGGTCAGTGGATGTGGTCGGTAATTCTCGCCTTCTATTTACTTTTTTTTGCAACGGTTTTTGAACTGTATAATCTTCAAAGAGCAAGTAGAATTACAGGCTCACTTAAAAGTGCTATCACTGTAGGCTCCATTACATGCTTATTTTACTTACTCACTCCATTTTTCACACCAGAATTACCAGATAACCGTATACAGATATTATACTTTTACCTTGCAGTTACTTTACCATTACTAATATGGAGAGCCATTTATATAAAGCTATTTGCTAGTTCTAGATTTAATAAAAACAGTATCCTTATTGTTGATGCTAGTGAGGCAGCTATGGTTGCTCAATCGCTTCAGGATGTAGATCCTAATTATGATATCAAAGGTTATATAAATACAGGTCCTGCCGTAGCAACTGGGCACTTTGTAGGTATAAAAGAGTTATCTATAAATGATGCTCATAAGTTATTTGAATCTAGAGATATTACAGAAGTAGTCGTTGCAAGTAATGAAGTAGAAGGTATCACTTCAAATTTGTATCGCTGGCTTATTGAATTAGTAGAAGGCGGCTATTCTGTAAGAGAGTACACACAGGTATATGAAGAAATGACTGATAGAATTCCTGTTCAATATGTAGGAAAGGATTTTTATAAGTATTTTCCATTTGCACGTAATAATCAAAACAGATTGTACAAAGTGTATCATCGTGCATTTGACATTGCGGCCTCTGTAGTAGGACTTCTGTTTTGTTTATTAATAATTCCATTTGTTTTAATTGGTAATTTATGTGCTAATCGTGGTCGGTTATTTTACTTGCAGGAAAGAGTAGGTTTGAATAGAAAAATTTTCAAGATTGTAAAATTTAGAACAATGGTGAGCGATGCCGAAAAGTTAGGAGCGCAATTTGCCATTAAAAACGATGCGCGTATCACTAAATTTGGTAAATTCTTACGAGCTACTAGAATTGACGAGTTCCCTCAATTTTGGAACATCTTAAAAGGTGAGATGAGTGTTATCGGACCACGGCCAGAGCGAGAAGTATTTGTAGAAAAACTTTCAGAAAAGATTCCCTTTTATGAAACACGTCATGTGGTAAAACCTGGATTAACAGGTTGGGCGCAGGTAAAAACAAAATATGGTGTTACCGATGCAGATCACTTAAGAAAGCTACAATACGATCTTTTCTACATTAAAAAGCGCAGTATTTTTCTAGATATGAGAATTATCGTAAAAACCTTAAGTACCATCGTTTTTTTTAAGGGACAATAATTTCATGTAATAGGAAACGTAGTGCTACTTACGTTTCATTTTTCCTCTTCTAAGTACACTGAAAAGCAATACAAATAATCCCATCAAGCTAGCTATTCTTGCAATATAATCTCCATGAGTAGAGTAGAAAGTTAGTTCTGATCGAGGTCTAATAGTACCTTTAATAGCTCCTTCTTCTTCGTAACCCAATGACTCTATTATATGTCCTCTGTGATCGATAATTGCGCTGATTCCAGTATTTGCACTACGTGCGATCCACCTTCTATTTTCTATGGCACGTAATCTTGCAAGACTTAAATGTTGCTTGTGACCTTGGGTATTTCCCCACCAGGCATCATTAGTAATTATAGCAAGAAATGTTGCGCCATTTTTTACATAATCTGTTACATATTCTCCATAAACTGATTCGTAACAAATAACTGGAGCCACTTTATCACTATTGTCCATTTCAAAAACAGCTCGATCTTCTTGAACGGTTTTGGTAGAAACAGTACCACCTAGATCTAACATTGCATTGCCTAAAATAGGCTTCAAAATACTTTTGTAAGGGAAATTCTCTACACCTACCACTAGTTTTGATTTATGGTAGACTTTTAAAGAATCTCCCGCTTTGAGAAACATGGCAGAGTTGTAATCGTTATATAACGTCTTTCCATCACGATAAAGATTAGTCTGTGGAGTTATTTGTGCGCTATCTCTTACTATTTCTGTAATAGAAACACCACCTAAATAATTGATAGAAGGGAAATCTAACAACGATAATCGCAGCTGGTTTACAGCCCGATTATATTCTAACCTATCTAATTTTGTTAATTTGATATTATCTGCCAGAACAGTCTCTGGCGTAATAATTAAGTCGGTAGATTGATCTATTAATGGTAAGGCAAGACTAGTAATATGGCTCACGATACTATCATTGGTAATATAATATTTCTCGCTGTATGGATCTATATTAGGTTGTACAATAACTACTTTGGTTCCTCCACCTTTATATATTTCAAGGGTATAAAGGGTAATGATTTGAGAAATAAGAATAGGAACAGCTATAAAAGCGAGAATTACAGCAGCTCGTTTGATAATA
>CAZBCH010000323.1:0-5045 GCA_964490235.1 uncultured Flavobacteriaceae bacterium | reverse complement strand
GTTTTTCCTTTGATTTCCTCACCTCTAGTCTTCAACATATTTTGTGCAAAGTATACGTTACCGTAACCTGTTGCCTCTGGACGTATTAAAGAACCACCGTAAGAACGACCTTTACCAGTTAGAATACCAGTAAATTCGTTTCTCAACTTTTTGTAGTAACCAAACAGGTAACCTATCTCACATCCTCCTACTCCTATATCTCCAGCCGGTACGTCAGTATCTGCACCTATAACTCGTTGTAATTCTACCATGAATGATTGACAAAAACGCATAACCTCACGATCTGATTTCCCTTTTGGGTCAAAGTCAGATCCTCCTTTTCCACCACCCATAGGTAATGTGGTTAAACTGTTTTTGAATACTTGTTCAAATGCTAGAAACTTTAATATGCTCAGATTTACAGAAGGATGGAATCTTAAACCTCCTTTGTAAGGACCTATAGCGCTATTCATTTGAATACGGTAACCTCTATTAACATGAACTTCACCATTATCATCAGTCCATGGCACACGGAACATTGTTACACGCTCTGGCTCTGCCATTCTTTCTAAAAGTTTGTCAGACTGATATTTTTTATTTTCTTCTATGAAAGGTATAACGGCTTCAGCTACTTCTTCCACTGCCTGAATGAATTCTGGTTCATTAGGGTTTTTCTTTTTTATCAAATCGATAAAACTTTGGATGTTTTTTTCCATTATCTGTAATTTGTTTCTTTAAGAAAACGTTTTCGTTTAAGGTTGCAAATATAATATTATCGCGTTAGCCTTCTTTTTTTTTACCATTTTTTTATGTCTTTATAAGAATTGTTAAACAACGCTTTAAGGTATTAATAAGCTATACATCTAATACTGTTTTTATAATCAAATAATTATTATAGTTGTATGAATTACATTTTGTTATATTTGTTGCGATCACTTAGATATATATTGATGATACATCCATTTAAATATGTTAGTACACTACTTGTAGTCCTTGTTATGAGTAACCTTTGCAATGCTCAATTAGGTTTTTCACATGAGTTAGGTTTTATTACAGGTCCAGTGGCTTTTCAAAGTGATTATGGAGAACGCTATGACTGGGATACTAACTCTGGAAATGTAGGTATAGGTGTAGGACTAGTTCATTACATAAATTTTGCTTATCGAGCAGATTGTGATTGTTACTCTGCTGATACTTACTGGAATGACCACTTTAAAATTAGAAGTGAAATTTCCTATCACGTTACAACCTTAAATCATTTAGGTCCTGAAGCTGAAAAACCTTCTTTAGGTGGTTTACAACTTAGATCTATGCAAGGAAAAGCAAAAGTCTTTGAAGCTGGAGCACATTTAGAATGGTTTCCTTGGAGCATAAGAGATTTTCAAACTGGCGGTAAAAAAATCGCTCCATATTTAGGCCTAGGTGCTCACTATGTGAGCTATAGACCAGAAGCCACTAGCACATTAGGTCCATTAGGAAATCCCGTGACAACTTTCCCAACATTTATTGATCGCATAGACACTTCTCAAGGTAGTGCAATAGCTCTTGTAGGCGATATAGGATTACGTTATAAAGTAGGTCCTTTAAGTGATATTTTAATATCTTCAAAATGGCACTATTATACAGGAAGTAATTACGTTGATGGATTAAGTCCTAATAACGTAAATAATAGAGCAAACGACTGGATCTGGTGGTTCAACGTAGGTTACATTTTCTACCTATAGCAGTAGAATATATTTTATTTAAAATCATGAAACAGTGGTTCTGGCTATTTGTTCTTTGCTGGATTACTTCTTGCAAAACTCCCGCTGGAAAAATAATTACAAGTCACCAAAGTGATTTTAATTTAAAAACTGTAGCAACATTACATCCTCAACTCACTGAGACATCTGGTCTTGAGATTATAGATGATTATATTATTACTCATAATGATAGCGGTGACTTACCTAGCTTGTATTTTTTAGATCAACAAGGCCAACTTCTTTACGGCAAAACTTATAAAAACATGAATGCCGTTGATTGGGAAGATATTACTAAAGATGATACGCACGTATATATTGCAGATTTAGGCAATAATTATGGAAATCGTAAAGATCTTACAATTTATAAAATTGCTATTAAAGATCTTAATGATGAAAACGCACCAGTAGAAAAGCTGCAAATTTCATATCCAGATCAATTTAACTTTAAAAAAGGCAATCAAGATCATCCTTATGATGCCGAATCTATCGTAGCCATAGAGAATGAATTATTTGTTTTTTCTAAAGACTGGAAAAAACAAACTACTGTCATCTATAAAATTGATAAGAATCAATCCCTTCAAAAAGCGCAGAAAGTGAGCGAATTTAACGTTAAGGGATTAATTACCGGAGCTACTTTCAATGGTAAAAACAAAGTGGTTCTTTCTGGATATAATAGTAGTCTAGAGGCGTTTATCTATGAGATTAATTATGAATTAGGGAACTTTACTTTTATTGAAAAGCGAGAACTGCCTATAAAAGGTGGCGCTCAAGTAGAAGGAATAACTTTTGCAAAGCGTATAAACGATACAGAGATTTATTATATTTCTTCTGAAGCTACACAAATAAAACTGGGACAAGATGAGGCTTTATCACCATCGCAACTGTATGAGTTGACTATCTCCACAAGAGGTCATTAAAATACTTTCTCACCTGTTTTGAGATACTTTGCCCATATTTTCCCAAATACATGAACTTTTTCTGTTGGTTTATTTTCTGTATCTACTATTTGATATCCTGCATCTTTCCAAGAAAAAATACTACCATATAAATTATAAACTTTATCAAATCCATTTCTAATCAATTCTTCACCATAAGATTCTGATCTAATCCCTACACTACAGTAAACTACAACCTTATCTTCTTTATTAATTCCAGAAACTCTCTCTGGTTTAAACTTCTCTCCTACCCAAATAGCGTTAGGTAGATGACTCACCTCGTACTCCTCTTTTTTACGTGTATCTAAAATTATATAATCCTCATACTCCATTTTCAACATCTGTACAGATATATAAGGCACTGTTCTTTTATTATAACTTTTCAGCAATTCAGGAATACCCTTTTCCTTTGATTCTTTTTCCTGCGCAAGCATGTTTGCAGGGACAATCAAAAGACAAATAGCAACTATATAAAAAAACTTAAGCATTCTTTATTTTTTAATCCGTTTCTCATTTTGCTTCACAAATGATGCCCAACCGGTATAATTTTTACCAATAGTAACCTTTCCACTATTATAAAAATGACAAACCGCCGCGGCAAGACCATCAGTCATATCAAGATTTTTAGGCAATTCTTTAATCCCTAGAAGGCTTTGTAACATTTTTGCAACTTGTTCTTTACTCGCTCTTCCTTTACCTGTTATAGATTGTTTAATTTTTAATGGTGCATACTCAAAGACTGGAATATCTCTAGATAATCCTGCTGCCATCGCAACACCTTGCGCTCGTCCTAGTTTAAGCATGGACTGCACATTTTTACCAAAAAACGGTGCCTCTAATGCAATTTCATCAGGATGGTATGTATCTATTAACTCTATGGTTCTTTCAAAAATACGTCTCAATTTAGTATATGGATCTGTGATTTTTCTCATATCCAGTTCATTCATTTGTATAAAATGCATCTTACTACCTTTTACATGAATAATACCAAAACCCATGATAGCTGTACCAGGATCTATACCTAGAATGATTTTTTCTTTTGCCAATTGTTGTATTTTTCGCACATGTCTGTCGCGCTTCACAAATCTAAGCAATTCTTTGGTCCATTATTAAAAATGTGCATCATTGCTCTGTGCATCTACCTTCTATATAATCAATGGACCGACCGACCGATAAGCCTTGAGACACTATCTGATTTACTTTTTAAATTACCATGGTTCTCTATTCCTGTACTTCTGACAATAAGTTTGACTAGCTGGTTAGTAGAGTCTAAAAAGTGGCAATATTTACTATATAATTTTTATAAGTTACGCTTTCGCGAAAGCGTGCTACAAAATCTTACCGCTCAAGCTGCCAGTTTTATCACACCATTTAGAGCTGGTGAATTTGTTTTAAAAAGTACATTTTTCAAAAAAGAACTCAGAAAAAAGGTGTTAAGTAGCGTTTATTTAGGAAATTTTGCGCAAATGTCTATAACTAGCATTTTAGGAATAATAGGAATCCTTTTTTATCTAGAAAATCAATCGCTGGACAGTATTTTTCTAGTTATTTTCTGTGCTGTGTCACTATTTTTACTTGCACTAATCACTTATCTATGGATATCAAAAAAATGGAAATCAAATGTTCTAAGCGCAAAGCAATGGATTAAAATATTTCTATACTCATTCTTAAGATATTTACTTTTTGCCAGCAACTGGCTTATTATACTCGTTCTACTAGATTATGAAGCATCGCTTTTTATAATAATAAGAAATATCACGATATATTACCTTCTAATTTCTATTATTCCTGTAATTCAAATCTTTGATATCGCTTTAAAATGGACTGTTGCCTCTTACATCTTTAATGGAAGTCTTTATAATGCCGAATCCATTCTTGTGGCAACAACAATTATCTGGATTTCTAATTCTATTTTCCCCACGGTTCTAGGATGCGTCATTTTACCGTTTCAGAAATTAAAAATAGCAACTACATGAGTTGGTTATTTTTAACGATCGTTTGCGGTTATGCCCTTGTAATTCTTTTGTTGTCCAAAGAACTACTTACCTATCCTAACACTCGAATAAAAAATACTGAGAAACAACTTCCTTTCACAGTAATCGTAAATTACAGAAACGAGCAAAACAATCTGCCATTGCTATTATCTAGCATTAAAAGGCTCGATTACGATATGAATTTTGTGGAATGGATATTTGTTAATGACCATTCTACCGATGGAAGTCTTGCAATACTAGAACAGTTTAAAAAAGAAAATATTGATATCTCAATTTACCTTCTGGATCGTAAGGTAAAATCTGTAAGCGGTAAGAAAGATGGCATTTCTCAAGCAATAGAACACAGTTCACACAACCACATTATCACTACAGATGCCGATTGTATTTTACCCCAA
>CAZBCH010000322.1:0-18316 GCA_964490235.1 uncultured Flavobacteriaceae bacterium | reverse complement strand
TTCGAAAATGAGGAAAGATTCCCCCTACGGCGGGTCAAACTTAACCCTCCGTGGTTACCGTTGATCAAAATTTAAACGAACGTTTAAAAACTTTTCTTGATCAATACGAGAATTAAAATCATTGCGTTAAGGAGTGTGAACTAACTTTCTTATTACCTAGAAAAAGTTACCTTTGCATCTCATTAAAATTGTTTATGAAGAACCTAATTATAGTCATTATTATTGTTGCAACCCTTGCTAGCTGTGGCTCTTATCAAAAAGCTTTAAAGTCTGAAGATAATCTAGAAAAAGTTGCGATGATTGATACCTTAATGGCAAAGGGTAAATATGGTAAGTCTCTAGCTTTATTTGAACAAATTATTCCTGTTTATAGAGGTACTGATAGTGCAGCCGATATGGCTATCAAATATGCAAAAGCTTTGTATGAAGATGAGAGTTATATTAATAGTGCATATCAATATGAGCGTTTTATCACGTCACACCCTACAAATCCTAATGCTCAACTAGCATTATTCATGGCTGCAAAGAGTCATTACCAAATGTCACCTGTGTATTCAAAGGATCAGACAGATACTAATATTGCATTGACTAAATTGCAAGAATACATTAATGTATACCCATCTGGAGATTATGTGAACGAAGCCAACTTGATGGTAGAAGAGTTGCGTGATAAATTAGACAAAAAGGCATATGAAATTGCAAAGCAGTACCATCATTTTGGAAATTTTAGAGGTGGTTATATAAACGCAATAAGTGCGTTTGAAAATTTTATACTTGATCATCCGGGATCAGATTATCAAGATGATGCTCAGTTTTATTTTCTAGATTCTCAATATCAATATGCGATTAATAGTTTTGCACAGTTAGTTCCAGAAAGACTTGCAAAGGATAAAGAATATTATGATATCTTTGCAAAACGTTATCCTAACAGTGAATACAAAGAAGATGCTGACGAGATAATGGAAAAAATAGAAGAATACAATTCTCAAAACACAAGTAAATAATAATGGATACTAAAAATCTAACAGCTTCTAATACGACGATTACCTACAATAGAGACGCGCTTACTGCTCCGACTGGTAATATGTACGAAGCCATTTCTATAATTGCAAAACGTGCAGAGCAAATTAATACAGACGTAAAAGAAGAACTTATTGAAAAGTTAGAAGAGTTTGCTACTTACAACGATTCCCTAGAAGAGATCTTTGAAAATAAGGAACAAATTGAAGTTTCTAAGTTTTATGAGCGTTTACCTAAACCAGCTGCTATTGCTATAGAAGAATGGTTACAAGGAAAGATTTATCATAGAGATACAGGAAGTACTGAAGAGTAATTCAAATCACATGACATCAGTTTTAAGTGGTAAAAAGGTATTGCTAGGTGTAACTGGCGGTATTGCTGCTTACAAATCGACCTTTATAGTGCGCCTGCTTATTAAAGCGGGCGCTGCTGTTAAAGTTATTATGACTCCGTCTGCAAGAGATTTTGTCACACCACTCACTTTATCAACACTATCAAAAAATCCAGTACTGACTCATTTTACAAATGAAGATGACGAGAACGATACCTGGAATAATCATGTAGATTTAGGACTTTGGGCAGATTTAATGATTATAGCACCAGCGACAGCAAACACCATGAGTAAAATGGTAAATGGTAATATAGATAATTTATTACTTGCTACTTATTGCAGTGCTAAATGTCCCGTTTATTTTGCGCCAGCTATGGATCTGGATATGTACAAGCACCCATCTACAACAATAAACTTTGATAAATTAGCTGCTTACGGTAATTTAATGATTCCAGCTGGAGAAGGCGAGCTAGCCAGTGGCTTATCTGGAAAAGGCCGCATGGCAGAACCTGAAGAGATTATTAGCTTTATAGAAAAGGATTTACAAAACAAGCATTTATTGCATGATAAAACTTGTTTAATAACAGCAGGTCCTACTTATGAGGCCATTGACCCTGTAAGATTTATAGGTAATCACAGCAGTGGTAAAATGGGAGCCGCACTGGCATTAGAAATGGCACAACAAGGTGCTCATGTTTTTCTAGTAATGGGTCCTAGTGCTGTAAAAGTAGATCATCATCTTATCAATAGGATAGATGTAAAGAGTGCGCAGCAAATGTATGATGTAGTTCATGATAAAATAGCCCAGGTAGATATTGCTATCTTTAGCGCGGCGGTCGCTGATTATAGACCAGCAAATCCAGTAGAGCAGAAAATAAAAAAGAAGTCTGATACGTTACAGATAGAGTTAGTCAAAAATCCAGATATCCTTGCAAGCGTAGGATCACTCGATAATAAGCCTTTTATAGTGGGTTTTGCCCTTGAAACAGAAAATGAATTAGAGCACGCTTTCGCGAAAGCGGAAAAGAAAAATACTGATTTGTTAGTTTTGAATTCAATGAGAGATAAAGGTGCAGGTTTTGGGGTAGATACTAATAAAATAAGTATCATTGACAGAGAAAAAAACGTTTTTGATTTTGAAACTAAACCAAAATCAGAAGTAGCAAAAGACATAGTTCATGAAATTATCAAAAGAGTTTTATAGTATTCTAGTAGCCATTTTGTCCATATGTGGGATGCAGGCTCAAGAATTTAATTTTACAGTTCAGGTTAATGCTCAAAACGTAGCACAACCAGACCAAAGTATTTTTAAAACTCTAGAGACTTCTATGCAGGAGTTTTTAAATAATACAAAATGGACAGATCAAAAATATAGTGATGAAGAAAAGATTAACGCATCTCTAGTTTTTGTAGTGACTAGTTTTGATAACGATCGCTTCAAAGGTAATTTTCAACTATCTGCATCGCGTCCAGTTTTTAATTCCTCTTATACATCACCTATTTTTAATTATAAAGACAATGAAATTGCATTTGAGTACGTAGAGTATGCACCGTTTTTTTATAATAAAAATCAATTTGAAAGTAATTTAATCTCTTTAATTTCATTTTATGTATACACCATACTTGGAATCGACGCAGATACTTTTGAACTGCGAGGTGGGCAAGCTTTTCATGAAGAAGCACAGAATATCGTAAATCTTGCACAAGGAACTCAAGGTGTAGCAGGATGGAAACCTAGTGATGGTTTGATTTCTAGATTTAGATTAAATGACGATATGCTCTCTGAAACGTATAAGGAATATAGAGAGGTAATGTATTTTTATCACCTTAAAGGCCTCGATACATTTGCCAAAGACCCTAAGGCTGGAAAAATTATCCTTAAAAATTATATCCAGCAGCTGGAAGAATTAAATAATCGCAGACCTAATAGTTTACTGCAACGTACATTTTTTGATGCTAAGGCAGATGAAATCATGAGTATTTATTCATCTGGGCCTGCTATTGATATTAGAGAACTTAAAAACACATTGCAAAAACTTGCCCCTAATCAATCGTCTAAATGGCGCAATATTAAGGTGTAAATATAGACACAGACAAGTATAGCAATTCGTATTCACTCACATTAGCTTTTATAATTTGCTTAAACATATTCAAATAGAGAATTTTGCCCTTATCGATTCTTTAGAATTAGAGCTAGAGACAGGCTTAACCATGATTACAGGTGAAACTGGAGCTGGTAAATCTATACTTTTGGGAGCTTTAGGTCTTATTTTAGGAAATCGTGCAGATCTGAGCGCGATAAGAGATACCTCGCGCAAATGTATTGTAGAGGCGCAATTTGATGTGACCAAACTTGGTTTAGAAAATTTATTTAAAGAATCAGATCTAGATTATGAGCATCTCAGCATTTTAAGAAGAGAGATACTTCCCTCTGGAAAGAGTAGGGCTTTTATAAATGATACTCCTATTAATTTACAGGTAATGAATCGTATAGGAGCTAGATTAATTGATATACACTCTCAACATCAGACCTTACAACTTGCAAAAGACATTTTTCAAATTGATGTATTAAATTCTTTTGTCTTAGAGGCAACAAAGGAGGAAAAAGATTCATTTGCTACTTACCTGCAAAAGTATCAAGAGGAATTAACTGTTTTTAAATTGGCTCAAAAAGAGCTCAAGATTCTTGAATTAAAAGGAGTTGAATTTTCTAAAGAGATCGATTACAATAACTTTTTACTCCAAGAATTAGAAGAAGCTAATTTAGGTCAAGTAAATCAGATAGAGCTAGAAGAAGAGAACGAGCAGTTAAGTAATGTAGAAGGTATAACAGAAGTTCTTACCGAGTTTGATGCTGTGATTTCAAGTGATGATCAAGGTATTCTGGATCAATTGCGACATCTTCAAAATAGATTTCATTCTATAAGTAGTTATTCTAAAAATTATGGAACGCTCAAAGATCGTATCTCATCAATTGTAATAGAGTTAGAAGATGTTTATCAAGAGGTTGTTCATGAGATGGATGCTATAGAACCAGATCCTGAAAGGCTTAATCAAATTAATGATATTCTTAATCTTTTAGAAAATTTATATAGAAAACATCAAGTTGATGAAGTTCATAAATTGATACAGATACGAGATGAGTTAGCTGATAAAGCTTTTGAATCTCAGGGACTAGATAAAAAAATTAAAAAGCAGCAAGCTATAATAGAAGAGGCAAGGTTAAACCTTCTAAAATTAGGTAAGTCCATTACAGAAATAAGGGTTGCTCATAAAAATAGTTTAGAACGAGAAGTAGTAAATATTGTCAAAGAATTAGGAATGCCTGATGCTCAATTTAGAGTAGAATTAAGTCCTCTTGACACGTTTGGGCCTGTAGGAGTAGATGATATACAGTTTGTTTTTACTGCAAATAGAGGCTCACAGCTACTCGCACTAGATAAAGCTGCTTCTGGTGGAGAGCTTTCTAGACTTATGCTTGCTATTAAATCAATTCTTTCTAGGTGTAAAAAATTACCTACTATCATATTTGATGAAATTGATACAGGAGTAAGCGGCGCTATTGCAACTCAAATGGCGCAAATAATGAAATTCATGAGTCGTGAAATGCAAGTTATGGCGATAACACATCTACCACAAATAGCTGCTGCAGGAAAAGATCACCTCATTGTGAAAAAATCATCAAGTGAAGATAAAACTTATACCAGCATTGAGCGTTTAGATCCAGCTGCACGTCTAGAAGAAATAGCTCAAATGCTTAGTGGTGGAGAAATTTCAAATGCTGCAAGAGAAAATGCCCGTGCGCTACTCAATTAGTTTTATATATTTGCGATCTAATCAATAACTATGGCCTACAATCTTTTAAAAGGAAAACGCGGAATTATTCTTGGAGCGTTAGATGAAAATTCAATAGCTTGGAAAACAGCTCAATTAGCTCATGAAGAAGGAGCTACATTTGTTCTTACTAATGCGCCCGTTGCCATGCGTATGGGGCAAATTAATGAACTTGCAAAGAAAACTGGAAGTGAAATTATCCCAGCAGATGCTACGAGTATTGAAGATCTAGAAAATTTAGTTACTAAATCTGTTGAAATTCTAGGAGGTAAATTAGACTTTGTACTTCATTCCATAGGTATGAGTGTAAATGTGCGTAAAGGAAATCATTATACAGATCAAAATTATAAATACACAGAAAAAGGCTGGGATGTTAGTGCAGTATCTTTTCACAAAGTAATGCAAACTTTGCATAAAAATGACGCCATGAATGAATGGGGTAGCATTGTAGCTCTTACTTACATGGCTGCGCAACGTACATTTCCAGATTACAATGACATGGCAGACAATAAGGCTTATCTAGAGTCTATCGCTCGCAGTTTTGGATACTTTTTTGGAAAGGATAAGAAAGTAAGAGTAAATACGATTTCACAATCGCCTACACCTACAACTGCAGGAAGCGGTGTAAAGGGATTTGATGGCTTCTTAAGCTATGCCGAAAAAATGAGTCCTTTAGGAAATGCCACAGCTCAAGATTGTGCAGAATATACAATTACACTTTTCTCTGATTATACTAAGAAAGTAACCATGCAAAACCTTTTCCATGATGGAGGTTTTTCTAATACAGGTGTGAGTCAGGAAGTGATAGAAAAATTCTAGTCTCCTTACATATAAAGTTTATGAAAGCCTTATCGATATGATAGGGCTTTTTTTTGTGTTCGCTTTCGCGAAAGCGATAACTGTTAAATCTTAATTGTTTGATAAAGTTGTGTTCACAATTATTTAGTTAATTGATACATTAATATTATATTGGTCAACTAAAATATAATTCGTAAAATAAAATGAAAAAACTACTACTACTATTTATAGTGTTTATAGTCACTTCAATTGCGACGGCGCAATGTGATTACACACTAGAATTGACGGATAGCTTTGGGAACGATTGGGATTCTGGAGATAATCTCGCATCTAATACCGGCGTGGACGTAACAGTTGCAGGTGTGACAACAACATATTTGATTTTAAATCCATCTTCGGTTGCAAATATGCCTGTTGTTGAAAACTATACGGTGACCGTAAACGATGGAGATGCTATAAGTATAGATTATAGATCAACATTCTTTCCTGGCGATGGTAGTTTTAGATTATTAGATTCTGAAGGTATTGAAGTTTATAGTTCTCCTATAAATCAAGCTTCAATGATGGATATCTTTGTAGGTACAGCAACTTGTCCTACATGTTTTGCTGTGACAATGCTTACTTCTAATGCGATAACAGCAAATAGTGCTGAAATAGGTTGGACTGCGACAGGTGCTGAAACTGCATGGGAAGTAGAATACGGTCCAGTAGGTTTTACACCAGGTTCAGGAACAACTGATAATGCAACTTCAAATCCTTGGACAATTAATGGATTAATGTCTGAAACAGTTTATGATGTGTACGTTCGTGCAGATTGTGGAATGGGTGATATCAGTAGTAATCAAGGTCCAATTTCAATTACGACAACACCTTCTTGCCCTGCTCCAGGAGTTTTTGCACCAGATACAAATACAGCATCATCAATTAGCTTTATATGGGATGCAAATAGCAATCCAAGTACAAATTATGAAGTTAATTATGGTGTTGCACCTTTTAATCAGGGTGATCCAGGTGGTCAGACTGTTCCTGGTTTCTTTGGTAATTTTGCCCAGATAACAGGATTAACATCCAATACAGAATATTCTTTTTATGTAAGATATGATTGTGGAATGGGAGATTTTAGTAGTTGGTCAGGTCCTTACACAGCCTCAACGTTACAATCTTGCCCTAATATTACTGGAGTTTCATTTTCAAATATTAGTCAGACAAGTGTAGATGTTAACTGGGTAGCTGGAAGTTCTGAAACAGAATGGGAAATAGAATATGGTGCTGCACCATTAACGCCTGGTGCTGGTACAACAGTTACTACTTTAACGATTCCGACAACCATTACTGGCTTACTGTCTGGAACAACTTATGAATTTTGTGTGACAGCAGTTTGTGGACCTATGGATAGATCTACGCCTGTTTGCGATACTGTATTAACTCCTGCAGATTACTGTAACGGCGATCAATTAGTTGATAGTGGTGGTACCACTGGTAGCTATTCTGCAAATGAGAATATTACCTATACCGTATGTCCAGATAATGCTGGTGATGTGGTTTATGTGGACTTTATTGAATTTATGCTAGAGGATTCTGGAACTGGTTGTTTTGATGGTTTAACTGTTTATAACGGTCCTGATACTTCCTCACCAACTATTAACCCACCTGGTGGTGGGACAGAATGGTGTTGGGACACAACATCTGGTACTGGTGATCTAGTAGGTGAACTTCTAATAGGTAGCTTGCCTTCTGGTTGTTTGACTTTTGTGTTTGAATCAGACGGAAGTGTACAAAGAGATGGTTTTATAGCAAACGTTACTTGTGCAGCTCCTCCTACTTGTCCGGTCATAACAGATTTTGCAGTTGAAGGATCTACTAATACTTCAATAGACTTATCATGGACACTAGGTGGTAGTGAAACAGAATGGAATATTGAATACGGTTCACCAGGCTTTGTACCTGGAACAGGAACGGTTGTTAATGCAATGACTAATCCATTCAGTGTTTCTGGACTAACTCAAAACACTACATATGATTTTTATATTACAGGTGTTTGTGGAGTAGGAGATGAAAGTCTTCAAGTAGGTCCTATAAGTGGAACGACTCAATGTGATGCATTTGTAGCGCCTTATTCTGAAGATTTTGAAAATGGCTTTACTCCACTTACAACCAACTTTCCTGGAATAGCAGATGCTTTTGAAAGAGAAAACTGTTATTCAGCTGTAAATAATAATTACTTCTGGGCGATAGCTAGTGGTGCCTTCACAGGAAATAATGGTACAGGACCAGATCCTACCGTAACAACAGGTAATTACTTTTATGCAGATGGTAGTGGAAATGATGGTGACATCGCTGATTTAAGAACGCCATTGTTTGACTCAAGTATGCTTACTGTTCCTTCTGTAAGTTTTGATTACCATATGGCTGGAGCTAATATAGGGTCTTTGGAAATCTTAGTAAGAGCTGGTGGTGTTGAAACCGTTGTGGGCACTTTGACTGGTGCACAACAAGCAGCAGTAACTGATCCATTTATTAATATTAACATACCTCTTTCTGCTTACGCAGGACAGACGTTTCAAATAATCTTTAGAGCGACTAGAGGTGATGGTTTTTCTTCTGACATTGCGATTGATAATGTTGTTATAGATGAAGCTCCATCTTGTGCTGCTCCTAGAAGTTTAACAGCTACAACTGTTACAGATACAAGTGCCGTTTTAGGCTGGACCAATGGAGATGTGGAAACTGTATGGGATATCGAATTGATAACAGCTGGAACGACTCCGACTGGTGTTCCTACAGAGACTGGTGTTACTACAAATCCTTATAGTGCAACAAACCTAATGAGTGGTTCAGATTATGAGTTTTATGTTAGAGCAGTATGTTCTGTAGGAGATGAAAGTTTGTGGGCTGGTCCTTTTAGTTTTAGTACGCTTCCTTCATGTGGTGACACAATTTATGACACCGGTGGTGCAAACGGTCAATATACTAACAATGAGTCTTATACAATCACATATTTACCAAGTACACCTGGTGAAGTAGTAACATTAAACTTCATTTCTGTAGATCTTGAAAGCTGTTGTGATACATTACAACTTTTTGACGGACTAGACAATACTGCTACTCCTTTCACAACCGATTTAGAAACTCCTGGTCTATTCAGGGCAACTAATCCTGACGGAGCTATTACGCTTTCTTTCACTTCTGATGGATCAGTTGTGAGAGATGGATGGGTAGCTCAATATACTTGTGCTCCAGCACCGACTTGTTTAGAAGCTAGTGCTTTGGGCGTAGCAAATGAAACTGCTACCACAGCAGATTTGTCTTGGACTTCAGGAGGAAGTGGAGAGACTGCATGGGATATTGAAATTGTACCTGCAGGAACTACTCCTACTGGAACACCTACAAATATGGCAACTTCAAATCCATATACTGCAACTAACTTATCTAGTGGTACAGCTTATGAATTCTATGTAAGAGCAGATTGTGGATCAGGAACAACAAGTCTTTATGCAGGTCCGTTTGCGTTTTCTACTATCGCAGCTTGTGGAGATCGTATTTATGATACAGGTGGACCTACTGGCGCTTATCAAAATAACGAAAATTATACGATAACTTATTTTCCTGAGAATGTAGGTGACATTGTAACCCTAGACTTTATTCTTGTGGATTTAGAAAGCTGTTGTGATACATTAGATGTATTTGATGGAACAGATGTGAATGCTACACCATTTGCTCTAGACCTAGAAACTCCGGCTTTATTTAGAGCTACAAATCCAGACGGAGCTATAACAGTTAGATTTGACTCTGATGGCTCTGTAACACGTGCTGGTTGGGAGGCGAGATATAGTTGTGGTCCAGTACCTACTTGTTTTGAACCTACTGCGTTAACAGCATCTAACTTCACTGTTGATGGTGCGACTTTATCATGGACAGAGAACAATGCTCCAGCTGCAACAGAATGGATCGTCGAATATGCCGAAGTAGGAGTAATTACTATGCCTGGAACTAATCAAGGTACTGTTATCAATCCTGCAACTAATTCTCAAGATGTAACAGGTTTGTTACCAGATACCGTTTATGAATACTACGTAAGCGCTGTTTGTGGAGTTGGTGATGAGAGTGTATATTCTGGTCCAGCGACTTTCAGAACGCGTTGTGGTCCTTTGACAGCAGTTTATACAACAGATTATGAATCAGACTCATTAGGTAGTCTTAATAATTGTGATTCTAACATTATTAATGGTGGAACTGGAGCTTTAGTACAAGTAGATGATTTAGTCGCTAATTCAGGTTCTCAACACATTTATATGTATTCTGGTTCTTCTTTACCTACTGATATAATTTATATCTTACCTGAGTTTTCTGATTTATCAAGCGATAAACAAGTTTCTTTCCAAGCTTATGACAGAGATAACGGCTCGCTGGAAGTAGGTACAATGACAGATCCTAATGATGCGACTACCTTTACATCTTTAAGAACCTTCACTGATTCAGATTTGCCAGATGATACTTACCAAGAGCAAATTGTTTATTTCAATTCATTAACAACGGTAGGTGGTTTCATAGCTTTTAAATTTATACCAAATGGAACTTTTGATGCGATGTATATTGATGATGTTACTTATGAAGTTGCTCCAGCATGTCCTGCACCTTCGGCAGTAACCACTTCTAATACAACTAATTCCTCAGTAGAGATTGCTTGGTTAGAAAATGGAACATCGTCAAATTGGGAAATTGCTGTTTTACCAGCTCCTAATGGAGTTCCTACCTCACCAGGAACGGCTGTTACAACAAATCCTTATACTCAAGATATGTTGCTAGCTGCAACTGAGTATGTTGTTTACGTAAGATCTGATTGTGGTTCTGGTTCTTTAAGCGACTGGAGTGCCGCTGCAACCTTTACTACAGAATGTGATGCATTAATTGCTCCATATACCGAAGATTTTGAAACATTTACAGCCACTACATCAGGATTCCCAGCTGTTACCGATTACTTTGTAAGAGATAATTGTTGGAAAGCTGTAAATAGTTCATTAGGATGGGTTGTTGCACCAGGAACACTTACTGCTTCTGGAGGTACTGGTCCAAGTGCTACTGTAACTACAGGAAATTACATGTATTCTGAAGGCTCGAATAGTGCAGCGTCTGGAAGAGTTGCAGATTTAGTTTCTCCTTTAATAGATCTATCTCCGTTAACGATTCCTAATTTAGGGTTTGATTACCATGCATTTGGAGATGATATACAACAAGTGGATGTTATTGTTAACGATGGAACTACAGATACGGTGATATTTACATTTAATGGTCAACAACAAACGGCAGAAGTTAATCCATTCCTAAGATCAGAGGTATCTCTTATAAATTTTGCAGGTCAAACGGTTCAAATAACCTTCCGTGTTACAAGTGGATCTAGTTTTGAAACAGATTTTGCAATTGATAATTTTGAGATTTCTGAGGCGCCATCGTGTCCAGATCCATCTTTATTGATGGTGACTAACATTGGTCCCAATGCCGCAACTGTAAGTTGGACTGAAAATGGTACGGCATCGGTATGGCAAGTAGAAGTTCAGCCAGTAGGAGTAGCTCAAGGGACAGCAGGTGCAGTATTTGAAAACTTATCATCTACTAATCCACAAGTGGTGAATGGTATAAGTTCAGAGAGTACATATGATGTGTATGTAAGATCTGACTGTGGAGCTGGTGATTTTTCTGGATGGGTAGGACCTATAACATTTACCACACCATGTGATATTTTTACATTACCATATGGTTCTTCTATCGCTCCTGGAAATGATTTTACAGCTTTTCCTGGAAACTGTTGGTCTGAAGGTAATGATACAGATATAGTAACTGGCCCTAATGGATTAGATGGTTCATGGGTAGCTGATGATTTTGCAAATGATCCTTCATCGGCTAATGGTCAAGCGGCAAGAATCAATCTTTATGATAATGCAGGAGTAGATAATGACTGGCTTGTTTCTCCGTCATTTGATTTAACTAATCCAGGTCATAATTTTGTTGCACAATTTGATGTTGCTTTAACAGAATTTGCTGGTCCTAATGCTTCAAATTTTGGAAGTGATGATGAAATCCAGTTATTAATTACTGATGATAATGGTGCAACATGGAATAATTTAGCTACATGGAATGCTGCTAGCGGTGTAAGTAATACCGGTCAACAAGAATCAATCAGTTTATCAGCATATTCTGGTGTGGTGCAATTGGCTTTTTGGTCATCTAGAGGTACGGTAAGTGATACTGCAGACATCGATTTCTTTGTTGATAATTTTTCAATAGACGGGACAGCTAGTAATACCGCTTTCGCGAAAGCGGAACTTGTAATTTATCCTAATCCTGTATCACAGACTTTATTTGTCAAAACTGACACGACTATAAATAAATTAACTATCTATAATTTGTTAGGACAATCAATAAGTGAAACTGTAATAACTGATGATCCAAAGGTTGATGTACAAGACTTACCTTCTGGTGTGTATTTGCTGAAAATTAATAGTGGAAATAATAGTCAGACGTTGAGATTTATAAAAGAATAGCGGAAACTTCCAATTACTTTTTTACATAAAGGGGTTACTTAGGTAGCCCCTTTTTTAATCCTTAAATTTTACCACTTAACGAAAACTTAACTTTTTGATCGTTGATATCTTAAATTATTCTTATTTTCAAAGCTTACAAAACAAATTCTTAAAACTTTATTATGAAACAAATTTATGTTTTTTTGATTGCCATGTTTTGTTTAACCCTGACAATGGAAACACATGCACAGTGTAACTATCAGTTAGAGTTAACAGACTTTTTTGGTAATGATTGGGATAGTGGTGCAAACCTTGCTGCAAATACAGGGGTAGATGTCACTGTAGACGGTGTAACCACTACATATCTCATAGTGAATCCTGGTCCTGCAAATATGGACAATACAGAAATTTATCAAATTGCGGTAAATGATATGTCATCTATTGTAATTGATTACCGTGCTCCCGCATTTGAAGGAGATGGAGGTTTTAGATTGCTAGACTCAGAAGGGTTACTAGTTTATGAATCCCCTATCGCCCAGGTTTCAACCATGAATATTTTCTCAGGAAATGCTTCCTGTCCAACTTGTCCTGTAGTAACTAATATTGTCGCTTCAAATGTTACAGCTAATGAAGCAGTAATTGCATGGTCCAATGGTGGTGCAGAAACGCAGTGGGAAATTGAATATGGGGTAAGTCCTTATACAGCAGGGACTGGTGGTGTGATTGTTCCAGCTCCATCTAATCCTTTTACCTTGATGAATCTAAGTAGTGTCACTACTTATGATATTTATGTTAGAGCAGTTTGTACTCCCGGAACTGACATTAGTGCTTCAGCAGGTCCAATTACTTTTACAACTGCTGAATCGTGTCCTTCTCCTTCAAACTTTGCGCCTATCACTCAATCTGCATTTGAAATACAGTTCATTTGGGATGCAAATGGAAATACTAGTGTGAATTATGAAGTTAACTATGGACCATCGCCTTTTAATCAAGGAGATGCTGGTGGTATTACTGAAACAGGATCTTTAGGAAACTTTGCATTAATTGATAATTTGATGTCTGATACTGAGTATCAATTTTATGTAAGATATGATTGTGGAATGGGAGATTTCAGTCTTTGGGGTGGACCTTATACTGCAAGAACAGCCATATCCTGTCCAGAGATTTCTGGTTTACAAGCAGTAGCAACAGATAGTTCGTTAGATATATCATGGGCTGCTGGTGGAGCAGAGACAGAATGGGAAGTTGAGTATGCTCTTGCTGGAGTTATAACTAATCCAGGAACAGGTCAAGGGACGAATGCTACTCAAATGACTACTTCTTTAAATTTAAATACTTTGCCTTCAGCCACAGCATACGATGTATATGTAAGAGCGATATGTGATTCTTCAATTAATGATTTAAGCCAATGGGTAAATGCTACTTTTGTAACGCTACCAAGTGCTCCAACTGGGGTAAGTTGTCCCAATAATGATAGTGCATACGCATGGGACGACACATTTGACTCAACTACAACATTGTGGACAGGCGATACTGGGGCAACGACTGGAAATTGGGAATTTGGCGCAACCGCTGGAACTGGTTCTACAGGTACCGGTCCTTTATCTCCTCAAGAAGGAACTGGTTACGTGTTTTTTGACACTTCAGGTACAAATGTTGGTCCTAGATCAATTGTTTCTCCTGCTATAGATTTGACAAATGCAACCGATGACGCTGAATTGACTTTTTTCTTCCATTCTTTTGGTGGTGACTCGACACTTTTTGATGTGGCAGTAGGAACTTCGCCTACAGGACCTTTTACTAGTATTTTTACTTACCAAGGTCCGTTGCAAGCAAATCAAGGTGATCCGTTTGTGTTGGTCGGTGCTTCTATGCCTACCTCGGTTTTAGGTAGTTCTACGGTTCATATTCAATTAACAGCTACGGAAGAGCCTGGAAATGAAACAGGTTTTGTAGGTGATGTTGCTCTTGATTTAATGAGAATTCAGACTTGTGGAGCATTTTGTAGCAATCCAGATTTATTAATGGTTGATAATATTACAACCACAAGTGTTGATATTTCATTTAACGATACAAATGGTACCGCTGCAGGTGCTTATGAATATGTTATTCAAGCTCCAGGAACAGGAATACCAACGGCAGCTGGTACTGCAGCAACTAGTACCATGATTACAGACTCTAGTTTAACTCCTGCGACTAGCTATGAAGTTTATGTGCGAACTATGTGTGGTGGAATGGCTGGTGAAAGTGATTGGATCGGGCCAGTAAACTTCTCTACAGCATGTGTTCCTTTTACGGTCACTTATACAACAGATTATGAATCGGTTGCTTTAGATGAATTATTCGTTTGCGATAATTCTATTGTGACAGGTACTGGGTTTACTGCGCCTATTGTGCAGGTTGATGATTTAATTGCATTGTCAGGAAGCCGTCATATTAATATGGCTAGTCAAAGTGCAGGTGCTTCTGCAGAACTTTATTACATATTGCCTGAATTCTCTGATTTATCTTCAGATAAAAGATTGAAATTCAATGTTTATGATAGAGATAATGGAGAGCTTGAAGTAGGAACTATTACAGATCCAACTGATCCTACTACATTTACATCATTAGTAACCTTTACTGATGCTGATATGGCAGATGATGTGTACGAAGAAAAGTCTGTATTTTTTAGTACTTTGACTACAACTGGAGGTTTTATTGCATTTAAATTTAATCCTGTTGCGACGTTTGATGCTATATACCTTGATGACATAACTTATGAACTAGCTCCTTCTTGTCCAGAGCCTACTCAGTTAACTTTTGGCGCTATTAATTCATCATCTGTAGATTTTTCTTGGACAAATAACTCTATAGCTTCTGAATTTTTAGTTGAATATAGAGAAGTTGGTACAATGGCATTTACAGCTGTTACACCTAACCCAACTACTGCTAATGTATTAGTCGATGGTTTAGCAAGTGATACTGAATATGAAATTTGTGTTACTGCAATATGTGATGTGTCTACAAACGATTTATCTCCTCAATCATGTGCAACAGTTTCTACCACACCAGATTACTGTGCTGGAGACTCTTTTGTTGATTCAGGAGGAGTTACTGGTAACTATCAGAATAATGAAAACATTACATATAATATTTGTCCAGATAACCCAGGTGATGTTGTATTTGTGAATTTTACATTTAATGATATGGAGGATTCAGGAACAGGTTGTTTTGATGGTCTTACTATTTATGATGGACCAGACACAACTTTTCCAACTATAAACACACCTAGTGGAGGAACAGAATGGTGTTGGGATCCAGCAAATAATTCTGGAACTGGAGACTTAACTCAAGAGTTATTAATCGCATCTTCGACTTCTGGATGTTTAACTTTTGTATTTTCTTCTGATGGGTCAGTACCAAGACCAGGTTGGGAAGCAAGCGTTACTTGTGCGCCACCACCGACTTGTGATTCTCCAACTGCTTTAGCTGTCGATGCTACTACTGCAACAACCGCTGATTTATCATGGGTTGCTGGAGGAATAGAGACCGAATGGGATGTGGAAGTTGGTCTTCCAGGATTTGTTCCAGACACTGGTGCTCAAGTAGGCACAGTTATAGATGTTACTGCAAATCCTATGACTACTGTATCAGGATTAACAGCTAATACTGATTACGAATACTGGGTAAGAGCAGTTTGTGCACCTGGTGATGAAAGTATATACATAGGGCCATTTACATTTACTACAAGATGTACAGCACTAACAGCTCCTTATTTTACAAATTTTGATTCAGATCCTTTAGGTGGCTTAAATAACTGCGACAGTAATCTAATAGTAACAGCTTCAACAAATGTATTTGTCGAAGTTGATGATATACAATCTAATTCAGGAGCTCGTCATATAGAAATGACAAGTGGTAGTGATGCAAATGCTGGTATGTATTATATCATGCCTGAATTCTCTGATTTAAATGCAACAAAAAGAGTTCGTTTCTTTGCTTGGGATGATGATAATGGTGGATTAGAAGTAGGTATTATGTCTGATCCGACTGACGAAACTACTTTTACATCTATACAGACTTTCTTAGATGCAGACTTGCCAGATGATCAATATGTAGAACAAACGGTGGACTTTAGTTCAATAACTACAACTGGTGGGTGGATTGCTTTTAAATTTAATCCAGCAGGTACTTTTGATCAAATGTATTTAGATGATATTAATTATGAAGAAATTCCTAATTGTCCACAGCCTAGTTTAGTGAGTTCTGCAAATCCTTCAGAAAATTCAGTAGAATTATCTTGGACAGCCGGAGGAACTGAGACAGAGTGGATAGTAGAATATGGAACCCCAGGTTTCACTCCTGGCGGAGCTGGCTCTCTAGGTACAAGAACTGGTGTGACATCTAATACTAGTTATGTTCTTGATATGCTTTCGGCTAATACATTATATGAAATAAGAATTTTTGCAGTATGTGGACCTATGGATATAAGCCCTTCTACAAATCCAATTTCTGTAATAACACTACCAAGTGCACCTCAAGGAGTATCTTGTCCTAATATGAATGCAGCTTTTGCATGGGAAGATAATTTTGACGCAAATAATGGATGGACCGGTGATACTGGAGCAACTACTGGAAATTGGGAATTTGGTGCCACAGCTGGTACTGGTTCAACAGGAACTGGTCCGTTGAGTCCAGAAGAAGGGACTGGATACGTTTTCTTTGATACTTCTGGAACAAATGTAGGACCAAGATCTATTGTTTCTCCTGCGATTGATTTATCTGCAGCTACTGATGATGCTGAACTTTCATTCTTCCTTCATTCTTTTGGTGGGGATTTGAGTTTGTTTGAAGTAGGTGTTGGTACATCTGCGACAGGACCGTTTACTAACATATTCACCTACGTAGGACCATTACAAGCCTCTCAAACAGATGCATTTGCATTAGTTGGAGCTAGTTTACCTGCGTCGGTTTTAGGTTCTGCAACAGTGCATATTCAACTAACATTAACTGAAGAGGTTGGGAATGAAACAGGATTTGTTGGAGATGTTGCTTTAGATTTAATGAGAATTGAAACTTGTGGTGATTTCTGTTCTAATCCAGATTCTTTTACTGTATCAAATTTAGGTCCTAATGGTGGTGATTTTAGTTTTAATGATACACTAGGAACTCCTTCTGGTTCATATGAATATGTATTACAGCCGGATGGAACTGGCGTGCCTACTGCTGCTGGTACACCGTTAACGACAACTTCGTTTACTGATAACACGTTGACTCCTGCAACTCCTTATGAAATCTATTATAGAACAATTTGCGGACCGATGGATACTAGTGAATGGGTAGGACCTTTCCAGTTCACAACACCTTGTTTACCTTTTACAGCACCTTATTTTACAGACTTTGAAAGCGATCCTTTAGATGGTTTATTTGTATGTGATAATGCTATAATTGATAACGCAACATTAGGTACTCCATTAGTACGTGTAGATGATTTAATTGCAAATAGTGGTTCTCAACATATGTACTTAACAAGTAGTAGTGATCCTAACGTAGGTCTTTATTATGTTATGCCTGAATTCTCGGATCTTAACAATACGAAACGTGTAAGATTCTTTGCTTATGATAGAGATTTAGGCGGGCTAGAAGTAGGTGTGATGTCTGACCCTAATGACGTGAGTACATTTAACGTTGTTCAGACATTTACCAATGCTGATTTACCTGATGATCAATATGCTGAGCAAACGGTAAACTTTACTTCACTTACAACAACTGGAGGACATATTGCTTTTAGATTTGTGCAGGCTGGTACTTTTGACGCCATGTATTTGGATGA
>CAZBCH010000321.1:0-5771 GCA_964490235.1 uncultured Flavobacteriaceae bacterium | reverse complement strand
AATAATTCTGGTTCTACTTTGTAGTCAAATTCTACTTCTATGATCTGAGCAGCATCGCTTTTCAGGTTCTTTAAATAATCGTCTGCAACGATTTTACCTTTATTGATAATGATTACTCGATCGCACATGGCCTCAACTTCTTGCATGATATGTGTAGAAAGAAGAATAGTTGTTTTTTGACCTACTTTTCTAATCAGTTGACGTATTTCTACAAGCTGATTAGGATCGAGCCCAGTGGTAGGCTCGTCTAGAATTAAAACTTTAGGTTCGTGCAATAAAGCATTTGCCAGTCCTACACGCTGTTTGTAACCTTTAGAAAGCTCTTGTATTTTCTTGCCTATATGAGAAGTCAGTCCAGTTTCCTCAATCACTTCGTCAATGCGTTTTTTAGAATCGGTCAGTTTAAAGACATCTGCACTAAATGATAGGTATTCCTTTACATACATATCTGGATACAACGGATTATTCTCTGGTAAATACCCTATGGATTTTTGCACCTCACGCTGTTCTTTACTAACGTCATAGCCATTTACAGTAGCGGTTCCTTCGTTGGCATTTAGATAGGTGGTGAGAATGCGCATCATAGTAGATTTTCCAGCACCATTGGGACCTAGAAAACCAACTATTTCACCAGCTTTGATAGAAAAACTAACTTCGTCCAGCGCTTTTTGCTGCCCGTAATATTTGGATACTTTACTTACTTCTATAGACATAAGGTAAAGATAAGAAATGATTAGTAGAGGAATAGCTTTTTTAACTTCGCTTTCGCGAAAGCGAGATCACAACTTTACCCTACTACAACGATAGAGTTTTAAATCTGATATAAAACTTCTGGAAATTTGCGAGATTTATAAAAATCTATTTTACATTAGCAACTTATTATGACAACAAACAATTATTTCTGGTACGGATTTTACTTCTATTTTATAGAAGCAAGGACGCTATTGTAATAATTGAAAATTATATAACACAATAAAGTCCTGATCTAATCAGGACTTTTTTTTTACTTAAAAATGAAAGTAGCCATACAAGGAATACTAGGTTCTTACCACCATCAGGTGGCAACGCAGCTTTATAAAAATGTGGAATTATTAGAATGTTCTTCATTTGACCAGCTGGCACTTGCAGTTTCAAATCATGAAGTTAAAACTGGCATCATGGCTATAGGTAATTCCATCGCAGGAAGTATTTTACCTAATTACAGTTTAATTAAAGATTACGATTTAAAGATCATAGGAGAATATTATTTAAATATCCAGCACCAACTCATGGCATTGCACGGTCAGGAAATTAAGGATATTATAGAAGTGCAATCGCATCCCATGGCATTATTACAATGTAAACCTTTCTTTAGCAAGCATCCAAATATTAAACTAGTAGAAACAGATGACACAGCTGCAGCCGCTCTTAGAATTTCTGAAGAAAACAAACGTGGTGTTGCTGCGATCGCAAGTAAGAATGCGGCACAATTATATGACCTTAAAATTATCAATGATGATATTCAAGAAGTAAAAAACAATGCCACAAGATTTGTTGTATTAGAGGCTAGAGAAAGGATGAACAATGAAGCTAACAAAGCGACGATCAATTTTACCGCTAATCATGAACCTGGAAGCCTCGCTCAAATTTTGAGTAAACTAGGCGAACTCGATATCAATGTTTCAAAAATTCAGTCAGTTCCTATTATTGAAAAACCATTTCTATTTTCTTTTGTTGCAGATCTGGAATTTAAAAATTTACAACAATTTGAAGAAGCACAATTAGAAATAGGCATTCTTGTAGAATCAATAAAAATCTTAGGGATTTATAAATCACACACGCTATGATAAAAACAGCAACAAGACTTGATAGCGTTCAAGAATATTATTTTGCGACCAAATTGCGCGAAGTAAGAGCTTTATCAGATTCAGGAAAACCAATTATTAATGCTGGAATAGGTAATCCTGATTTATTGCCGCCAGATCATGTCTTTCCTGCACTTGCTGCAGCGTTACAAGATCCCAAAGCACATGGTTATCAAAGTTATTTAGGGTTGCCAGAACTTAGAGAGGCAATGTCACAATTCTATAAAACGCATTATAAAGTTACACTAGACGCAGCATCAGAGATCATACCGTTGATGGGAAGTAAAGAAGGGATTTTGCACATCTCTATGGCTTTTCTCAATCCTGGTGATGCGGTTTTAATTCCAGATCCTGGGTACCCAACTTATGCAAGCGCGACTAGATTATGTGAGGCTATTCCTTTTACTTATAATCTTAAAGAAGAGAATAATTGGTTGCCAGATTTTGAGGCTTTGGAACAATTAGATCTAACCAAAGTAAAAATCATGTGGACTAATTATCCGCATATGCCTACTGGTGCGGCAGGTTCTAAAGAAGTTTTTGAAAAGCTGATTGCTTTTGCAGTAAAGCATGAGATTTTGCTAGTAAATGATAATCCATACAGTTGTTTGTATGAAGATCGATTAAGTATTCATCAAGTTGCTGGATCTATGAAAGTAGCTTTAGAATTAAATTCCATCAGCAAAACGTATAATATGGCTGGCTGGCGTGTAGGAATGCTTACTGGAAATACCAGTTTGCTTAAAGAAATATTGAAAGTAAAAACTAATATGGATAGCGGTATGTTTTACGGTATTCAAAAAGGTGCCATTGCTGCTTTAAAAACTGATCAAGAATGGTTGCAAAAACAAAATATCATCTATAAAACCAGACGAGCTTTAACCATACAACTTGTAGAAGCTTTAAATCTAGAGCCACAAATACAAACCGGCGGTTTATTCCTTTGGTGCAAGTTGCCAGGTGGAATGAAAGACGATAAGGCTTTTGTAGATCAATTGCTTCACGAGAACCATATTTTTATCACTCCAGGAAGCATTTTTGGTAAGAATGGAGAAGGATATGTGCGATTTTCACTTTGTGTAAAAGAAGAACAAATAAGAGAAATGATTGATAGAGTTTCTAAAAAGGTAGCATTATGAAAAACATCTTTTTAATAGGAACTGGATTGATAGGCGGCTCGATGCTCAAAGATTTACGTGTTCATTATCCTCAGGCTATTTTTTATGGTATAGATCAAAATATTGCTCATGCTCAAAAAGCAAAGCAAAACGGCATTGTAGACGAGGTAGCAAACCTTGGTGATGTTTCTAATGCAGATTTGGTTATCATCTCTATTCCTGTAGATGCTACTTTAAAAGTTTTACCTCAGGTGCTCGACTTAATTAATGAAAATGCACTTGTTATAGATGTAGGTTCTACAAAAGAGGCGATTTGTAAGAGTGTAGAGAATCATAAAAATAGAAGACAATTTCTTGCAGCGCATCCCATTGCAGGAACAGAATTTTCTGGACCAGATGCTGCAATTTCAAATTTATTTGTCAAGAAAACGCTAATTGTATGCGAGGTGGAGAAAACCACCTTTAAATTGCAAGAATTAGCAAACCAGCTGTTTGAAAAACTTAGAATGCGTGTGAGATATATGACACCAGCGGCACATGATAAACATATTGCTTACGTGTCTCATTTGTCGCATATTTCCAGTTTTATGTTAGGTAAAACGGTCATTCAAGAAGAGGAAAATGAACGTGATATTTTTGACCTTGCAGGTAGTGGTTTTGAAAGTACGGTGCGTCTAGCAAAAAGTTCGCCAGCCATGTGGACGCCTATTTTTGCACAGAATAAAGAACATGTGCTCGCTAGTTTAGATGGGTATATTGATAATTTATCTCGCTTTAGCGAAAGCGTAAAAAACAACGATCACAATGCCATATTTAAGGATATGGAAGATACTAATAGAATAAAAACGATATTGAAAGGAATCGAAAATGGAAAATAAGAAGGAATTTAGAACCTGGTTAGATAACCACAATTTAAAGCATCCTATAGTGATTGCTGGCCCGTGTAGTGCCGAAACAGAAGATCAAGTGTTGAGAATTGCACATGATTTAAAAGATAGTGATGTCACTTACTTACGTGCAGGAATATGGAAGCCTAGAACACGTCCAGGAAACTTTGAAGGAGTAGGAGCAATAGGTTTAAAATGGTTACAAAAGGCAAAAGCTGAAACAGGTTTACTTACGGCTACAGAGGTTGCAAATAGAACACATGTAGAACTGGCACTAGAACATGATATTGATCTTTTATGGATAGGTGCACGATCTACAGTAAGTCCTTTTATAGTTCAGGAGATTGCAGACGCATTAGAAGGTACAGATAAAGTTGTCCTTGTTAAAAATCCAGTAAATCCAGATCTAGCTCTTTGGATAGGTGCAGTAGAGAGGTTGCATAGCGCAAACATTAAAAACTTAGGAGTTATTCATAGAGGTTTTTCTACCTATGAAAAGTCTAAGTATCGCAATATCCCAGAATGGCAAATAGCAGTTGATTTTCAAACACGTTATCCAGATATTCCATTAATATGCGATCCATCACATATAACAGGAAAACGAGATATGATTTTTGAGGTATCACAAACTGCACTAGATCTTAATTATGACGGTTTAATGATTGAGACTCATTATGATCCAGATAATGCATGGAGTGATGCTGCCCAGCAAGTAACTCCAGAAACATTATTGCAAATTTTTCAAGACTTGCGTATTAGAAAGGAACAAGATGATGAGGTAGGTTTTCAATCTAAACTAGGTGTTTTAAGAGCGCAAATAGATGTGATAGACAGCAATATTATTGAAACGTTAGGCAAAAGAATGAAAACGGCTGATGCGATTGGAGCCTTAAAAAAAGAGCGTAATGTAGCAGTTCTTCAATCTAAAAGGTGGAATGAGATTTTAGGTAAAATGATTCTTGCAGGTGAAGAACAAGGTTTAAGTGAAGAATTTATTCTAAGGGTTTTTAAAGCAGTACATCAAGAATCTATCAATCATCAAGAAAAGGTGATTAATAATTAATTTCGATCGTATTTTCTTAAGGGCAGAATTAATTCTGCCCTTAGAAATTTACCGCATATAATTTAAGATGTGTTATTGGAAACATCCTTAACGATCATTTTAAATCCGTAAATTTGTTTTATGCAAAAATTTTCAAATAGTATATGACAGGAATCGTTTATAGATCAACAGGAAGTTGGTATGAAGTAAAAGGTACTGACGGTGCTTTTTATTCCTGTCGTATTAAAGGGAAATTTCGTTTGCAAGGTATTAAAAGTACCAATCCAGTTGCTGTAGGCGATCAAGTAGATTTTGAGATTGAGAAAAAAGGAGATGAAGAAATAGGAATTATCAATGTTATTCATGAACGTGATAATTATATTGTACGTAAGTCCGTAAATCTTTCTAAACAAACACATATAATTGCTTCAAATGTAGATCAGTTGTTTTTACTGGTCACATTGAATAATCCGCCTACGTTTACCTCTTTCATAGATCGAGTTCTTGTGACTGCAGAGGCTTATCAAATTCCAGTAATTCTGGCTTTCAATAAAGTAGATACTTATAACGATGATCAAGGAGACGTGATGATTGATCCAGAAACTGGAGAAGAATTACTCACAATGACAGAGCTAGATGAAGTACGCTACCTAATGAGCCTTTATAAATCCATAGGTTATGAGTGTATTGCCATAAGTGCAGAAACTGGTAAGAATATCGATATCATCAAAGAAAAGATGAGAGATAAGACCAGCATGTTTGCAGGTCATAGTGGCACTGGAAAAAGTACGCTTGCTAACGCTGTACAACCAGGATTACAATTGAAAACCAAACAAATTTCTGAACAACATAAACAAGGGCAGCATACCACGACTTTTGC
>CAZBCH010000320.1:0-4015 GCA_964490235.1 uncultured Flavobacteriaceae bacterium | reverse complement strand
AGAACTATTTTAAAGAGGTAAAACATAAAGAAAAACGCTTGATCTGATACATCAAGCGTTTTTTTTGTGGAGTTATTTTAATTTTTTTCAAAATAAATATGAGTAAAGAAATAAATGGGTCCATATCCTAGATCCATCACTATCAATAAGATAGAAAAAGGGATCAACATCTGCCTCTAGCAGACAGGCATTCTATTGCTTAAATTTTAATACAACTAATTGATTTTCAATTAATTAATCTAATTTTTGTGTGGAAATTAAAAACATATACCATTATATTTGCATCGCATTTGAGAACAAATGCTCCATTATTAATTAAAACAAGAAGTTGATGTTATACAATCTAATACATAAAGGATTCTCGTCTTTAGAAGATCCGTTTCCTACGGCTCTAGAGCTGGCACGACTTCGGCATTCTTTTTACTGAATAAACGCTATTCCATAAAATGAATCCGAAGCAAATGAAAAAAAGTAAAAAATCATGTTTCGGATTTTTTTATGCGATCAACTCAAAAAAAAATTCACTTAGAAAAATCCGTAACTCAACATTGAGGTAAAATCTACCTCATTACAAAACAGTTATGGACAATATCACACATAATACCTATTTGATCAAAGCTTTAAACTGGTTCAATTGGGATTTAGAACAAACCGTAGAGTCGTTAAATTATGCACTCGCTTATGATCCAGAAGATGCTTACACATTGTATACCATGGCACGTTTACAAGCTGAGCATTTGAAGAATTATCCAGCAGCAAAAGAATTCTATGCGCAAGCGCTATCTAAAAATCTAGATCTGGTCACGGCTTATCCTGGCTACGTTAGAGTTCTCATTTTAAATGAAGAATATAATGAGGCATTGCGTTTGATTGATTTTGCTCTAGGAATTCAAGGAACTAACAAAGCTTTTTTATACATGCAATTGGGACAAGTTCTAGAACATCTAGGCAAGTACAGACTGGCTGTTAAAGTATTAAAACAAGCTTACTTAAGAGCAACTGACGAACTTAACGAGCAAATAGACCAAGAGATTTCTCGAGTAAAGGAAAAGATCAAAAGAACTAAGGTCAATTCTAAAAAAACGGAGAATAAAAAGAAAATTAAAGGCAAGAAGAAAAAGAAGAAATAGACTTTTAATTATTCCGCTTTCGCGAAAGCGAAACAGCCTTAAAAACATCAGTCCAACTTAGAACCTGTGTTTCTGTATAGCACGGTAGTATCTTGTCCTGCGCAGTAGCGTATAGGAATTTTGATATCCTGTTGGGAAGATAGGTTGATAGTAACCTTAAAACTATCGCAAACTGAAGACGTTGGTTCGAATCCAACACTTGTGAGAGCAAGTTAGCTAAGCCCGGATAAAGCAGCAGTACAATTGTAGGTTCGAGCCCTACCAGATCTCTTAGAGATTTGTGGCCAAATGGTAAGGGCGCTATACTTAGGATATAGTTTGTATGAAGAAGGGACACTTCTCAAAATGTCCCACCAGAGCCGATGACCTTAGGCGTTAAAAAGGTACACTGACAGTAAAATCGCTGTTTTTGTGACTAGAATTTACTTCATGAAGTAAAGGAAAGACACCTTAATTGTTGAGCGAGAGTAAATCTCGTAAAGAGCGAGTGATATGATGATCAATTCTTTGTTGACCAGAGAAGTATAAAAAGAACATCACGACCTCTTCATGCGTTTTGCACTTCCTTAAGGATTTTGAAATAGGGTTTTACTGTTTTTAAAACAACAACCAGCTCCAATAAAGAGCACAATAATTAGAACTAATGAAAAGAGTAAGAATTAGAGAAGGTACCAGAGGTATCGTCTTGAAAAATGGAAATTTTGAAAGAGTATTGATCGCAGGCGTGCACTGGCTAGGTTTTAACGAGCGAGTTATCGTTAGAGACATGTCTGTAAAACAAGTAGGACCAGTTGCCATGGATTTGATGTTGAAGAACAAAGAATTTTGCGATATGGTAGACGTGATCGAAGTAGGAACTACAGAGATTTTGATGGTCACTATTAACGGTATGCTTCAAGAAGTACTTACTGCAGGTAGGTACGTGTTCTGGAAAGGTTTGGTGGACTTCGCTTTCGCGAAAGCGGATACCTCATCCATCTTCATCGATGACAATGTACCAGTCGCTTTTTACGATTCTTTGAAAAACTTGGGATTTTTGCGCGGTGTAGAAATCGCAACCGGTTGCAAAGGACTTTTGATGGTAGAAGGAAATTGTGTGGAAGAGCTTAACGCAGGAACGCACCACTTCTGGAGAAATGCTGTGAAAATTGAAACCATTGCTACCGATTTGAGATGGAGACAACTAGAATTGAACGGTCAAGAATTGCTTTCTAAAGATAAAGCGACCATAAGAATGACGCTCAACGCTAGTTTCAAAGTGATCGACGTACACAAAGCATTACTAGAAAGTAAAGACTTTGAAAAGCAATTATACGCAGCATTGCAAATGGCGTTAAGAGCTTTTGTAGGTAACTACACACTCGACGAATTGCTTGAAAATAAGCAAGAAATCGCAGTTGCCGTTGAGACCGATGTCAAAACAGTTGCTAGCAGACTAGGCGTAGAAGTGAACAATTGCGGTATCAAGGATATTATTCTTACCGGAGAAATGAGGGCGATTATGAACAAAGTAATTGTAGCCGAAAAAGAAGCGCAAGCAAATATTATTCTTAGGCGTGAACAAACGGCTGAAACAAGAACAATGTTGAACGCAGCAAAATTGATGGAAGAAAATGAAACCTTGTTCAAGCTTAAAGAAATGGAATACGTAGAAAAAATAGCCGATAAAGTAGGTGAGATCACGATCTCTGGTAACGGAGGAATGATCAAACAACTAAAGGATATTTTTGCACTAGGTAAATGACAAAAGACTCTTTCTATTTGGAAAGGGTCTTTTTTGATGAACAGCATTATTTAAATAACTTCCACTCACCTTTACATTCAACTTTCCACTTTTCAGCTTCATGGTCTATGTCAAAAATCCAATAATTCTGACCTTGTTGAAATCCGTTTCCTCTCATTATGTTACTCACCAAAATATTTAGAGTAGAAAAGCACATCAAGAAAACAATGAATGCTTTGTAAGTTATTTTAGTCCATTTGAAATCACCAATACTTTTAATGAATCTTTGCACCAATTCGTGAACTATTAATAAAGGTAAGCACCAAATTACGACATTTATAATTACTCCAGAAACACTGTAGAAGTAGGTCATAGAACTTCCTAAGGACTTTTGCTTAAAAACAAAAGGGCTTCCATAGTACGTAGGAAACAAATCTTCACCTATACAATTGTATTCTATGCTAAATAGCATTGATAAAACAAGACCTAGAGCAAGATAGATGGAGATAATGTATTTCATATATTTGAGAAATGTACTTGTATGAAGAAAACTTTAGAAATCCATTAGTTATTTACCTTTTTTGTGGTTTAGGAATGTGCTTGCGTTTTCTTTTCTTCAAGCCTTTTTATTTGATTACAGGAAAAAAGCAAAGGGGTTTAAAAGCTTATGCTAATGGATTTAAACAAATAGTTTATAATCTTTTACTTAGCTTGTTTTTAATTCTGGCTGTTGTTTTTTTAATGATATTTCAATCAGTACATCAATAGACACAAATCACCTCAACACCTCATGACCTTCTAAATTGGTAATTCCCCAATTCTCAAGTTCTTCTTCTGTCCATAGACCTGGGAAGAAGATGCGTTTTTGATATCTAGGATGCATGTATTTTTGCCAGTTGCTGCCGCCTGTAGCTTCTACTTCTGTATTACCACTATTTAAGTACTTTGCAGCAGCATTAAAATGCGCCATTACCCAAAGTACATTTACCGTATGATCGTAATGCCTCATTGCATTGCGCAGTTTTAAATCCTTTTGATCTTCCTCTGGTAGTGATTTAAACTTTGTCCACAAATTGCTCGTGTTGTAGGTTTTCATAAACACAATAAAGTCGTCCATGTATTTATCTTCAAATAATTGAAGAAGTGTCGACTTCTTGCCAGT
>CAZBCH010000319.1:0-10853 GCA_964490235.1 uncultured Flavobacteriaceae bacterium | reverse complement strand
TTCCGCTTTCGCGAAAGCGTCACTACCACTTTCTTCTTTATAAATTAAATAGAGATTGTATAAAGCTGGTAATAAAAGTTTCTCAGCTGGATCGTGAGTTAACAAGGTATCAAACCTACTAATTGCAAGGTCATTGCGCTTAAATTTTTCTTTATAGATAACTCCTAATTGATAGTAAGCAAAATTTCTGGACTTTGCGATACTGTCTAACACAAACTTACCTTCAGGCAACGTACTGGTATAAAAATCAGTAGTAAATTCTGGTCGCACTTCTACTTCTTCTATTTGTGCATCAGTTACTGTGGTGGTTTCTAACTCTACTTTTTTGTCTTTACGCCTCCAGTTATCCTTAAGTTCTCTTTTACCCCATTTTTTTCTAAAGTCTATCTTACCACGAGCAACTGTTTGCTGGTTAAAAAAGTAAAACGTACTGGCGTTTGAAAGTCCAGAGCTAGTACGCACGTTAGTGCCTGGAGTGCCAAAGGAAGGACCTGTTTTACCTCTTCTAGTGACATTATTATTGTTAATTTTTGAAAATGCTGTTTGATCTTGAGCGGCTTTGGCAGCTTCAATTTCTGCTTCTTTTGCGATACGTTCTTCTTCGGCCTTTAGACCATCTATGTAATCTTGGTAATATTGCTCTTGCTGTTGAGGTGTCATGGCTAGAACCTTAAAGATACTATCAGCACTGCGACGATGTCCTTCATAAAATATAACGTCATCCAGATTATTTCGTTTTTTAGTAACTAGTCGGTGTTCTTTGGTGCGTGGCGTGTAGTTTGCAATTGCACTATCGTAGTATTTTCCAGCATTAACAAATTTAGACTGATCAAAACTGATTTTACCTAAAGCAGAATAATTGTTACCTCTTAAATATTTATCCTTTCCATCTTTTGCTCTCAAAGATTTATTGTAATAATCTTTTGCCAGTTCTACACTATCTTGATTTTCATAATAGATCGCTTTACGTGAATAGATAGCATCTAGCCACGGTCTATTCTCACGATTTTCTTCTAAATCATTAATTGTCGCAAATAACTCTTCTTTACTATCTAGTGTAGGATCAAAGTTTTTTATTTTTTCTATAAATGCATTAATATAATAACGACGTGGAATTTTACGATGCATTTCTATAATCTCATCATAGTGAGCAAATGCACTATCTCTTTGTCCAGTTTTTGCAAAAAGTTGTGCAGTTATAAACTTATATCTAGCTTGTGTTTCACGATTCTTAGTCTGATTTTCTGCACGATTCATGTAAACTAAAGCGCTATCTATCTCTTCTAAATTGAGAAAAGCTTGTGATAAAGTTGCGTTTGCAATGGATAAATCTTCTGTTTCAATAGTCCCTTTTTCTTCTTTAAGAAGCTTAGTTAGGTTTTTTATCGCTGTCTCATTGTTATCCAGCCTCATATTAGTGCGTTCTCGCCACACTTTTGCCTGATTGATCTGGTCACTTTCAGGCATGAATTGCAGTATATAATTGAATGCTTCTAATGCAGGAATAAAGCGCTGGTCGTAATATCGTGCTTTACCTAATAACATGTAAGCTTCATCAATCTGCGGATTGTACTCTGTCTCATTGATAAGCATCGAATGTTTTTGAACCGCTTTTACTGCTTTTTCTTCGGCACGTTCAAAATTAGGGTCGAGTGGTTTATCGCCAGGCAAGAATATTTCTTTCTTTACCTGCATGCGTTCTACAGGCAAAATATCCCAATAATTATCTTGATAAGTTTGTTCTAAACCGTCAAGTCCAGCCTGCAATGCAAGATTACCGTTATACAACACGTTATACTCTGTTCCTACTGCATGAAGATTGCGACTTATAAAAGAGTTTTTTTTCCTACTACAACCAGCTAGGATTGTGATAAGTAAAAAAGTGATGGAAATATTATAAAAAAACTGTTTCAAAAAGTAGGGTTTAGACTAAGGTACATAACTCTAAATACCGCATTGATATTGTAAAAGTTGGTAAAAATAAGAATTTTTTATTTTTGAGACTGTCTTGCCAGTTTCTCATAACGTATTTATCTAGCAATATAGAATAATAACAGACCGTTAAACATTTGAATAGGAATAATGTTTGAACTATTTTACACAGCTATTGTACATCATTTTTGATGTCTACTCTTTTTTAATATCTTATATGAAGAACTTTTTTACTTTAATTTTTGGTTTATTTTTATTACAAAGCACTCATTCACAAACAGATAACAGCCTGCTCTGGGAAATTACCGGTAATGGTCTAGAAGAGCCATCTTATTTATATGGTACGATGCATGTAAGTAGCAAAGTTGCATTTAGGCTGGATGATGTATTCTTTGAATCGTTAAAAAAAGTAGATGCTGTTGCCTTAGAGAGTGATCCTACCCAATGGATGGACGAGTATTATAGTGAACAAATACTATCTGTTCAGAATGGATCTGGTTCATATCGTTCTTCATTTTATAAAGATTTATTTAAGTTAGAGCATCCACCACTTCAAATGGTGCGCTCTAGCATCAGAATGAATGATATGGCATTAAATGGCTATTTGTATCGTAAAAATGGTGCTTCAGATAATTTTGAAGAAGAAACCTATCTAGACATGTTTATTTTTCAGGCCGGAAAAAAAGCAGGAAAACCTATTATAAGTCTAGAAGATTTTAATGAGTCACAATATTTAACCTCAAAAGCATCAACAAATCCGTCTAAAAAAGAAATCGATAAGTGGCTTGAAGAACGTTTAGAAAAAGAAAATCGATATACCATTCAAGAAAATGTCTATAGAGATCGCAATATCTCTTTATTAGATTCTATAGGAGCTGCTACAAATACAGAGTATTTTAGAAAAAACATGTTGTACGATCGCAATGAAAACATGGTTATCGTCATGGACTCTGTAATGAAGACGCAATCAATTTTTGCTGGAGTAGGTGCAGCGCATTTACCTGGTGAGCAAGGAATGATACAGATGCTTCAAGAAAGAGGATATACTGTAAAGGCACTTACATCAGAGCAAACTGAGCTTGCTAAGAAAGAAAAAAAGATGCTAGACGAGAGTTTTGTTGCTCCTGCGCTTTCGCGAAAGCGTACACCTGATCATTTTCTATCTCTCAAAACTTTTGATGATTTAAGAGAATTCAGCATGGGAAATCAGTCATTTTATATGATTCCTGAAATGACCAATGGCGCATACTTAACTATTTCTAGAATTAATACATTAGACTATCTACCTACTGAAAAGAAAACAATAGACCTAGATTTTATAGATAACATACTATTTGAGGATATTCCAGGAGAAATAATTGAAAAAAACAAAATTACTTCTCCCTATCCAGGATACTCTATCTTGAATAAAACCAAAAAAGGAGATTATCAAAAATATCATATTTATAAAACTCCACTAGAGCTTGTTATCATCAAATTTGGAGGTAAACTGGATTTTGTGAAACAATATGAACAAGATATTTTTAGCTCCATTGAATTTCTTCCTAACAGCAAAGAATTAAGCCTTTTTAACGCTCCTTTTAATAAATATAGCATGTTGTTTCCAGAACATGTAGTAGCAAATAATCTTAAAAATCCAGGTAAAACCTTTCTACAAGGTACAGATGGTTCTTCTTTTTACTTTTTTCAAGAAGCTCCCATTTTTGATACAGAATATGTCGAAGAAGATAAATTTGAAGCTCAATTTATTATTGAGGAGTTTGTAAGTGAGTTAGAGTATGAGATAGAAAAAGGTGGCATAGAAAAAAAACCATATTACAGCTATAGAGCTACAGTTGTTACAGATAGTATTCTTGACAAAAAAATGGAACTTAAATCTATAGTTAAAGATGGTAGTTATTATTTAATGGGGTATTCTGGTACGGATACACAAAAAGCTGATGCTTATTTTAATTCTATTCAATTTAACACTATTGAATACAGTGATTTCAAAACTGTTCAAGATACTGCCATGTATTTTAATGTTAAAAGTCCGGTTAAAGCACCTATGTCTAGAAGAAGGTATTCTAATAATGATCAAAAAGATTATGAAGAAAAAGAAAAGTTTTCTTTCTACACCACACCTGCAAATGAACAAATTGAGGTAAAAATGACTAAGTTTCATGATTTACAAATGTTCCACAAACCAGAAGATTTATGGAATTATGTAGATGATAATGACTGGTCTGATATGAAATTATATCGCAGTAATCTAAGAGCAAAAAATAAGGAGAAAGAGCAAAAAGATGATCTTTATACTTATAAAAGAACTTTTAAAGATAGCCTGAGTTCCAAACATATTCTCGCAAAAGATGTCTATTATAAGGGTAGATTATACCGCATTAAAACTTTAATTGACAGCACAAAGCAGCCGTCTAAATTTATTCAAGAATTTTATAGTAGCTTCTCTCCTAAGGATACAATGATAGGAAAAGACGTATTTAAAGATAAGACCGCCCTCTTTTTTAATGGAGTAAAAGAAAAAGACACCTTAGTATTTGAGGCAGATGATAAAGTAAAGTTTAAAACTAAGGACATATCTCAAATGATAGACCTTATTAACACAGTAGATACAGATGACAACTCACTTAAAGATGTACGAGAATATACATTAGAAGAATTAATTGATTTAAAAGATGATCGTGTACTGCCTTTTATTACAACACTTTACGAATCATCGTACAACGATCCTGATGTGCAACTAGTTATTCTTAGAAAATTACTTCGTAAAAAAACGACAAGCAATCATGAGAAAGTCCTACAACTATTAGAAAAAGATTTACCATTGAAGAAATCTGGGATTTCTAATGCCTTAAATAATTACGGTGATTCTTTGCGTTTATCTTCAAAACTGTTTCCCGACTTGCTAACTTATGCGTCCATAAGTGAATATAAATCGCCAGTCTATAGACTTCTTGCAAAAGTAAAAGATTCTGGATTTGTAAAGAAAAAAGTTTATAACAAGTATCGTAAGCAAATTATTACTGATGGAAAAATTGAAATTAAAAGAACTCTAAGTGCAAGAAAGACCAGTTATAGCAATAACAGTAATGATCTATTGAGCGATTATGTGAAATTGATTTTCCCTTTCCGTAAGGATAGGAGCGCTCAAGATTTCTTTGCAAAGCTTCTAGATAGTGGTAAAAATGATGCACTTGCAGTGTACTATACGTTACTCAAGAAAAATAAAGAGTCTATTCCTAATAAGTTGATTAGTGAAATGGAAAAGGATGTGGTTCTCAAATCAGAGATTATCATAAATGCTGCAACTCATAATTTGAAACTAACTCCTGAGATTACTCAAGAAGAGCTAGCCAAAAGTATTGTACTTACATCCAGATCATTTGATAAAAATGAAGATGAGATCACTCTAATAGAAGAACAAATTATAACCACAGATAAAGATGAAAAAGTGGTTCTCTATCTATACAACTATAAAAATAAAGATAGCTACAAAGATCAAGAATACATACGATATGCAGCTTTTGAAGTGAAAGAAGACCAATCACTGCAGCCTAAGACTTATTCTAGGTCTTATGGTAATGGTAAACGTTATGATACTGATAAAGAGAAAAAAGATGCTATAGAAGAGATAATTAAAAACATAAAACATAAAAATCGATGGAGAGTGAAATAGTCTTCATAAATATTAGAAAATAGTTATAAAGTAAAACGCCTAAAAGAAAATTCTTTTAGGCGTTTTATTAATCCAGCTTTAAGAATCAAAAAGTAGATAGATAAATTTCACAACGATTAAAACTTAAAAGGTTTACTTGAAAAAATAGATTTTAAGCTGTATTCACGACCATTTTCGGTTTCCTCGATGTGAGGTTTAGGAGAAAATATCATCGCAGTACCTATAGGTACAAACGTAGTCCAGACACCTTGCTCAATAAATTGTAACAATACAAATCTCGTAATCAAAAATAGCGCTGTAAAGCAAACGCCGTAAATAAGAAAAACTCTAATTTTAGGACTCATCATAAATTTTTACAAAGGTAATTACATCTTATAGACCTTCTTACTAAAAAGAAACTTTAAACCATATTCCTTACCAGATTGCATTTGTACCACATGAGGTCTTGGAGATATAACCCATGCAAGAACCGCAGGTACCAGTGTTAGCAATGTGTTACTAGGTGTAACCATAAATTGCATCATAAGATATCTTGTTAGTGAAAAGACTCCCAAAAAGATCACTACGTGAATGCCTAACATTTTATATCTAGGGTGCATATTATTCCTCTTCTAAAACAGGAACAGGAGCATAACTCTCTGAGATTCCTTTGAAATAGTTCTCTAACTCTGCAAAAGTCCCTGCTGTTTTTTCCTTATCCATGACCACATTTCCTTTTTCTAAAAGAACTACACGTTGTGCAACTTCAGTAACGTGTTGTAAATCATGTGAAGATACAAGTACCGTTGTATTAGGGTCGTCAGCTAGTGCTTTAATGATTTTCTTAAGCCTAATTTGTGTGGATGGATCAAGATTTGCAAACGGTTCATCTAGAATTACAACTTTTGGATTACCGATCAAAGCCGCAATAATTCCTACTTTCTTCTGGTTACCTTTGGACAAGTCACGCAAATACTTATTCTGTCCTACAGCCTCTCCATTAAAAAAATCAGAATATGATGCTATCAATTTATCAATATCTGCTTTGTTTTGTCCTCTTAATTCACCTATGAAATAAAAATATTCTTCTGGAGTTAAATAACCTATCAAGAAACTTTCATCTACAAAAGCGCTGGTAAAAGGTTTCCATTCTTCACTCTCGCTTACCTTAATATCATTACTCAAAATATAACCACTAGTAGGTTGTATTAAATCAAGTAATAAAGAAAATAAAGTCGTTTTTCCCGCACCATTGTTACCTACTAACCCTACTGCTTGTCCCTTTGGAATTTGTAATCCATCTATGTTTAAAACGGTAACGCCGTTATATACTTTTGAAAGGTTTGTTATTGAAATCATAATTGTAAATGTCTTATTAGTTAGTTGTTGTTCCGCTTTCGCGAAAGCGAGATCATTAAAATCTTTATTTAACTTTTAATCCTTTTGAGCATAGGCTGCAATCGTATCGTACTTCTCCTTTTTATAAACGCGCTCGATAAGGTCAAATATCTTATTCCTGAATAAAAGCCCTAAAACTCCTGTTACTGCAATGGCGATAAATCCAGCCGACTCATTAATAGTCAATGCAAAAGCGTAGTAAATTAGAACAGGCAAGAATAGTTTAGGTATTACTAGAAGTAAGGTTTTTGCGTTAAAAGCTTTAGAGTCTCCAAAAGCTTTCTTAGAACTCATCAAGTCAATAGGCGTCTTTACATAAGCACCACCTAAAAGTACCACCGAGCTGTTAAATCCTATATTATAAATCGCTCCAGCAATCATAGCAAACCACCAGTCCCAACCGAAGTAAAGGTATAAAGTACACAGTAACGTGCTCACCACAGTAGACGCGATCATTAACCACCATTTACTTAATAAGAAATCACGATAAGGAATGTTTTGCGACATCATGAGTTTGTAATAACTACTGTCCCATGATGGTACTAAACCACCGAACATAAATAAGAAACCGCCGGTACAAAACAAGCCGGCAAATACCTTCATACCATTTATGCTACTATAAATATCATTCATGAAAAAGAAACCGTAAAACACAAATAAGAAACCTACTAAAAATGTAGTACGCGCTCTTTTATTACGTTTTATGAGCTTGATATCATTTTTTAAATATGTAGAGACTTTACCAAATCGATCGAGGAAACTTAAATCTTCTGTACTAGCTTCTTTAACCTCAGTCTTTAAACCAGCATCCAGATACAATTGCTTTTTGAAATATTCAAAAGCAAAATATGCGCTAGAAACTGCAAGAACAAGTGGAATTAAAAAACCAAAAGTATTATCATAAAAGAAATCAAACACTGGCGCTGAATAGGTCGTTATATCAAAAATTCCATAGTATTGTAAAATACCACTTGCTGCTATTAAACCTATTACTGGATAGAAAACACTATCCATATTATTCATAAAGACATTTAGGTAATTGATAGTATACGTAATACAAATCATAGCAAGATGCCATCCTAATACATTTAAAAAAGCAGCATCACCTTTAAATAATAAAACGATGCTAAACGGTATAAAAAAGAAAGCATGTGCAATATTGAAAAAAGAAATACTGGTTTTACCTAGTGCATATTTAACGATATTAGATCTAGTAATAGGTAAATAAAGTAAGGGTTTGATGTTAGTCACAGGCATTTTTTGAAGCACGTAACGCATGGCTAGGTCAAAAAAGAAATAGTAAATCAAATATTGGTTCACCACACGTATAGGTTCACCTAGTTCTAATTCCTCAATAAGAAAGTAAGAACCAAATCCTAAACCTCCTAAAAGTGCTAGCATATAAATAGCACCAAAAATCATCAAGATTTTAAAAGCTAGGTTTTGTTTAAACGCTGCACTTCTTATGAAGCTTTTCCATTCTAGATTGATAAATTGTTTGATCATCTTTGGTTTGATTTGTTTAGTTAGTTACAAAAACTATAAAAATGTTACAGCTCCATTTTCCTTTATTACTTTTGCAGCTTTAAAAATACGACATGATTTTTCATCATCTTACTATAAAACAAGTTACTAAAGTCACTCCTCAAGCGGTAGAAGTGGTTTTTGAAATTCCAGAGAACCTCTCTTCTGAGTTTACTTATAAAGCTGGCCAGTATTTAACTCTTAAAGCTACTATCAACGGTGATAAAGTGCGCCGTGCCTATTCTCTTTCTAGTGCACCGCATGAAACCGATTTAAAAGTAGTTATTAAAGCGGTAGAAAAAGGTGTTTTTTCTAATTATGCGATGACTTTACGTGCTGGCGATCAACTTGAAGTTGCTGCTCCAGAAGGTCTATTCATTCATGAAAAAAGCGGTACCGCTCAAAACTATTTAATGATCGCAGCAGGAAGTGGTATCACTCCTATTACATCTATCATAAAAGACGTGCTTATTAATGAGGTAGACAGTAAAGTGGCATTGATTTATGGAAATCAATCAGTAGCTCAAACTATTTATTATGAGCAGTTTAATGACATGAAAGATCAGTATGGCGACCGTTTTATACTGCAATATTGTTTCTCTCGTGAGGAGCGTGATGAAGCATTGTTTGGTCGTGTGAGTAAGTCCAACCTCAACTTTTTCTTGAAACAGAAAGTTAGTGATCTCGCTTTTGCGAAAGCGTACTTATGTGGACCTGAAGAAATGATAACAATGGCAACGGACAATCTTGTTGAAAAGGGAGTTCTTGCTAAAGAAGACGTGAAATTTGAGCTTTTTACAGCCAAAGAAAATGAGATCGAGATCACTGAAGACAGTCATCTTACCGAGCTTACCGTCATTCTCGATGACGAAAAGCACACTTTAACAGTAAAACGCAGTGATAATCTACTAGATGTGATGCTTAAGAATGACATAGACGCACCATATAGTTGTCAAGGCGGTATTTGTAGTTCTTGTATTTGCCAGATAGAAGAAGGTAGTGCCCAAATGGCAAAAAATGCCATCTTAACCGATAAAGAAATCGCCGACGGACTTTCTCTCGCCTGTCAAGCTTATGCCACCAGCGCAAAAGTTGTAGTGAATTTTGATGAGGTGTAAACCAATCTATTTATATCAAACAAAAAAGGTGAAATTAATTTCACCTTTTTTTTATTCATTAAGAGTATAACTTTAAATCACCATTTCAGGAATCTCTCCTTCAACAATCAACGTTCCTTCTGTAGCGTTTTGAATTTCTTCTACGCTTACTCCAGGTGCACGTTCTAGCAATTTAAAACCTTTATCAGTTACTTCAAGTACGGCAAGGTTAGTGACTACTTTATTGATACAATTCACTCCAGTGAGTGGTAGTGAGCATTTTTTAAGAAGTTTAGACGCTCCAGCGCGATTAGTATGCATCATGGCTACGATTATATTCTCGGCACTTGCAACGAGATCCATCGCGCCGCCCATTCCTTTTACCATTTTACCTGGTATTTTCCGGTTGGCGATATCACCATTTTCTGCAACTTCCATTGCTCCTAAAATAGTAAGATCTACGTGCTGTCCACGTATCATCCCAAAACTGGTTGCGCTATCAAAGAAGCTAGCGCCTGGCATGGTAGTAATAGTTTGCTTACCAGCATTTATGACATCGGGATCTTCTTCTCCTTCAAATGGAAAAGGTCCCATTCCTAAAACTCCATTCTCTGACTGGAATTCTACATCTATTCCATCTGGAACATAGTTAGCAACCAAAGTTGGTATTCCTATTCCTAGATTTACGTAGTAACCGTCTTTTACTTCTTGTGCAATTCTTTTTGCAATTCCTATTTTGTCTAACATAATTATCTAATGTGCTAATTTGTTTATGTGATGATGTGCTAATTTTCACATTCTGCTTTTTGTGGTAGAGATTATTTTTGATAATAGTTTCTCTATACTTTCTAATTGATTGAACAATTCTTATTTTGGAGAAGGCAAGCTGTCTGATTTAGCGCTTAAGAACAGCCAGTATCTCGTTTCAGAAGCTTCCTTTGCCGCAATCTTTAATTTGTGTATAAAATCTTTCCTGATTTCGGCATGCTGCGATTCATTAATATTTGCTCCTATGCTAGTTCAACTCCTAAACAATTGGCTAGAAATTTCATAGTGCTTTTCTTTCTTCAACAATGACGTAAATTCAATAATCTCGAGAGCAAATTCAGTTGATTTCTCAACAATAATGTTTTTCTGCATATCAAATTATTTTTTTTCATCAGCACATTAGCACATCAGCAAATTAATTAATAATTCTGTTTTTAATTTCTCTTTCTAACTGTCCTTTGCTCAATCCTCTTCTCATA
>CAZBCH010000318.1:0-5211 GCA_964490235.1 uncultured Flavobacteriaceae bacterium | reverse complement strand
TAGTATTATTTTATAAAGTCACTAGTTATTTTTTAAATTAAAGATTCTATTTTTAAAATTGATTTAATAACTCCTTGAAATTGTTAATTTTGCTTTCATGAAATTATTTAAAAAACTTTTATTGTTAATCCTATTTTTAACAATTTCTTCCCTTCAAGCTCAAAATTTCAAACCGGATACTTTTACCGCTAGTGAAGTTGAAAATATGTCTACATGGGACCTTCTCAAATATGATGGGCTACACATGTTCAACGGTGCGGCGTTTGCTTATTCCAGACCTTTTCATTGGGGTAAAAAGGATTTTTATAGAGCTGGTGCTACAACCTTGTTAGTAGGTGGAATTTATACCTTTGATGAAGATTCTAGTGACTACTTTAGAGATCAAAAAGAAGATGTTCCAGAATTGCTTAGGGACTTTGGATGGTATTTTGGTAGTCCACAAAACAATTATGGAGTAACCGCGGGAATTTATACCTATGGATTACTTGCCAAAAGTCCTGAATGGCGTCGCACTGGTGTATTAATGATTTCTAGTGCAAGTGCTGCTGGTTTATTACAACAAGTTCTTAAGGCTGTAACTGGAAGGGCTAGACCTGAGACGGGACTAGGTAAACATGAATTCCGTCCATTCTCTGGAGAATCTGGATTTAGATCCTTTCCTTCAGGTCACACTGTATTATCCTTTACAACCGCTTATGCTCTAGCAAAACATTTTGATAATCCTTATATTAAAGCCGGGATTTATACTGTAGGTCTTATCTCGCCGGTCTCTAGATTATGGTCTGGAGCTCATTTCCTTACAGATATCGTTTTAAGTCTTGCCATCACTATTGCTACTGTAGAGGCTGTTGATCGTTATTTAGATACAAGAAATGGTTATGGCGATAAACGCTATAACGACGGTAAAACTGGTAGAAAATCTAATAAAATGGTATTTAACTTTACAGCTAGTAGCAACACTATAGGACTGACACTAAATTTCTAAAATGTTTAACTTAAATTTAAAATAGTTAAACAAAAAAGAAATACCTTTGGTCAACTAAAATAATAAGATGGCACAGTACCGCACTTTTGAAGAATACAACATAGAAACTACTAAAGAAATCAAAGATAAATATCGAGATGTCATCACAGAAATAGGAGAAGATGTAGAAAGAGAAGGTCTATTAAAAACTCCTGAAAGAGCTGCAAAAGCAATTCAGTTTCTTACATCTGGATATGAAATAGATCCTGCTGAAATCCTTAGAGGTGCAATGTTTGCAGAGGACTACAACGACATGGTGATTATTAAAGATATAGAACTTTACTCATTATGTGAGCACCATATGTTACCATTTTTTGGAAAGGCACATATAGCATATATACCTAATGGTCATATTGTAGGTTTATCAAAAATACCACGTATTGTAGATGTTTTTGCACGTCGTTTACAAGTTCAAGAAAGATTAACCCACGATATTTTAGAATGTATTGATAATACCTTAAAACCTAAAGGTGTTGCGGTAGTTATAGAAGCATCGCATATGTGCATGATGATGCGCGGTGTTCAGAAACAAAATAGTTCTACCACAACCAGTGGTTTCAGAGGTCAATTTGAAAAAACAGAAACTCGTGCAGAATTCATGACACTTATCACATCTAATTTGCACTAAAAGTATTTTTTGGAACGTTATTTGTCTATTAGAGATAAAAACAAAAATATGTTTCAATCAAAACGATCAAAGCTTGTAGCTGGTATTTTACTGGACCTTATAGGTATGGGATCATACCTTATACCAGGATTTGGTGAAATAACAGATTTAGGATGGGCTCCTATAGCAGGCTTTTTAATGACTAAATTATATCCTGGAAAGTCTGGAGTAGCAGCAGGAGTTCTTACCACAATAGAAGAATTAATGCCAGGAATGGATGTCATACCTTCATTTACTATAATGTGGTGCTATACCTACCTAATTAGTTCTCGTAGCGATCAAGGTGAAAATGAAAAAACAATCATTGATGTAGACCATAGATAATAAAAAAGCTCCATTTAAGGAGCTTTTTTATTATTTAACTAACTGTTTAAATCCAGTCATTAATTTCTTAACTTTTGGATCAATTATGACCTGACAATAACCTTGTTCTCTATTATTATTATAGTAATTGTCATGAATTTCTTCTGCAGGATAGAATGTTGTCGCTGGTGCAACTTCAGTAACAATGGGATTATCAAATTCACCTTTATTTTCTAATTCTTCAATATAAGAATTTGCAATATTTTGTTGCTGCTCATTAAGATAGAAAATAGCACTTCTATAATGAGTCCCTACATCATAACCTTGTCTATTCAAAGTCGTCGGATCATGAGTCGCCATAAATACTTGTAACAATTCTTTAAAGGTAATTTGTGAACCATCATAAGATATTTCAATAGCCTCTGCGTGACCTGTCCTTCCTTGAACGACTTCTCTGTACGGTGGGTTTTTAATGTGCCCACCACAAAAACCAGAGCGCACTTTTTCCACTCCTTTGACTCTTTGAAAAACTGCCTCAGTACACCAGAAGCAACCACCTGCCAGTATTGCTGTTTCCATATTCTTTTTTAAGCAAGTTACATCACAGAACTTATCATACTGTATAATTAACACTCCTTTAATGAATTCAAGATTTTAAGCCTTTAATTTTGCGTTTTTGCTTTAGCCATACAACTTTGAAAAATTTAATTGTTTTATTATTCGTTATTCTCGCTTTCGCGAAAGCGGAATCTCAAGAACTTAAAGACTCTCTTCAAATAAAGAGAAAAACTTATAAAGCGACACGAGTAACCACTGCTCCAAAGATAGATGGAAAGCCTTTTGAAAAGTTTTGGGATCAAATTCCTACAGGTGGTGATTTTATTATGATTGAGCCTAATAACGGCCAAAAGGAACGTGAAACGCATCAAACAAAATTTAAAATTGCCTATGATGATAATGCATTATATCTAGCGGCATATCTTTATGATGATGATCCAGAAAGTATTGCTAGACAGTTCTCACAAAGAGATCAGGTTTTTACTCAGGCAGACGTTTTTGGGTTTTATATCAATAACTACAACAATCAAATCAACCAGACTAGATTTTTTGCTACTAGTGCAAACGCATTAGGTGACGCTATAGTTGAAGGGAATAGACAGGACTTTAGTTACAACGTTGTTTTTAGATCAGAAACTAGCATCAATGATGCAGGCTGGTTTGTAGAGATGAAGATCCCTTATCGCACCTTAAGATTTCCAGAGGTAGAAGTACAAGACTGGAGTTTTCAAATCTTTAGACGTATTACCTCTCTTAATGAAGACTATAGTTATAATTTTATAGATATTACTCAAGGAATTAATACACAGTACGACGCCATCATGACTGGTGTTTCAAATATTGATCCACCTTTACGATTGAATCTTTATCCATATGCTACGGTGATTAACGATAACTTTGATGGTAACTCTACTACTCAGTATAACGCTGGAATGGATATCAAATATGGTATAAATGATGCATTTACTTTAGATGCAAGCTTAATTCCTGATTTTGGTCAGGTAGCCTTTGATCAAGTTAGACTTAATTTGGGCCCATTTGAACAGCTATTTGGTGAAAATCGTGCGTTTTTTAATGAAGGAACAGACTTATTTAATAAAGGTGGGCTTTTCTTCTCACGTAGAATAGGTCAAACTCCTAGTGGATTTAGTAACGTGGCTTTATTTGAGAATGAAGATATCATCGATAATCCTAGCAACGCGCAATTACTCAATGCCGTAAAATTAACTGGTAGAACTTCAAAAAGATTAGGTATAGGCTTTCTTAATGCAATTACAGATAAAACTGAGGCAACTATTGAAAATTCAGTAACAGGTGAGAGAAGAACTCAAGTAACTGAGGCGTTGACTAATTATAATATGTTTGTTTTAGATCAACAATTTAGTAAAAATAGTTCCATAGCTATATCAAATGCCAGCACCATCAGAAACGGTAGTTTTACAGATGCAAATGTGACTGCTATTATCCTAGATCACAACGATAGTAATGCGGCAAATAATTATAGAGGCGAACTAAGGATGAGCAATCGTTTTACACCTAATGGCACAGAAACAGGATATTCTAGTGAGATACAGTGGCGCAAAACCATAGGTAAATGGAGACCTAGATTAGCCCACTTTTACAGAGATAAGAATTGGAATCCTAACGATTTAGGTCGTAATTTTCAAACAAATACTCAAACGTTTGCGGCAGATTTAAGTTACAATCAATTTACACCTGTTGGTATTTTTAACCGTTTTGACGTTGATTTTAGAATACGTCATAGAAGACAAATTGATCCTGATTTACACACAAATACAGAGTATACTTTAAATCCATTCTTTTTCACTAGAGAACGGCTAGCCTTTGGAGCAGATTTTAATTTTTTCTCCAGAAATTTAAACCAGTTTGAATCTCGCAAAGAAGGACAAGTAGTGCGATATGAACCTGGCTATTTTACAGGCGGTTTTATTTCTACTGATTACCGTAAAAAATTTGCTGTAGATTATAGAATGGGACGTTTTAAAAGATTTGATGACCCAGAAGAAAGTTATGATTTTAGATTTAGTCCACGGTATAGGTTTTCTGACAAATTTCTGTTGATTTATGCCCTATCCTGGAGCAAAAATGACAATCGTATTAGTTATGTAACAACGGCTAGCAATGATGAGCCTATAGTAAGTAGAAGAGACACACACTCTGTAGAAAATTCTGTTTCAGGAACATTTAATTTTAATAATACACAGGCATTAAGTTTATCTTTTAGAAACTTCTGGTCACGAGCAAGTTTTAGTAGAGAGTTTAATGAACTCGCCCTTGATGGAACATTGCTACCGTCAGATTATGAATTAACTGATGATTTTGATCCAGATGCAAATTTTAATGTCTGGAACTTAGACTTATCTTACAGGTGGCGTTTTGCGCCTGGTAGTGAAGCTTCTGTTCTATATAGAAATAGCATCTTTAATTTTGATAGTCAAGGAGAAATAGGTTTTCAAGATAGTTTAGACGAGCTATTTACACAACCAGTAAGACATAATATTTCATTAAGAGTTACTTATTTCTTAGACTTTAATGACACAAAAAGATGGTTTAGAGCTTAAAAATCTATTTCTTTGTTGTTATGATAAAAGCTGCTCAGATTTATAAAAGTTTTGGTGATCTACAAGTTCTTAAAGGT
>CAZBCH010000317.1:0-6612 GCA_964490235.1 uncultured Flavobacteriaceae bacterium | reverse complement strand
AAGCTTACCGGAACTGGTAAAATCAAAAGAAAGCATGCGTTCAAGAGTCATATTTTGACCAAAAAATCCAAGAAACGCAAGCTTGCTTTGACGCACTCTACATTAGTGCACAAAGCAGACGAGCCTAATATCAAGTTACAGTTAAACCTTAAATAAGGAAACTTGTAAGCCTTGATGGTTTATTAATTATCACAATAACCCAATAGTAGTGCACAATAAAAGTATCTAGAAATGGATCGCCTGCTGTTAAAAAATTAAAAATATGCCTAGATCAGTAAACGCCGTAGCTCGTAGAGCTCGTAGAAAAAAAGTCCTCAAGCAGGCAAAAGGTTACTTCGGACGTCGTAAAAACGTTTGGACAGTAGCAAAGAACGCAGTAGAAAAAGCAATGTCTTATTCTTACCGCGATAGAAGAAACAAGAAAAGAACTTTCCGTAGACTATGGATCACGCGTATCAACGCTGGTGCACGTATGCATGGAATGAGCTATTCACAGTTTATGGGAGCAGTGAAGAAGAACAACATCGAGTTAAATCGTAAAGTTCTTGCAGATCTTGCAATGAATCACCCAGAGGCTTTTGAAGCAGTTGTAAACAAAGTAAAATAATTTGGTGTAAAAACCTCTCGCAAATTTTAAATCCTCATCAGCAATGATGGGGATTTTTTTATTTCTGATGTTTTCATTTTCATTACGCAACCTTTTCACAAGAAGGGCATCTTTTAATAAAGCCAATCATGAAAAAATCTATTTTTATTCTTTACATCACTGCTGTTTTTCTGTCTTGTGAAACCGATGGAAACTTAAGTTCCTTAAGTGAAGGTTTCAATAATGACTTTCAAGGAAATCAGTACAATGACACAGGAGAGAATCCATTTATTTTAACTTCAGAAGAAACTATTTCTACATTTTCTATTGATGCTGACGGAGGATCCTATGCAAACAGTAGAAGGATTCTACAAACTGAGAATAGAATACCAATTGCAAATGCCATAAGAATTGAAGAGTTTATCAATTATTTTGACATGCAATATGAAGATGATTCAACCGCGAGACCTATTACTTTAAATGGAGAAATTGCCAGCTGTCCATGGAATACAAATCATAGGTTAGCTAGAATAGGTATAAAAGGACGTGATATTGATTTAGATAGTGCACCAGCAACTAATTATGTGTTTTTGATAGATGTCTCTGGAAGTATGTCTAGCGTTAATAAATTAGATATTCTTAAACAAGGGTTTGAATTACTAACAGATCAATTGACTGCAAACGATAGGATCTCTATTGTCACATACGCAGGTAGTAATAGCATTGTTTTATCTGGTGTTTCTGGAGATCAACACACAGTTATTAAAAATGCAATACAATCCTTGGGTTCAGGTGGCGGAACAGCCGGAGCTAGCGGCATTACTACAGCATACGAAATTGCTGAAAACAATTTTATCCCAAACGGTAACAATCGTATTATTTTAGGAACTGACGGAGACTTCAACATAGGAATAAGCGACCAAGATTCCTTGATATCATTAATAGAAAACAAGCGAGAAAGTGGTGTTTATTTAACTGTTCTAGGAGTAGGCTATGGAAATTTAAATGAAGGTACATTAGAACAAATCGCAAATAAAGGAAATGGTACTTATGAATACATCGACAAGGTAGCACAACTAGAAAAGGTCTTTATTCATGATCGTAATAAATTCTATACCGCAGCAAAAGACGTGAAAATTCAAATTGAGTTCAGCCCAAATGAGGTAGAATCTTATCGATTAATAGGTTATGAGAATAGATTGCTGGGTACTGAAGATTTTGAAGATGACACAGAAGATGCAGGTGAAATAGGAAGAGGTCAGTCTATAACTGCTCTTTATGAAATCGTACCTTCTAGCACAGCGAGTAATCAAGCTTTGCCTAGTCTTAAAGTAAATGTGAGGTATAAAGAAGCGACGGGAACAATTAGTAATTTGCTTATTCATGAAATTATTGACGAGAATCTTTCTTTTGATTCAGCTAGTGATGCACATCGCTTTAGTGCTGGGGTTGCAGCTTTTGCATTAGTAATGAGAGACTCTCAATACAAGGCTAATGCTACATATTCAATGAGTAGTTCTATACTGCAACAAGTTTCTTTTAGTGATCCTCACGGTTATAGATCAGAACTAGAGCAATTAGTGCAACTAGCTAGCAATTTATAGGTAAATGCTATTTATTGAATTCTTAAGAAAGCCTCAATCATAAAAGATTGAGGCTTTTATGTTTTGGTCTTTAGTAATTTACGCTGGTTGTGTTCTCTTTATGTCTTTCATTGACAGCAATTGGGTTATTGTTCCGCTTTCGCGAAAGCGGAATTAATAATAAATGTATAGAAACCTTTTAATTGATGTTGTAAATACCGCTAATATTAAGATTGATAAACTGGCCAGCGCTTACTTGAGTGTTCAGATTCCATCGTGGAGTAAATTGATAAGCAGCACCTAAATCAAATTTAAAAGAATTTTTCCTTTCACTTAAGGTGGTAAGCACGTCGTTGAACAGATCAAAAAAGAAATCTCGCTCTCCTGTTAGACTATAGTCTACCCAACTGGTATTGTAGTTAACTGCGCTGGATAATGTCCATTTATTGAAATCTTTGCTCACTACTATTCCAGTGTTGATAGAATGAAAGTCAATAAGAGAACCTGTGATGGTGGCCAGGTTTTCTCCGCCATCAGTAGGAGCTAGATCTAGCGGTTCGTCATATTCTAAATTTAAATCGGTTAAGTTGTAGTTTGCAAAAAAAGCAACTTCTACCTGTCTATTCTCTCTAAATAAATATTGAGATAGATTATGTTTAAGTCCCAAACCGTAAACGGCATAATAGGAATTATCAAATTTTATTTGAGGTACTAGTCTTATAGATAATTCGGTTTCTTGCCATAAACCTACTTGTCCTTGAATATATGGTAGGGCAAAGAAATCTGTATCTAAACCAGAAAAAGCTTGAAATTCATAGGTTTCTCCATCAATGGTAAAGTCAAAAAAATCGAGGCCTCTACCTCCTAATGTAGTAGGAATGCTTGCTCGATCACCTTCTCTAATATCTACGTTCCTAAAGTCGCTATCATTTACTGTAAAATTTTTCTTGCTATTAGGAAATGGTAAACCGCTGATTCCTACTGATACGTTTACTTTAAACTTATCTAGAGATTTTGCGGTATGAAACCATCCTGCACCAGTTTGCATAACACTGGCTTCAGTGGCAGGCTCATTAAAACCATCTAGAATAAATAGAATGTCTGATAAGACATTTTCCACATCATTTTGTGCTTTAGATTTATTGACAAAAAGGATGGAACTTATAAATAGAGCGTAAGTAAAAAAAGATTTCATAAAGGTAGGCTGTGTTATAATGTAAAAATATCAAATGATTGAAGATAAGCAATGTTTATAATAGCATGGTTGTGCTTATTTATGTAAAAGAAATGAAATGCCAGTTTCTATAGAAAAACTATTGTGGCCAGAATTAGGACTTGCGAGTTGTGCATTTGAGGTATGCCTTAATGTAGCCCTAAAGTCCCAGCGCATTTTACGTATTTCGTAAGACGTTCCTAAACCTATAACATCAGAAAAGGTAAATCCTTTTCTAAGTCTTTCTGTACTTTCAGTAGATATTTGTGGTCCTACAGCACCTATGGCGTACATACTCCAGTCTTGAGTTAGGTAATATCTTGCTTGTAATCCTAGGTGTAAGGTGAATTCTTGATAGTCATTGCCTTTTAAAAAACGCTCTCTTAACTCTTCAAAATTTTCAAAATCTTCTGGTTTGATATAGAATAGGTTTAACAGTTGATGTCTAGTCCTGTAATAGGTAGGTTGGGCTAGTAGTTCAAAACTCCAGTTACCACTCGTCTTTACAACATGAGTAAGCTGGATGTTTACAAATTTATTATCATGAGAATAATCAGGATCATTTCCTAAAAAACTTTCTTGTGAAGAAGTACCTAAATGAATACCTATAGTCGATATAAAATTTTTAGAATGGGATTCTTGAGATATAGAATAGTCATGATTAAAAATGATAATCACAAATAAAAGGATGAACCTTCTGTACTTAAAAGTAGCTGAATTGATGGGTTGGTTGAATTTAATGATCATATAAATTTGTGAGACTAAAGTAAGTAAAAGTTATTATTCTCGAATAGCACAAATATTATTTATCCTTTATAATCTTTAAAAGTGATAACATTTACTTTTACAAGATCTCAATTTAAGTACAACTAATTTGATTGATGATATTTTTAAAAATGTCCATGCCTAAAAAATATAAAAAACCTTGGCCTACTCGAGAAGCGATGCAGCAAGTTTACGAACTTCATTTATGGGGAGAAAATGGTAATGAATTTTACTCTGGTGAAGGTTCTCATAATATATCAATTGTTAATCCCTATTTAAATAGCGTTTCTAATTTTTTAATGTCCTTAAATCATTCGGTAAGTATATGTGATTTAGGCTGTGGAGATTTTAATATAGGTAAACAGTTGCTATCTATGAGTAAAACTTATACTGCCGTTGATATAGTACCAGAACTTATTGAGTATAACAAAAGTCATTACCTAGATAAGAAATTAACCTTTAAATGTATAGATATAGCAAAAGATCAATTACCTAATGCAGATTGTGCGATATTACGACAAGTATTACAACATCTTTCTAATTCAGAAATTGAGCAAATTGTACAAAAATTATATTCCTATCGTTATTTAATTGTAACAGAGCATCTTCCAGAAGGAAATTTCATTCCTAATATAGACATTATATCAGGTCAAGGAATAAGAATTAAAAAGAATAGTGGAGTAGATTTAATGGCTGCACCATTTAATTTAAAAGTAAAAAAACAAAGCATTTTATTAAATACCATTCTTCAAGATCGAAAAGGTTTGATAACTACCATTTTATATGAAATGTATTAAAATTATCTCAGCCATTTTGTCATTTTAGGAAAATGAGCTGTGGTAGTCATTTGCATCCATTCTAATAATGGTAATCCTATGTAGTTTTTGTTTTCAAACTGATTAATGAGCCATTGTGATTGCCCTTTATAACCTTCAGGATGAAAAACAATTTTAAGATCTAATTGCAAATGTCTACTTGCTGCAAAAGACCATAATATAGCAGCAATCTCGTCGCCATCAGTAGGCCATTCCTTCTTCATGTTATCGGTTCCTATGAGTGTCCTTTCATCTACAGATGTCACAGCGATATGACCTGCCTCGTGTAATAGATCTCCAGGATACTTTAGCTTATCATAATTTACTAAAATACTATTACCCAGAAGGCTTAATCCTGGAAGAAAAGTGTCATCTGATAATTTAGTCTCCTTGATTTTAATTCCTATATCATTCAGAAAGTCTGTAATGATTTTGAGATTATTTTGATTCATAACGGCATATCAGGTGGTAATTATAAAAATAGTGCAAATTTTTAGAAGAATTCCGCTTTCGCGAAAGCGGAATAATTACACACCCAATTTTGTAATTAAAAGTCTGAAAAACAAATAATTAATCATTTTAATTTGATTTGACTTTTTTACAATTTCTTACCCTAAAGATCCTTTCATTTGTGATTTGTACAAAAATCAATTCATTAAAAGATTGTTTTTTAAAGGTTTACAAAGGATTACACCTTCTAATTTTAGATCATTAAATAAATTTATTATGAGAAAAGTAATTGTTGTTATTGTTGCGCTGCTTTTTATAAACTTTTCAAACGCGCAGGATCTTTTTGCAAACAAAGAGCTAAATGATTCCATTCGTTTAAAAAAGTTTCCAGTTGAAAATCCGTATATGAAAATAGGTATAGGTTACTGGTTGCCTAAAGGTGATTTATCTAATTTCATAGACAACTCACCATTATTTGAGCTCGCTTTTGTCATACCAGAATCAAGGAAGAATCGCTCATTTGAAATAGGCATTCAACTAGGTGTTCCAGAACAGCGTAGATTTTTTATTCTGCAAGATAATGGCAATACATTTGACATTGAAGCGACTTCAATCGTAAACGGTTTCATTAAACTGAATAAGTATGTAGTGCAAAAGCCTAAGGGAAAATTAGGTATAGGAATTTCACTCGGTATAGCGGCCATTTTTGTTGATCCTGTAGAAAGTAATGGAGCACAAGTCTTAGATTACGATAGCATTAATTCGGTTCTAGTTGCACCAGGATTAACTTATGATGTCATTCTCAAAGATAATTCTATGTTTCAATTTTCATTTGATGTACAGTACACACCTTTTAAAATGGAACGAGCAGTAACTAAGGATTTGAGTTCGTTTACCTTGTTACCAAAGTTGTCTTATAGGTTTTGAGAAGAATAAAACACATCTAAAAACCGTTCCTTTTTAAAGTCAACACACGGAACTTGTCAAAATGGTTTTGAAACCAATAGACTTGAACTTCGACAAGCTCAGTTTGACATTTTGAAATGAAATAAAAAGTCCTCATCAATCGATGAGGACTTTAATATCATACAAAGCAATAAATTACTTTCTCTTAATGACTTTTTCAGCTTTAAGTGCAATATTTTGTGCATTAAGACCGTATTTTTCTAATAATTGAGCAGGAGTTCCACTTTCTCCAAA
>CAZBCH010000316.1:0-11835 GCA_964490235.1 uncultured Flavobacteriaceae bacterium | reverse complement strand
CAGAAGAGTCCGTAAGAAGAGCAATGGCGATTCAGTTAATCATCAATAAGGAACTAGGACTTGCTAAAAATGAGAACCCAATTCAAGGTGCCTTCATTATAGAAGAGCTGACAGACTTAGTAGAAGCTGCTGTACTAGAAGAATTTGATAGAATTACAGAACGTGGTGGCGTGCTAGGAGCGATGGAAACTATGTACCAGCGTAGTAAGATTCAAGAAGAATCCATGCATTATGAGATGTTGAAGCACACAGGCGAGTTCCCAATCATTGGAGTAAATACATTCTTAAGTTCAAAAGGTAGCCCAACCGTTTTACCAGCTGAGGTGATCCGTGCTACTGAAGAAGAGAAACAAGCTCAAATAGCTACTAAGGATAATCTACATTCCGCTTTCGCGAAAGCACAACAAGAACAATTATCTGCAATTCAAAAAGCAGCCGTTGCTCAAGAGAATATTTTTGAACACCTGATGGAAGCGACTAAGATTTGTACACTAGGTCAGATTACCGAGGCGTTGTTTGAAGTAGGAGGAAAGTATAGACGTAATATGTAAGCAGACTCTAAGGTTTTGCTTAGCAAAACCTTAGAGATCGCTAATCCCGATGCATATCGGGATCTTTACTTTTCTAAAAGCCTTTGTAAGCTTGTGAATAACGCTCACATTGAGAATTTCCATAAGCTCCAGCACAAGCTTGCCGAAGTGTTAACGTTAGCAGTCTCAATATCAAAAATTATAAAACACTGAATTTTCAAAAGCGCAAATCGATAGATTTGCGCTTTTTTTAATGTTATCAATTCACTGCAGAGCGGATTTGCTAAAAACCGCTCTCAATTGCTATTTAATAGCACAATCCAGCATTTCCCTTTTAAAATGGAAAAAAGTAAAGGAGCGACAGCGATGCGCTAAGTGGGATTTAAGACCATGTTGGAATATATGAATAACCTAAATGTATGAAAGATAATTTTATATAATTTCGAAAATTATTTGTGTGAGTTGTCAACTAGAATTGTTCAAGTTTTGAAAATGCATTACAAAAAAGAACGCAACAAAGATTCACTTGAATTGGTAGTAGGTCAGATAATCGAGAAGTTAATTGTAGAGTAGTTACAAGTAATTTTTTTATCTACAAAGCCTTTTCTATTGAAGAGGCTTTTATGTTTCCGCTTTCGCGAAAGCGATATCTCAATTTAACTTAATTCTAGAAAATTAACGTTTCAACACGCAACTTTTGTATCATTCTGTATCTTTATAAAAATCACCGGTTATGAAATATCCTTTTAAGCTTTTATCATTTTTAATTTTGTGCTCGTTTTTGGGTTTTTCTCAAGAGGAAGGTACATTTTGGTATTTTGGAGAAAATGCAGGAGTTGATTTTTCTACAAGTCCACCATCAAGTGTTTCTGATGGAGCTTTAGATTCTTTAGAGGGCTGTTCAACTATGAGCGATGGTCTGGGTAATTTATTAATGTATACCGATGGTACGACGATCTGGAATAGAAATCACATTCCTATGCCTAATGGTACTGGTTTATCAGGAAATTCTTCTAGTGCACAATCTTCTACTATAATTAAAGACTTAAATAGTCCGAATTTATATTATGTTCTGACTATAAGTTCTTTTGCTGGATTGAATTATTCCATAGTAGATATGAACTTAGAAAATGGATTAGGAAATGTAATTAATGGAAGAAGAGATATACTTATCAATCAAAATACTCAAGAGAAAGTAACCTTTACTTTAAATAGTGCAGGTGATGCATACTGGATTATAACCTTTGATGAGCCCGAATATAAAGCCTATCGAGCTGCTGGAGGTATAATAAATACTTTTAATCCTGTTATATCTAATTTACCTACGACTTCAATTTTAACTGATAATCGAGGGATGTTAAAAGTTTCACCTGATGGTACTAAATTGATCAATACAAGTGTTGGAAATGGAGCTGTTATGACGACTTTTGACCGTTCTACTGGTATCGTAAGCAATCCTATTCAATTATTTGGTTTAGGATTTAATAATTTTTATGGAGCAGAATTCAGTCCAGATTCTAATCTTGTTTATTTAAATGGTAATTCAGCATCTACAGGAAATGGATGTGGAACAACAAATCAAAGAGAGATTTATCAATATCAAATTGGTGGATTTGCTAATTGGAACACACAACCTATTGCTTTAGGAGGTTCGACTGGTGCAAATTCTGGTAGAGGTGCTTTGCAACTAGCTAAGGATGGGAAAATATATTTTGCTAGAACTTGTCAGCCATGGTTAGGGGTAATTAATAATCCAACGGTCGTTGGGACAGGAGCTAATTATGTAGATGATGCTATTCCATTAGCTAGCGGTACTTTAAGTAGAGAAGGTTTACCTAATACTTATGTTTTTGATTATCGAGATACTTTTAATTCCATAGTTGGGACCTCTTTTCTGGATATCAATAACAATGGTTGTGACATGACAGACCCAGTTTTTTCGAATTTATTTTACACGCTTAGTTCTAGTAACTTTAATTCTTATGCTATTTCAAATCAAGCTGGTTCGTATGAGACATTATCTCCTAATGGGATTTTTACTCTTATTCCGGTACTTGAAAACCCAACCTACTGGAACTTCTCTCCAGCAAATGTAGTCGTAGATTTCCCAACCCAAGCCAGTCCATTTACACAGGACTTTTGTGTTACCGCAAATGGAACAGTAGAAGACCTAGAAGTAATCGTAGTACCATTAGAGCAAGCACGTCCAGGATTTGATACGGACTATAAAGTGATTGTTAAGAATAAAGGAAATATTACAACAAGTGGAACGGTAACCCTAGATTTTGAAGAAGACTTTATGAGTTTGCTTTCTTCAATGCCTACAGCAGCAATGCCAGCGACAAATCAATTGAGTTGGTCATTTAATAATCTACAGCCGTTCCAAATGGAAGAGTATGAGATTACCATGACCATGAATACACCTACACAAGCGACCAATCCGTTAAATGGCGGAGACATTCTAGCCTTCACGGGAACAGTAACTGGTACAGGAACAGATGCCATGCCATCAGATAATGTTATGGTGTTTGATCAAACCGTAGTCAATTCTTTTGACCCAAATGATAAAACATGTCTAGAAGGTGAAACTATCGACCCAGCAGACGTAGGTGAGTATGTGCACTACATGATTCGTTTTGAAAATACGGGAACAGCAAGTGCAGTTAATATCGTAGTAAAAGATGAAATAGATCTAGCTCAATTTGATATTACAACTTTGATTCCGCTAGGTGGTAGTCACGATTATTATACTCGTGTAAGAGATAATAATGTGGTAGAATTTATTCATGAAGACATCAATTTAGATTTCAACGATGCAACTAATGATGGTTATGTCCTGTTTAAAATCAAAACGTTGAACACCTTAACTGATGGTGATACATTTGATAATACAGCTGAGATTTATTTTGATTTCAATTTCCCAATTGTTACCAATACAGAAACGGTAACAGTAATGACTACTGCAAGTATAGGTGAAACAACAGATGCTTCTATTTCAGTTTATCCTAATCCAGCGAGAAATTTTATAAACATTACATCTACAAACGATCTTAAAAGCGCCACATTAATTGATATAAACGGTAGAACTTTGTCTCAAACAAATTTTACTGGAAATACAATGGAACAACGTATTTCTTTAGAAAATCTAACTTCGGGCATTTATTTTGTCACTATCCAGAGTAATTTAGGTCAAAAGGTAGAAAAAGTGATTGTAGAGTAAATACATTTTGTTTATGTAACAGCAAAGCCTTTTCTATTAAAGAGGCTTTTATGTTTCCGCTTTCGCGAAAGCGATATCTCAACCATTTCAAAAACTTAAAGAAACCCTAATTTTTTGATTGAGTTTTTAGCTCCTTAATAGGTTTAATATATTTGCCGTAAAGCGATAATTACCTTGAAACGCCTAATTACAATTTACCTATTTTTCTTTTTTCACCTGTTGTCTTTTGCTCAAGATAGTATACCGAAGTCACCGCCGTCAAATTGGGCCTCTTGGGGAAGAGTAAGTTTCATTTTTAATCAAAGTGCCTTTAATGAAGAATGGCAAGGTGGTGGAGTTACAAATATCTCAGGAGATGTAAGCTTTAACTATGACTTGCAATTTAAAAAGAAAAAATTATCATGGGATACCAGAATTTTGACTGAATTTGGCCTGTCGCAGGTAAAAGATCAGCGTTTCATACGTAAAACAACAGATAGATTTGAAATAAACAGCATTCTTGGGAATCAAATAAATAAAAGTAACTGGAATTACAGTACTATTTTTAACTTCAGAACTCAGCTTATCTCTGGATATCAATTCTTTAATAGAGAAGAGACTAATCCTGATGGGACTGTTATGACCATACAAGATAGAAAAGAGATCTCAGGTGGTTTTTCTCCTTCATATTTTCAATTAGGTTTAGGTATACTATGGAAAAAGTCTAAGACACTCAATCTTAATCTTGCACCAGCTACAACAAGATTAATTACAGTAGCCTCTAGATTTACTGATGTAGATGTCAATGATCCAGAAGCTTTAGAGAATTACGAGCCGTTTTTTGGTGTTGAGGCTAATAGAACAGCCAGATGGGAAGTAGGAGCTGCGTTGCGAGGCTATTCAAAATTTGAGGTGGCAAAAAACATACAGATGGAAAACGTTTTGAGCCTTTACAGCGATTATCTAGATGAGCCAGAAAATGTAGATATTGATTTTACCTTAAACCTTTTCTTAAAAGTAAATAAATACATCAGTGGTAATTTTGCTTTTCAGACCATTTATGATGATAACACAATAAAAGGTTTTCAGATACGTCAGGTCATAGGTCTAGGCTTTAAATATGCTCTTGGTGAAAAACCAGAAAAACCAGCTTAGAATAGAAATTTCACGTTTTAATTTTCAAGTCACTCATTAACGTTACGCAGGATGATATCGATCTCGCTTTCGCGAAAGCGAAACAACAAATGATTCTTCACGTCAATTTTTTAATGAGATTTTTAGATCTATTTTATACTAAACATTTCTAAAGCTTCATTTCTTTTTTATTATTGTTGCTTACCTTGGACGTTATGTGGAGAAAAACATTTCAGATTATAGGTATTATAGCAGCGATAATGAGTTTATTACCGTTGCTGGCAGCAGATTATTGGTGGATAAGAATTTTTGATTTTCCACACTTGCAGTTTACTGGATTCACTTTACTAGCCATAATCCTCTTCTTTTTTACGTTTAAGCCTAGATGGATCAACGACTACATTTACATCGTTGTTTTGTTAGGGTGTTTTTCGTTTCAACTGTATAGATTTATAGATTACACGCCTTTTTTTCCAGAAGAAGTTCAAACTAGTACTGTCGATATTTCTCAAGAAAAAATTGTGAGCATTTATACCGCAAATTTGCTTCAAAAAAATAAGGAGAGTCAGCCATTATTTGAAGAAATTAGAGAAAAAAAACCAGATATTATTGTATTTACAGAAGCTAACAAGCGATGGAGTAATTTGATCATGAATAATATAGGGTCAATTTATGCCTACAAAATTGAGGAGCCTCTAGAAAATACTTATGGAATGCTAGTTTACTCAAAATTGGAACTGATAGACGGTGTTGTTAAATACCGTGTAGATCCTGAAATACCATCCATAGATGCAAAGGTTAAACTGAGAAATGGTCGACTAGTTCAATTGCATGCAATACATCCTACGCCACCTATGCCACAACACAACCCTATGAGTACAGATCGTGATAAAGAATTAATGCAAATAGCTTTTGCCAGTAAGGAATCTGAGTTACCTGTAATCGTGGTGGGAGATTTTAATGATGTCGCCTGGTCTGATAGTACGCAATTAACTAAAACAGTAGGTAAATTATTAGATGTTAGAATAGGAAGAGGTTTTTATAACACATATCATGCGCAGTATCCTATTTTCAGATGGTCTCTAGATCATATATTAACTTCATCTGAATTTAGACTAAAAGATCTGGGGACAGGTGTTGATTTTGGTAGTGACCATTTTCCATATTGGGCTGTATTATCTTTTGAACCAGAGCTTGCTGAAGGGCAGGAACCCAAAGAGCCTTCTAAAAAGGACCTTTCTAGAGCTAAGGATCAAATGAATTCATCTAAAACATCTAAATAGAAAAGTCAAATTTTATTATAAACACCAGGTGATGACAATAAAAATAGACTTAGATTATCTTATTTATAATACTTATTCCCAATGCTCCGGCACCTATACCTAATCCAATACTTAAAATTAAATACAATATTGCAGAAAGATAGCTAGCATTTTTAAATAGCAGTAGAAGTTCTAGACTAAAGGTGGAGAAAGTGGTAAGACCACCACAAAAACCTATGCCTAATAAAATATACCATTGATATGCTAACTGCTCTTTTTGAAAGGCCGCTATAAATCCACCTAGAAGTATACATCCTAATAAGTTTACCATAAGCGTAGGAATCCATTTTAACTCGTTAAAATTTAAAATAGTAGAAATATAAAATCTAAGGCTACTGCCTAATCCACCGCCTAGAAAAACCATTAGTAATGCTTTCATTTATTGAATAGGTATATAAATCTCTGTAAGATAATTAGCAGGATTAGGAGTTAATTCAGGATTAGTTTTATATATCTCATAAATAGGAAGTTCTGATCTTATAAGACCGTTTTGAGCAATAAATTCTTCACCTTTTTTCCATGCTTCGTTGATATGATCATAAGATCCTTTAAGTGTGATTTTAACTGTTTTTGTAGGTTCTCTGTAACTACTTAAAATATTACTACCAGTAGCAGTAATTTCTCTATTTTGAACTGGTACTGCTGCCGAAAAGATAGTGCTATTATTTGCTTGATCGATTGTCTCGTAGATTACTCTAGGCATGCCGTATAAATCAATATTATTACGTTGCATGTAAGACATGATGTTTTGAAGCATTTGCGTTTTTAATTGTGCTACGTTTGCCAATTTTGAACTTGATGACATATATAAAAAATAGCCGCCTCCTGCTTCAATAATTCCATCTACGTTAATAGTATATAGATTCATTTTTTCTTTTGCCACCTTTTCTAAATTTTCTAAACCTTTTTCATATTTAGGCTGGATCTCTTCCTCCATTTTAAACCCAAATGCAGCCGCTATTATTTTATCTAGCAATCCTTGTTCTCCCTGAATATTCCAGATAACCTCTGTACCATTCTCTACTTCATTTAACTTCATGGTAACATTACTATTTGAGGTAGTCATACTGTTATCATAGTACATATCCATAAGGATTGAAGAATTAGGTTCTATTCCTTTAATCGTCATTTTACCTTTACCATATTCATCTGTGAATGTGTAATAAGCGTCTACTCCTTTGGTTTGCGTTCCCATTGTAGAAGTAACATTTTCTTCTTCTAACCATGGATTCCAGTTCTCCCATTGAGAAAAATCTTCTATTTGCTCATATAAAACTTCTGGCGGAGCTGCAATGGTTCTCTTTTCAGTAATGTTATAAGATCCATCTTTGAGTGAGAAATAAATGGAACCGCCTATTATGATGATGAGAAATAATATAATAATGTATTTGAAAACTTTCATTTCGATTTTTTATAAAATCAAAGATACAATTATTGCTATTTACAAAGAATAAAAGACTTAATCAGACTAAATGGAATTATTAGAAATTATTTTTCAAAAAAAAACTGCCGGATTTAATCCGGCAGCCCTATGAGAAAGTCATAGTAATATGAACTTTCTTCCCCCTAAAAATGTGTTTAATTTCCCTTTTTTGTATAGGTTAAAATTAAGACTCTATTCTCATTTAGAAAATACCCTTTAAGGGGTATATTTTGTTAAATTTATCGTGTAAAATACTACTGATATGAGCTTGTCCTTGTATAAATCGTTTCAAAAGTCATATCGTATTTTTTACAAAATGAGACAGCTGCGCTTAGTGAATACTTATTTATTTATAGTGTTTATAAAGGCTCAGAGCATACCTCATGAGCTCACCTTTGCCATATAGACCCAATTTTTGAATCATATTTTTACGATGTTTGGAAACAGTACTAACTGCTGTGAATCTTTCAGCTGCTATTTCTGAAGAACTTTTTCCTTGAGCAATTAATTTTAAAATCTCACTTTCACTAGGTGAAAGAATTGTTTTTCTTTTTGCTCTCTCAGAATTTTCTATGGTATCTATTCTTATGGATGGATCAAAATACCGCTCTCCACCAGCGACTGTGATTATAGCTTTCCTAACTTCATTTAATGTCCTTCTTTTTAACACATATCCTTGAGCACCTGCATCAACCATATCTCTTATGGCATCCTCATTTTCAAACATGGAAAAGGCGATGACTTTTGTGTTGGGATATTTTTCATTGATTTTATTACAAAGTTCTACACCATTCATTCTAGGCATGCTTACATCACTAAGAACAATGTCTGCAGTTTTATGATTTAGGATTTCTAGTAATTCTTTGCCATCTTTTGCTGTAGCGATTACTTTAATTTCTTCGTCGTATTTAAAAAGCAATTGCAGTCCGTCAATTAATGATTCATGGTCTTCAGCTATAATTAGTTTGATCATAATAAGGGATATCAATGTTTATAGTCGTACCTCTTCCTGGGTGAGAGTCTATTTCAAAGGTGCCATCGAGATTTTCTATACGTTTCTCTATATTACTTAAGCCCATGCCTTCAGTCTCAGGTAGTACCGTAGCATTAAAACCTTTTCCATTGTCCTCTACCATTATATTTAAATTCTCATCATATGAGGTCAAATTAATCGTGGCATGTGTAGCATGAGCATGCTTAATAATATTGTTCAACAACTCTTGGATTGTTCTAAAGATAATTAATTCAATACTATTTTCTAATTTCTTATCTAGACCATGATGAATTAATTCTACAGTAAGTTTATTGCTGGACGTAATTTTATCAGCTAGAGTTTGTAATGAAGGTATAAGACCTTTGCTAGCAAGTACACCATTGTTCCTATTGTGCGACATAGTTCTTATGGTTTCATATGTGTCATCGAGTATTTGCTCTGTACGATGATAAACTTCAAGGCCTTGCTCATCTTTTACGTTAGATTTTAAATTTTCAAAGTAAAGCTTTACCGTTGTGAGTGAACTACCTAGGTTGTCATGTAATTCTTCGGCAAGTCGTTTACGTTCTTTTTCTTGACCAGAAATCATGGCATCGATGGTTGCGAGTTCTTGATTTTTAAGAATGGTGTCTGCTCTTTGCTTTTCTAGTTCTTGTTCTTTTTGAGCTAGAAGTTTCTTCTTACGCTGGTTGTTGTAAAAGAATAGACCCAAAAGTGCTAGAAAAATTACACTACCTAATAACAGATAGATTTGAGTTCGTTGGTTTTTCTTATCTGCTTGTAATTGTAAATTTTCTTTTTCTTTTTCAGCTGTCTTGAACTTGGTTTCTAATTCTTCCAAGGATCTGGCAGCATCGATAGTTTTTAAGGAATCAGATATTCTTATTTTGTTCCGGTACAAAGTAGCACTGAGTTTATAATTTTTATTTAGATAATACGCATCAGCAAGATTCCTAGTTACCATTAACATATTTTCTTGATTTTCAATAGGGTAATGTTCCTCGAGTGCTTTCTTAAAATAAAATATAGCCTCCTTATATTGTTTGGATTTTTTTAAAGTAATTCCTTTACTATTGTATAAATCTTTAAGAGTTTCAAAATCTTCTATTTGTTTATAGTAAGGAATAAGCACATTAAAATAATGCAGCGCAGAATCACTATGATTAGCTAGATCATGTACGATTCCTAAATTTAATTCAATAGTTTTAACTAGTTTAGATAAGTTATTGTTTTGTGCAATCTTTTTAGATTCACGGAGTAACCTTAAAGAGCGATTGATGCTTGTTTCACTTTCATAATCTTCATAATAAACTTGATAAAAATTACAGTTCACAAGCATTTTAGGATCTTGTGTAAGTTGTGCTATTTGACAATTCTCCGATACCAAATCGTCAAAAGGTAACGCGTTTTCAACACTAGATAGATAGGTGTAAATAAGTTCATCATTAATTTTAAATCTAAAATTAAGTGAATCTTTAGGAACTTTATCTTTAGCCTTTAATAATAATTGATATGGTTGTACTAAGTCAGTAGAAGTATTTGAAGCAGTTATAGCGCTTTCGTAATAATATCTTGCCTTATTTGCATTAGATAATTCAAGAGTGTCAATTTCGGAAATGAGCGCTTTAGAAAGGTCAAATTGAGCATTTTTATTTGAACTCTCTAAGTCATTTAATTTTTCAGATTGAGCATGACAATTTTGGAATAAACCTATAACTATTACAAGTATTAAAAATATTTTAGTTTCCACTATTGATACTAGGCCTTTTAAATGAATGTCCTTTTTTAAGAGGGATCAATGTATCATCCCTACTTTTAAAACACTCTAAGCCATCTTCATAAGTATAGATTATAGTTTTAAAATCTTTGTTAGGAGCAGTATCATTTAGAATGGATCCGTTAATGGTATTTGAGGTATTACCTACTCCAGCCGATTTATACAAAACGATTTTTAGCGTATATTCTCCGTCAATAATTTCAAACGTTGCTGTTTTGACATTCTTAAAACCATTTTTTGATGTAAAGTCAATTTTTGAAATCTTATTAGTAATAGTGTCCATGTAAAAAGTACCAGTAAGCCCTACATTCACATTTAATCCCGTCTCAGCAATATTGTGTGTTGTTGTACTCTTTGACATTTGTAGTTCGCTCTCAATTATTGAACAGTATTTATACATTAAGGTATCCTGCACTTTAGCCTTATCAGTTATCGAGGTATCTTCAACTTCATTACTGTCTAATTCATTGTTGCGGTTTGAATCTTTACAAGCGATTAATAGAATAAAACAAATGCAGAAAAGGGATAATTTAAATTTCATAATGGTTGGGTTTATAATTAATAAAAATGAGTAAAAATGTAAAGCCATAACATACCCTATAATGGGTATTTATCATTTTAATCCTTAAAGTAACTGATTTTTAAATCAATAAACAAATGAGTTTTAAAAAAAAGCCTGTCTTAGAAAGACAGGCTTAAATTATTTTAATATTTGATTTGTTTATCTAAAAACACCACTAGGAAAACTTACCATACTTTCTATACCATCTGCACCTACAGCAGCAACTCCAAAAAATGAATTATCTATTACAATTTCTTTCAATGTATACTCAGTAACATCGCCTACATAGCGAGAGTTATCCCATGTAGGGCTCGTTGTATCTCGCCAGTATATTTTGTAGCCTACAGCGTCTTTTACCTTATCCCACTTCAATTTTGCATCAGCTTCTACGATTCCTCCTATTTTCACATTTTGTGGTCGAGTAGGAGCCCAAGCTAATTGTGCAAGATTTATAGCGTTTACCGCAGTTAACTTTCTAGCATATGGGAAGTTGACGTGTTCTACCACATCTCCATAAGCAATCCCATTCTCAGTGCGTATATCTTGATGCTGCTGTGTATAGTTTTCATGAGCTTCCATAATTCGTATTCCAGGAAAACCTAAATCAGCAAAAGGCCTGTGGTGACCACCACGACCAAAACGGTCTAATCTATACACCATCATCGGCTTCATCTCTGGCATATACACTTTTACAGATTTATGAATATAGCGAGCAAGTTGTCTAGAAATACCATCTACTTCACCACCATAAAAGCGCCTTAATCGTCTTTGTGGTTCTGTTTCAGTAGGAGGCGTAGGCTCTGAAAAAATTCTAAATGTTCTATTATCTATGACTCCATCTACACCTTTTATATTGCCAATCATATCATTATTTAAAACACCAATAATTTTCCA
>CAZBCH010000315.1:0-19035 GCA_964490235.1 uncultured Flavobacteriaceae bacterium | reverse complement strand
GAATGGTTAATCATCGTATAAATACCGTAGTTTTTATAAATATATTCTACCCATTTAGGTTGAATACCAGTATAAACACGAATAGTATTTACTCCCATGTTTTTCAATAATCCCATCTCAGTTTCTAGAGCTGCCTTAATGAAATCATCAGGTTGCGCCCAAAAATTGTAAGAATAGTTTGTACCAATTGGGACATAATCCCAATTCATTCCATTTATTATAAACGGCTTGCCATCTACTAAAAGGGTTTGTCCATTCGCACTTTCTAAAATAGATACTCTTTGACTCTGAGAAAAAACAGAAATCACAGAGAAGAAAAGTGTTATGGATAAGATGAAATTCTTCATAAATTAAGTTTTAAAAAAGGTTGGTTTTTTAATATTAAAATATCAAAACTTTTTGATAGTTAAATATAAATGTAGAAGTGGTTGAGACTTTTAATTATCTCCACTACAAAAAATATACAGAGTGATTTTTTTTGACAAAATTTAATTTTAATTTAAGAGTTAAAATTAAATAATTGAATTACAGACACTTAATTATAACAATGAGGCAGCTGTAAATAATAGAATACAAAAATGATGTGGTAATGATGAGTTAATCTGCTTAGACTTTGCTAAGAATTAAATCTCAACAATGTAGCTAGTTAAACTCTCTTCTCTACTTAAAGCTAATTTTTTACGCAAACGATATCGTTTTATTTCAACACTGCGAGGTGAAATATTAAGTAAAGGTGCTATTTCTTTAGAAGATAAATTAAGTCTTAAATAAACACAAAGTCTAAGATCACCTGAACTTAGAGAAGGATGCAACTCCTTTATTTTTTTGAAAAAATCTTTATCGGCATTGTTAAATGCTTCCTCAAATGTGAGCCAATCTTGCTTACTATTTAAGTTTTTGTCAAGCATTTTCTTTAATGATTTTGATTCCTTAGTCTTTGGTAAGTTTTCAAGTTCAGATTTTAATTCATTAAGAGTCTCATTTTTCTTAATCATAGCCATTGTAGAAATGGCTAGTTCTCGATTTCTATGTTCAATATCACTCCTTAGCTTCGCATTTCTCAATTCAACTAAATTCTTTTCATTAGTCAAATTCTTCAATTCAAGCTCCTTTTGTTGCTTTTGAAGAGCATATTCCTTTTGCCTTTTGAAATACCATATATAGGCAACATTTAAACCTATAATGAGCAGCGCTAAAAGAATTAGATATAATAAAATAGCACCGGTTGTTAAATAATAAGGTCTTGCTATTGAAAATTTTTGTTGAGCCGTATTTTGACTTACCACAGAATTTACTCTAGACTTTACTTCAAATACATAATCACCATAACTCAAGTTCTTAAAACGAACTTCATTTAATTTTGTCCAGTTGCTCCACTCGTCGTATTGCCCTACTAATCTATATTGATATTCAATATTACTTAGTGTCGAGTAGTATGGTGATGAAAAACTGATTTCAGTTACATTATTAGCATAGGGTATCTCAATGTCCTTGTTTTTATCTAAAGCTATGGCGTCGTTTTTATCATATCTTTTAACAGAGTTAATAAATACTTTATGTTCTTTATTGTATTTGTAATCATCTTCTACTGTAGTATAACCATATGAAGTCCCAAGTAAATATACTTTGGATCCTATTTTTGTAAGATTTTCATATCCTATTTTCTCTCTTCTTAAATCAAAAGTTAAGGGAATACTTTCTACTTCATAACTACCGTTTATATCTTCAATATTTATTTTATGTATACCTTTTTTATTGAAGATCCAGAGGTAACCGTTACTCTTAACAAACGTACCTGATGTGTAATTTCTATTTGAAACTAATTTACTAAGTTCTTTATTTATTTTAAATTTTTCATCACCGTTTTGTTTTACATAAATAACGCCACGTTTTGAAAAAAATGCTCGATCATTATAAACAGTAATATCAGATCCTATTCCTTTACCAAGATAATCTAGCTTATCAGACTTAATAAGTTTTAAAAACTCCTTATCGATACTTAATTGAAAAACCCCTTTATACTCATGATTCACATAAATGTAATTATTATGAACAATCACATCCTTTGAGCTTATTTTAAAACCATCAATTTTATTCCTATAAGTCCAATTTTCATTTACACGTTCCAGCACCTGAAGGCCTTTATATGTTCCCACTAAAATTAATTGCTCATAGCCTGGAATAGCAAGAACTTCCCAAGCACCGTTAGTTCCATCTATAAAGAAAGCTTTCGATTTTTTAATTTCAAAAACTCCCAAATGATGACTACAAAACAGTGCGTCACCTACCTTATCTATAGACCATACTTGTCCTTGAGTTCCTTCTATAAAAACAAATTCATCACTCGATGATTCTTTATAAAAAAGGCCTTGATTTGTTCCTAAATATAAATAATTATCATCCTGAAATGAAGTATATATAGTACCTAGATCACCATCTTTATCATGAAACATCTTGTAAGGAGATTCTATGTTCATCGAACAGATACCATTATCTAAAGCTAACCAAACATTCTTTGCACTATCCTCAAAAACATATAAGCAGGTATTGTTAAGTAAGCCATCACTTTGATTCATTGAGTAATTAACCTTACCATCCAAATCCATAGAAATGATTCCATGAGAAATTGTACCTAGCATTAAGGTGTTATCACTTAACAGTAATGCACTGTATACTGTAATTTGTTCTGCAAATTGTGAAGAAGCTACTTTATTTACTTCTCCATCCTCATAAACATAAATATCAGCAAATTGAGTAACTATATAAATCTTAGATTCAAATTCGTAGACTAGTACGACAGTTTCTTTTTTGAAAAAATCAGTTGCTCCTTGTAATTCAGACCTGCCATTGATTACTTTAAATAATCCTACTCCTAATACGTGGTAAAAATACGAGTCTCCTACTTCGAAGAATTTATTGATTTCGGTTTGCTCTGCGATTTGAGTTACTTGGCCACTTTTTTTATCATAAGAATAAATGTGACTCAACGATTGAAAAAGCACATAATCTTCTTTGGCAATAATATTCCAAAATTGTTCGTCTTCTTGAAGTGAGAACTGCGATTCCTCAATTATCGATGTATATACTAACATGCCAGTACTATCTCGTACCCAATACCCAAAGTCCATGTAACAACCAGTATAAATGCGATCACCTTGAGTTTTTACAGAACGCATAATACTTTCATTAGGCGTTTTATATAATGTCCATTTGGAACCATTAAATTCTAGTAATCCCTTATTATTTGCCGCATAAATAAAATGATTATCAGACTCGCTAATCATCCAGTTTTGATTACCGGCCTGATAGACTGCAGGCTCATAATTATTGAGAGAAGGCAACTCTTGCGCATTAGAAATACAGGCGCTTAAAAAGATTAAATAAAGATAGAAATGCTTCAAAAGATTCTTTTTACTCAAATATAAGTAAAATTACAACACAACATCTATAATAAGAATCTGTATTTATTCCACCTTATACAACTGTATTACAGTATTTTAATACTAATTATACCTTAACACTGTACCACATCTTTAGCTTTTATTAAAACCTCTAAGCTTGATAGCAGTTAATACCTTCTTAGTATAAAGAGGGAAATCTGCATTTTGAATCCAGCTATAGTAACCTGGTTCACTTTCAAGAACTTGAACTACTGGTTTTCCTTTATGCTTACCAAAATTAAAGCATTCTTCACCCTTACTATTATAAGCAAGCATTCCTGCAAAATCAACAGGCTTCCTTCTAGTAGAAAATTCAGCTAGAGATTTCATATTGTTCTCTAATTCAGGATACCTATCTAATTGTCCCTTTAGAACTTCATAAGTGGCTATAGTGTCAGCTTCGGCACTATGAGCATCAGTCAAGTCTTTATTGCAGTAAAATTTATATGCTGCAATTAAAGTACGTTGTTCCATTTTATGAAAAATATTCTGAACATCAATTGCATTTCTGTTTCCCATATCAAAATCCACATCAGCTCTTAACATTTCTTCAGCTAGTAGCGGTATATCAAAACGATTAGAATTAAAACCAGCTAGATCAGAGTCCTTGATAATATTATGAATTTCATGTGCTCGTTCTTTAAACGTAGGTTCATCTTTAACCATTTCATCGGTAATTCCGTGAACAGCAGTTGTCTCAGCAGGGATAGGTACGGTAGGATTCACCTTAAATGTAAACGTTTTTTCATCACCATTAGGAAACACCTTATGGATAGAAATCTCTACGATTCTATCTTTAGAAATGTTTGTTCCAGTTGTTTCTAGATCAAAAAAGCAAATCGGTCTTGTAAGTTGGAGTTTCATAATAAATTATCGTTTTGATATTAAGGTTTTCCGCTTTCGCGAAAGCGGAACATCCACCATCACAATTAAGAAAATTACTATTTTTACAAATATAAGTTTGCACATTTAAGTAAGGCATACTATTTGAACTCTTTTGTAAAATGATGTTATGAAAATTTTTACCGTTATTATTCTTTTTCTTCTAGCAGCACCTTTCCAAAATTCTCATAAAGGAATAGATATTTCTATTCGTAAAGAGCGTAGAAGTATTGTATATGTAGCAGAAAACACTACGGATCAAGATCTTGACTTGTTTTTTAGAGTAGAGAGTGAAGGTTTTAGAAGAAGAGCTGACAGACCTATGATTAAAACGATACCTGCAAAAACTAAAGTTGATCTTATAGAGTTAATTCCACTTAAAAATGCCGATACAACACACACCTATATGGCTATAGTTACAGAAAAGGAAAATAGCTTGTCATTTAAAAAATCAGACTCTGTGACAAAACAAGTAAGACGCAGTGTTCCTAAAAAGGGTTAGGATTTTATTTTTACTTTAAATAATTCTTTTCTTAAAATAATTAAGAGAAGTAGGAAGTAAAATAGATAGTTACCTACGTATGCGATTACCACACCTTCTTCATTATAGTATTCTATGAAAATCAAAGCAAATAAATAGAAAGATAGAATACTTAATATCTCTGCAATTAAGTATCTTTTTAAATCATTAAGAGCAATAAATCTAAACGCCATTACTGTAGTAATCACTTTTATAAAATCTCCTATAAGTTGCCATTTAAATAAAGAACTTGCTGGTTCAAATTCTTCAGAAAACAAAAATAATATTATGTAATCTCTTAATAAATAAACCATTAAGAGGCCTAGAAACACAAGAGGTAAGATGTTTTTATAAAAAGCAATTATTGTTTTTTTGTAATTAGTTGTACTAGAATCTTTACTCAAGCTAGGTAAAACATATAAACTTATCAAACTAGTTACAAAAAGCATGTAGTGTCCTGAAATACGTACCACCGCTTCCCACCATCCAGCAGCTTCATCACTTACTTCTACTCGTATATGGTCTCTTACAAGAATATTAACTAAAGGTATAAATATTGCGCTTACCAGCGCCATAATACTGTATTTAAGCAGTTGTTTACAAGTCTTAGAATCAAAATGAAAACGCAATAACTCTTTTAAGCTAATAGAATCGTTTGATTGAAAAGTCCAGTAAGATACAGCAACTAAACATTGAAGAAAAGGTACGATTGCGAGAGCATACAATGCACCTTCAAGATTAAATTCAAACGCCAGATAAGCAGAAAAGCTAAAAACTAAAAGACTTATAGCAATATTGAGAGAGATAAATTTTTTATACCATTCTAGACCTTGCATTAGACTAGCAACAAAAGTGAATACCACATAAAAAGGCAAGGACACAGCTATTAATTTGAATGCAAGAGAAAGGTCTACATCAGTAGCTATCAACTGCTCATCAAGCCAATGTGCAGATATAAATATCGTTATAGCTGCAATGATGCTTGCGCTGAGACATAAAACCCAGCTGGTATTATAGGTTCTCTTTATTGCAGAAGCATCTTTTTGAAATTGAGCCGTATTTTTTACTAATCCGTTTTCTAAGCCTAAAATTGAAAAGCTCATTAAACCTTGCATAAAATTACGTAGGTTACCTAATATCCCCATTCCTGCCGCTCCTACATAGTTTGCTAATATCCAGGACATGATAGCACCAGTACTTATTTTAATTAGAACATGAATAGAATTAAATCCAGCTAGTTTGAGTAGTACATTTTTATTTAGTTGATGAAGTAGTCTCCTCATTTAATAGGCATTTACAGCTCTTATTATACGTTCTACCTCTTCATCTTCAAGTAACGGATGACATGGTAAACTTACTTCAGTACGATGTAGCTCTTCTGTTACAGGAAATGACAGCTCATTAAATTGCGACAACGCATTTTGAAGATGTGGCGGCACTTCATAATGTATGCTTGTACCTATGGCAATGTGATCAAGGTAGTCCATAAAAACACGTCTATTATCTACGTATACTGGAAAAACATGCATGGCATTATTGTTCAAAAAACTGCTATCGTGTAATTTAACTTTGTCATTATTTAATTTCTGATAATACAGATTTGCAATGTCGATTCTTCTTTTATTATCATTCTCTAGCAATGGCAATCTATTAAGTAAAAATCCAGCCTGTAATGGATCTAGTCTGGAATTTACACCAATGACATCATTCCTAAATCGACTTTCACGACCATAATTTGCAATTTTGCGGCACATCATAGCAAGGTTAACATCGTTAGTAGTTATTGCTCCTGCATCACCTAAAGCTCCTAAATTTTTAGTAGGATAAAATGAAAAAGCACTTGCCTTTGCTATATTTCCGGATCTCAAACCGTCACTGTTTGACGCTCCATGAGATTGTGCTGTGTCACAATATATATTTAAATTATTTTCTTTGGCAAAAGCATAAACCTCATCTTCAACTAATTTGCCATAAATATCGACTGCTACTATTGCATCATAAGAAAGCGTGGACTTTTTTAAAATAGATGCCGTCAAAGTTAATCGCTCTACATCAATAGGGATAGGTCGTAATCCAGCATGGATCACACTTAAAAACGTAGCGATATAAGTGTGTGCTGGTACTAATATACGGGCATTTTTAGGTAAATTTCCTAAAGCAACTTCTGATTTGAGAATTATCGTGAGTGCATCCAGCCCATTGCCGGTACCAATACAAAATTGTACCCCACAAAATGCTGCAAAATTATCTTCAAAAATTTTCACCCATTTACCACCAATAAATTGTCCAGAATTATGAATTTTTTCAAACACATCGTTGTCCTGCTCTTTAAACCGATTGTTCAACGGCTGTAAATCTAAATATGGAATTTGAGAATATGTCATTTTACAACAAGCTTGTTAACGAATATAACACAAGTAAACTGTATTAACTAAAAGCCTCTACTACGTCTTTTAAATTTCCAGCGATAGCAATTGCTGTCATTACAAATAGAAAAATGTTTATACCTAAACCTACATACTTTTTCCAATGATATTGTTCTTTAAAACTCAATACACTACATATTACACCCAATAATACCGTCACAAAATATAAGGTCATTAAATAACCGGTAACATCATTTATATTATTTGTAGATGTTCTCACGGTTTGAGAAAGAATAGTGAATACTGCTAGTAATGAGCAAGAAATTATGGAAAAATGAAAAGACTTTTTTGTGAAGTTCATAAACAGTAGTATAAAATACAAACATAACGCCTTTTCAAATTATAGATAACACTACTTAACAATGCTTAACTAGTAATTAGCATGCTTTATTAACACAACATCTTAAATTTGTACCATCATAAGATAAGAAGTACGAGTTTAGATTATTGAATTAGCCCTTTATTAATCATAAACTACTGAAGATATTATGAAAAAGAAAAAGTTAAGTTTGGTTGAATTACCACTGATGATAAGTGTTTGATAGCGTCTTATTATTGGTGGTTTTTTCTGTTAATAGGTTTTAACTAGTCTTAATACCTCTTCACTTTTACCACCTATTTGCTTTTTAAATCTTAATAACCCTTCATTGATAGACCCATCATGTTCATTAACAGGTCCTAAATCCATAAAATGGTAGCCTGATTTTTTGTATTCCTTCATTGCTTCCATATAAAGATATCCTACAGCATCAGTTTTCATTCCCATAGAAGTAGACGCAGCGTATTGAGATTTAATTATTTTATCTTTTATAAAAAAAGTGATTCCAGCAAGAAGCTCATCGTCACGATACAAATTATGTTGTATAATGTTATCAGGAAACCTCGAGGCAAGCATTTCTATTTCCTTTACATCATGTACTGGTTTACTATTATGCCTTGATCGCAAGGATGGAACTAAAACAAATTCCCAAAAAGAATTAAAATCATTATTTCGTTCTATATAAAAACCTGTGAATTTACCATTTCGGTAACCTATAGTTTTCTTTGGTGAGAATTTTAAATCCTTACTTAAATCAACGTATAAATATGTTGAAACACGATCTATTTTAAAATCATCAGAAAGTAATTTTTCTTTAATAATTTTATTAGGATCAATATTGTAAAAGTCCGGTGCAAGATTGAATTCCGCTTTCGCGAAAGCGGAATCATTTAGATAATCTAATAGAGATTGCAGTACCGTATGATATTTATTCACCTTTGCGACTGGAAACCCATAAGTTAAACCTCGATGACTATAAAACGAATTTTCCTTAATATGAGCTGGAACAATACCTATGATTCTATCATTTTCAATTATAAGTAGGCTATGATCTTGAAATCGGTCGCAGTGATAATCCATGAAATTGCGGTCAAATAGAAATGTGTTGATATCACATTTTTTTATGAAAGCATTCCATCTGGCTGCGTCAATAGGCAAATATTTTTGAACTTTAGTTTTCAAATTAAATAATTCTAGTCCAAATGTAACGACTATTACACATATTTAATAACTTCTAGATAGATGGTTACTTTCTGAGCTGAATTGATTTTATGTCAAAAAAAAACTCCATCCTAATAGATGGAGTTTTTGTACGAATTATAAGAATATTACTTATTCTTTTTTTGAGCTTCTTGCTGTGCTTGTGCTTGCTCCATGATCTCTGCCATTTTACTAGCAAATTTTCCTTTCTTTTTCTTAGGCTTTGCTTTAGCTTTTTCAATTTTGGCAAGAACCTTATCCTTATCAATAATTACATGCTTAATAACTAACATGATACCGATAGTAATTAAGTTAGATATAAAATAATACAATGATAAACCACTTGCATAATTATTAAAGAAAACTAGCATAAATAATGGAGACAGGTACATGATAAATTTCATGTTAGGCATGCCAGGTTGTTGACTTGCTTGCATATTTTGACCTGTAGTCATTTGCATGTAAAAGAAAATTGATATTGAAGCTAATATCGGGAATAAACTTACATGATCGCCATAAAAAGGGATCTTAAACGGTAGGCTAAATACCTCATCATAACTTGATAAATCGTCTGCCCAAAGAAAACTTTTTTGTCTTAATTCAAATGCAGTAGGGAAAAATTTAAAGAGTGCAAAGAACACAGGCATTTGTAACAACGCTGGCAAACAACCACTCAATGGACTAGCGCCGGCCTCGCTTTGTACCTTCATTGTTTCCTGCTGCTTTTTCATCGCATTATCCTTATACTTTTCTGCAATTTTATTTAACTCTGGACGTAGAATTTTCATCTTTGCTTGAGTTAAATAACTCTTGTATAATACAGGTGATAAAACCAGTCTTACACAAACTGTAAGCAGTATAATAGCGATACCATAGGGAATTCCAGCTCCTTTAACAGGATGGCTTAAAAGAGTAAACAACGGACGTATGGCCCATTCATTTATAACACCAAATATTCCCCAACCTAAATCTACTACCTCATCAAGGTTACGATCATATGAATTTAATATATCATAATCAGTAGGACCAAAATACCAATCCATGTTGTATGCTAATTCTCCACCAGAATACTCTAATTGAGCAGTAGTCATGAATTTTTTAGTCAATACAGTTTGCTCATCGTTTGCAGCATAATTGTTATAGGTTTCAATTACACCAGATTTAAAAGGTGTGTCTGTTAACAAAATGGACGAGAAAAAGTGTTGTTTATAAGCCACGTAAGTGATTTTCTCTGCCTCTTCTTCAGCTAGTTCTCCTTGCCCAGTATAATCGTCACTGCCGTCATCGTATTCAAATTTTGCTTCAGTGTAGCGGCTTTCATTGTCCATACCTTTTGAACGGCGGTACCCTTGCAATTCCCAATTAAGTGATACTTCTTCTGAAGTATTTGCAACTTGAGATAATCCTTGAGATCTAATATTAAAATCTAGCATGTAATCGTCTGGCTTCATCTCATAGCGAAATTCTAGAGTTGCACCATTAGCAGGATTTGCTTTTAGACTTAAAACTTTATTTGCACCGCTCATAGATTCTTGAGCGGTAAAAATCATATCTTGAGTATGAAGTGTACGACCATCTTTGGTCATGAATTTAAGATCAAATTTATGATCACCACCTTTTACAAGATATACCGGTAAGGAATCATATGTTTTGAAGTTTTTTAGTAAAGCTTCATTGATAACAGCTCCTTTAGTATTGATCTTAAAATCTACTAGATTACTGTTAAACTGTATTTCTTCACCTGTACTGGAAATAGGTGTTGTAATAGAATCGTTTGAAACTAATGCTGCTGTAGATGACGCAGTATTTTGTGTCACTTTTTCAGTAGAAGACTGCTCTACTTCATCTGTTTGTGGTGCGTCTTGATTTCTTAAAAACATGAATGCTACTATCCCAAAAATGAGGGCTAGTCCTAACATGCTTTTCCAATCCGTTTTTTGTTCTTCCATATTGATGCCTGATAAGGCTATTAGTTTATATTGCGATGCTTATTTAATCTCACTTTCGCCTTGAGCGAAATTATTCTTCTCTAATTAACAAAACCTAATGAAATGGTGTAATTACTTTTTTGTTAACTTATATGCTGCTGCAGCTTTTACAAACGATTTAAATAATGGATGTGGTACAGCAACGGTACTTTTATACTCAGGGTGGTATTGAACTCCTATAAACCATGGGTGCTCTTCTACTTCTATAGTTTCTACTAAATTAGATTTAGGATTTATTCCAGTAGTTTTTAAACCTGCAATTTCTAATTGCTCTCTATAGTCGTTATTGTATTCATATCGATGTCTATGGCGCTCGCTTATTAAAGTGCTGCCATAAATATCTTTTATTTTACCGCCTACTAATTCACAATCCCAAGCTCCTAATCGCATAGTGCCTCCCATGTCTAAAATATTTTTTTGATCTTCCATCAAAGAAATAACAGGATTTAAAGTTTTCTCATCCATTTCTATAGAATTAGAGTCTTTAATTCCTAAAACGTTACGAGAATATTCAATTACTGCCATTTGCATACCTAGACATATTCCAAAAAATGGTAATTTATTTTCCCGTGCGTATCGTACAGCTTCTATTTTACCTTCGATACCACGTTCACCAAAACCAGGTGCTACTAATACAGCATCTAGATGAGATAATTTTTTACTGACGTTTTCAACCTCTAAATACTCACTATGTATAGACTCGATTTTAACCTTAACTTCATTTGCAGCACCTGCATGTATAAAGGCCTCTAATATTGATTTGTAAGAATCTTGTAATTCTACATATTTTCCTATTAAACCAATTGTAACTGTACTTTTAGGATTTTTATGTCTTTGTACAAATTCGTTCCAGCTTCTTAAATCAGGATATTCTTCTGTCTTAATTTGAAGATTCTTTATAACGACGCGATCTAATCCCTCTAAAAGCATTTTATTAGGCACATCGTAAATAGTTTCTACATCAATAGATTGAATTACTGCTTCTTGCTTAACGTTACAAAATCGAGCCAATTTCACACGTATCTCATCAGATAATTCATGTTCTGTACGGCACACAAGAATATCTGCTTGTACTCCACTCTCCATTAAAGTTTTTACACTATGCTGGGTAGGTTTAGTTTTTAACTCTCCTGCAGCACTTAAATAAGGAATCAATGTTAAATGAATAACTAGTGAATTGTGCTCTCCTAATTCCCATTGTAACTGACGTACACTTTCTATATATGGCAAAGATTCTATATCACCTACTGTACCACCTATCTCGGTAATAACGACATCGTACTCACCTGATTTACCTAAAATTTGAATTCTTTCTTTTATTTCATCAGTAATATGTGGTATGACTTGAACAGTTTTACCTAAGAACTCTCCACGTCTCTCCTTATTTATAACGCTTTGATAAATTCTTCCTGTCGTTACGTTATTTGCTTGTGAGGTGTTTACGTTTAAAAAACGTTCATAGTGTCCTAAATCTAGATCAGTTTCTGCACCATCTTCTGTAACATAACATTCACCATGTTCATAAGGATTAAGAGTTCCTGGATCTACATTGATGTAAGGATCTAGCTTTTGTATAGTGACCCTTAACCCTCTGGCTTGCAGTAATTTTGCTAGAGATGCTGCGATGATACCTTTTCCCAATGAAGAAGTTACACCACCTGTTACAAATATATACTTAGCATTTGCCATAATCAGATTTTATGCATTTTTAAACAGCTGCAAAAGTAGGTATTTTGAATAAGAGAAACGAGAACTTTCTAATGATAATAATTTCATTAACTTAAGAAAAGCCAGCAGTATTTGCTGGCTTTTCTTTATTCATCATATTTGACTCAAAGATGAAGTCGATTAAATTTTAAAACTAGATTTATTTTATTACAATCTTCTTGGTAACCATGCGATCACCATCCAATATGCGAACAAGATACATTCCTGATTTTATATTTGTCAAGTTAATATTCTCATTAAAATTAGAAGAAGTTTCAAAATCTTTATTATACACTGATCTACCGCTCAGGTCATAGACATTTACATTTACACTGTCGTTTATCGCATTGTCAAATATAATTGTAAAATTACCATTATTAGGATTAGGGTAAATTGATAAGTTTTCTAATTCAAAAGATTCGTTACTAAGCGGTGTAACTGCCTTTACACAAACCTCTAAAGTCCAACTGTTGAGTGTTCCGGCATCCATATCTGCATTATCAGAAATAGATAATGTCCAGTCTCCATTAGAAGGCAAATTTTCAAAAACACTAAAGGTTGATGAAGGATCAAAAGTACCAACTGTAGGTTGTCTACACAGCACTGCTCCTGCACCATCCTCAAAAGTAGCCAACAAGTCGTTTTGATTTGCACATTCTCTATTCCATGCTAGCGCTAAATTATTTGATGAAGGATCTGATATACTTATTATCATATCTTGAATATAGTCATGTGATACGTCTACGCCTAATTTTATACTATCTACATTATCTGTAGTGGGAACATTAATTGTTGAAGAAATTCCTACTCTATTGTTATCCGGAATAGAAATATTAACTGTTCCAGATTGATAGGTGGTGCAAGTAACTTGAACATTTGCATTAATGTTGAAATCTTCTCGATTTACATCAAAGAATATATTACCAGCTCCTTCAACCATGAGTCTGCAATTTGTTGCCACGACACCACCAGGAACTAATAAATCATAACTACCATTATTAGGTATTCCACTCGCTAATATCGTGTCAAAAGACACACCTGCATTGGTAGAAAGGAGGATATTTACAGTTCCTGTATTTACACCGTTTGCATCGGTTCCTGCGACGTCCCATGTAATGGTTTCGATAGTATTAGGTAGCCATACAATACCACTATTATTCTGAGAAGTTACCCTAAAAGGTCCTGCATTACTGTCTACTTGAATAGTCATTTGATCTACTGAAGTTTGCCCACCTCTAGAATCGTTATCTCTTACAGTAAGTCGATAATTAATAGGCCTATCAACATCTGATAATATTTCCCATTGTGTTGAATTTGGACCATTTGCAATAATTTCTGGTAATCTAGGAATAATTCTTATGGGATTATTAGTTCCTTCAAATGATCTTACTAAAGGACCATCTACATTTATGCTAAAAGGTAAACCAGAAGCTCCAAGGTCAAATTGTTCCCATGTATAAGTATGTGAGGTAATACCATCTATATCTGTTGAGCTTCCTTCAAGTCTATATGGAGTACCTCTAGGAATAACGTGATTAGAGCCTGCATTTGCAATAGGCGCATTATTCCCTGTAGCAATTTGTTGTGCACAAGTACTAAGACCACTTTCTACATTGTTAAAAATACTTTCAAGACTAGTTTGATGAAAATAGGCATCACTGTTGTTTTGAACGTTTTGTGGAGGACAAATTCCAGCATAAGCCATTATCGTAGTACCACTTCCTGGCTCGTAAGCATTATTTGCAGATCTATTTCCTCCTGCACAATTTGCAGCGTTTCCATTAAAAGTATGTGGTGCGCCCATTTGATGTCCTATCTCGTGTGCTACAAAATCCACATCAAAAGGATCACCGATTGGAGCCGCTCTACCAGTTACACCTTGAGCCTTTCTGTTAGTACAAGGAGAGGCTAGTGATGCCAGACCACCACCACCAGTAGAAAATATGTGACCAATATCATAATTGTTGAATCCAATTATAGAGTCGATAGCATTTTGATTCTCACCTAAAATTGCACCTGGACTATTATTTGAAAAATTGTCAGTACCTATGGATATCAATAAATCATTATTAGCCACAAAAGTCATCGTAATACTTAAATCACGCTCGTAAATAAAATTATTTCTAGTCATAGTAACGACCATCGCGTCCATAACGGCCATTTTTTTAATTAAATCAGGAGCACTAGCTTGTATTCCTGCTCTCATCCAATGAAAATCAGAGTATTCGACAGTAGTAGAGATAGCAAGTCTAAAATTTCTTATGACACCATCATTTGCATTATTTATTTGCACTGGTGCTTGTAACATCGCACTTCTTTGGTTATTTGCAAACACTTCATCTACGTGACATTCCCAATGGTCATCATAATTAATCAAATCTGACTTTTTATAAACTACAACAGAAGAGTTATTCATAGTATAGGAATCCACGAATTGTGTACCCAATTGCGGTGAGAACATCATACCATGAAAACCTTGTGAAGTTATTGAAAAACGTATCTGACTAGATACATCACCTATACCTTCACCTACATAAGATCGTGAATCTGTATATCTTGCTTGAAGTTCTGGAGCCATTACACTAGCCTCCTTAATTCTAAATTTTTTAATACCGTCTGTTGTAGGATAGTTTATGATGACGCTAGATGGTGAACTAGACACTCCTCGTTGGGGAGCATTTGACAGTTGATTTTTTAGAAATGGTAGATCTAGTCGATAGTACAATGCAACAGCTGGTTCAGTTTTTCTTGACCATTGCATCTCATTTTGCAATTGAAAAGATTTAACTGGAATCCATGTAGATTTATCATTTTGAGCATTAGTAGGAGATAAAAAGACTGTGCTTAATAAAAAGAGAACTGCGTAGAACTTGTAATATTGAATCATTTTAAAGTATTTGATTAACAATAATAATAGAAAATAATCACAAAATTGTTTTATTCAGATAAGTATAACTTAACTCGAAAAGAATTCGTTCAAGCATGAAGCAACGCGTGATTTTTGAACTAATACCGCTTTCGCGAAAGCGATACCTAAAAATGGCTTAATTATGAAAGAGATTTTTTACATAATACTAGCAATTCTAGTATCAGTCTCCTGTGTTTCTAAAAATAAAGTTACCGATGATAATCAAACGCGACAAGATTGTCCTGAGGATGGTAATTGTTTCTTAGAAATCATTCCAAACGCTAAATTGATTATACAAAAAGATGAATATGGGAATACGTTTCCTGAACTACAGAATAGTGAAAAGGATCTGATTTTAAAATTTGAGTACCGTAAAAAGGTTCACCCCAAAATAGCTGACGGCAACTATAAAGAAATCATCTATATACAGTTAAATAAAGAAGTAAATCAATTATCTCTCAATAACATGTCTTTGAAAAAAGCTAATGTTACGTATGGTAGACTATGTAATTGTAGAGGCACAACTGGTTTTTATGAAATAAATCAAGGAGAATTAAAATTGTTGAAAACAAATAGAGGCTATAATGTATCCTTAAAATTTAAAATTAACGAAGTACCTCAAACTATAACCGCAATAAACAAATCCTTTAACTACTAATTACCGTTTGCATACTCACTAGTTTTAAAAAGCTCCTCTTTAATTTTATTTTCCCACTGGATTTGAAGTTCAATAACAGTACCATGACGTGTTTCCCGATCATAGGTTTTTTGAGCGATCTGGCGTTCTTTTTCAAATTTCCTGAAAATAAAATCAACCTCTTTTTTAGGATTATTTTGTGGGAGATATTTTTTAAAAGCAGCTCTTAATTTACGCGCATACAACTCTGTAATATCCCAATGAAGTTGTTCATGTTTTAAAAGCGACTGATTGTTTTCATCACGCTTATTTTTCCAACTCAATTGAGGATAAAAATAACTTTCTACTAATACTGAAATGGATGTTTTACCGTTTGTTATTTTACTGGTAAACGTATACCCTAAACTACTATTTACACTAGCAAGATAAATAGCATTCTTAGGAGGCACTCCTTTAAAATCTTGCCAATTTAAAACTGGTCGCTCTTGATAAGTGAATCGCTCTGAAGGTTCTTCTTTAACAAATAAAACGAGTAATATACAGGCAAAAGCTAACTTCATCTAGGTCCAATTAAAAACGATGGTTTTTTCAATTTCTGGATGTAAGCTATTTAAAACAGGACAAGTGTTTGCGATGCGCTCCAGAATAAGTTGCGCTCTCTTATCACAATTGCCTTTCATATCTAATTGAACATCAATTTTTGATATACGCCTAGGATTTGCAGACATTGTTTTGGTAATTTGCGCAAGACTACCAGCTAGATCAATTTCCATTTCAACAGCCTTAATTCCCATAACAGTAAGCATACAACTAGCTAGTGCTGTTGCTACAGTATCTGTAGGTGAAAAAGCTTCTCCTTTGCCATTATTATCTGTAGGTGCATCTGTAATAAAACTGTCGCTACTTTTAAGATGTGTACACTCACATCTAAGGTCACCTTTGTATTCAACTAGTGAAGTCATTTTTCAGTATCTACTTTAAGATCATTAACATCTAATTCTTTGATGCTTAAATCTTGTTGATATTGTAAGATATATACAGCATCGTTATAAAAGCCAGCGAGAAACTTTTTAGAATAATCAAATTTATTCTCTGTCATCACTGTTTTACCGTTTTTCATAGCACTCTCATATAAATCAGAGGCGCTAGCTTGTCTTAAAATAATATCTAGAGTAATATCAAAGCCTCTTGTCGCATATGAATTTGGTGTAATTTGATATTTACTGTAATACTTCTCTATGAATGAATTTGTATCATCACTTTCTTTAAAAATTTGTGGGAATATATAATTCAATTGGGCTAATCTGATGTTAGAAAGTTCCATGTCTTCATCATTACCTAAACCAAACATGGTGATTCTATGCGTGTCTGCTTTTGCAGAGTAATTAGTAACAGCATCTGTAATAAAACCAACATTATCGACAGCAAGAACTACCACATTTTCTACATCTGGTTTTAATTGTTTGATGTATTCTATGCTAAAAATATAATTCTTTTTGGCATTTGGAATTAACACATTTGCAGACGGTAGAATGGAGGTAAATTCATTTTTTAATTGCGGCTTATTATTATCAGTAACTATAATAACATTTTTTCCTTTGGCATATTCTACAAGGTATTCTTTAAGTTTACTTTTAAGAATTTCATCATCTGGTCTTGCTTGAAACAAGTTACGGTACAATCTTACATCTGTAGAAGTAAGAGGAGAAACCACCGGAATATTAAAGGATTTTAACTCCTTTGCGGTCTCTACAACATTTGTAGAAATAAGCGGTCCAATTACGGTATTGTAATCAGCAAAATCTGTGGCGTCGAGAATGTTTTTAGTGGTCTGAAGGCTTTTTTGTGTATCAAAAATATCATGATCTACTGGTATCCCTAAAGTATTTGCACTGTCAATTGCTATTTTTACACCACTATAAAAGTCCAGCGCTATACGCATCGCTTTATCTTTTTTAAGATTATCTCGATCTGAATTATCATCAACTATTTTTGGAAGAGAAAAAGGTAGCATTATAGCCAGTCGCTGCCTTTCAAAGTTTTTAAGGCTATCTACTAAAGAAGCTATTTTGTTTGAATTCACCTTAGTTGGAACCTTAACGACCTCTTTTCCATAATTAGGGTTAGGGTAAATGATTTTCATTCCTTCCTTAAGACCATCTTTAAGTTTTGGATTCCATTGTATCAAAGAATCTTCAGAGATTCCAGTTAATTTTTTAAGTGAATACATTCCCATTTTCTTAGGAACTGTGTATTCTATGAGCTTTTGGTTATCAATTATAGATGCCTTTTCATTATCTTTTCCTGAAACAGTATCCTCTGGACTGGTCTTTGTTTTAGGTACATTTAAAATCATCCCAGGTTTTAAAGCGTCTACCGTAGGGTTTAATTTTTTAAGCTCTATGATTTTAATACCAAATTTAGTAGCTATACCATACATTCCTTCACCTTGCTTCACCACATATTTGCCATCCTCTAGCGGTGTTGTATTTTGAGTCACATCTTTTTTGTCACTATCATCTACAACTAATTCTACTTCTTCAAACACAGGAATTTGAATACGATCACCTTTTTTTAAAGGGTTTGAATACAATTCTTTATTTGCCTCTTTTATATCTAATTCGGTAATCCCATATTCTTTGGCAAGGCTATAAAGGGTTTCTTTACGTCTTACACGGTGCTTTTTGTACTTCTTGATTCTGCGTTGTGTAAGTACCTTATTTTGAGCTGGTATCAAAAGTACCTGCCCATACCTTAATCCAGAACTCAAATCTGGATTGAGTTCTAATAATTGCTTAGAGCTTACCTTATACTTTTGTGTTAATGTATAAATAGTTTCTCCTTGTTCTACTGTATGCTGCCTATAATTTTGCAGGATTGTTGCCTCCGCTTTCGCGAAAGCGAGACACATACAAACTAATATTATTATATTTCTCATCATGTAATTATTCCCATTCTATAGTTGCAGGCGGCTTTGAACTGATGTCATACACTACTCTATTAACGCC